>JBEGVB010000079.1:0-3338 GCA_041178545.1 Planctomycetota bacterium
CGCGAGGCACGGGTCGTTGCCCAACCACACTGACTGGATCCCGAAGGTGGACCCCGCAGGCACGCCAAGCAGCGACGCCGGGACCACCGCGCGCCCGAGCGCGTCGGCAACGACGGGCACGGTCAAGACGAAGTCGAGGCCTACGTACGACGACAGGTCCGCGAAGGGCACGCCCTGCGGCTGCACGGCACCGACCAACAGCGCGCCCGGCATCGACGCGGGCACACGATCGAAGCGCAGTGCGAAGTCGACGTTGCCCTGGTTCGCGGCGTGCGTGCCATTGAGCCAGCTCCCCTGTGCGCAGGGCGGACTCGGCATGCCAATGCAGCTCAGTCCCGCCGGAAAGACCGCCGCATCGACCTCGGCCTGGATCCGCTCGACGTAGGGGAAGACGAATTGGTTCACGTACTGGACCGCGAACGTCCCGCTGAGGGCATGGGTCCTGTCGATCCAGCCGTGGAACCCGAACGCCCCGACGGCGCTCGCGATCAGCGTACGTCCCTGGTGGTCCCTGCGATCGATCCAGACGCCGATCCCGTAGGGCGCGAGGTACGGGTGCGGTGACCCGGCAACGGGGATGCCAACCGTCTGCGCGGTCAGCATCGTCCCAGTGCTCGCAGGGGAGAGCACCTGCACGCCATTCCAGGCTCCGCCATCTCGCAACATCGCCATGCACCGCGCGAAGTCGCGGAGGCTGGACTGGGCGCCACCCGCGATGCGGGGGTTCTGCGTGGGGCCGAACGCCGAGAAGTCCGTTGCGTTCAACTGCAGCGGCACCGCGATGCGCTGTGCGAAGAGGCTAGACCAGGCCTGTCCGCTCGCGACCTCGCATACGGCACCGGCCACGTGCATCGAAACGCCGCCGTAGCGGAACTCGCTGCCCGGCATCGCGACGAGGGGCACGGTGGCGAGTTGCGCAGCTGCCTGCCGCAACGTGATGGTCTCGTCGCTGATGGCCCCGTGGTTCGCGACCATGCCGGACGTGTGCGTGAAGCACATGCGCAACGTGATGCCCGCCCTGGTGCCGATGTTCCACTCCGGAAGGTACTGACCCACGCGGTCGTCAAGGGACAACAGGCCGCTGTCGACGAGGGACATCAGGACCGCTGCCGAAAGGGTCTTCGTGGCCGAAGCGATCGGCACGACGGTTGTCGGCGTGAACGTGCCATACGCCTGCTCGTGCACATGGCCGGTGGCGAGGTCAAGGCGCACGGCATGGCGGCCGGAGACGGGCGCGGCCGTGAGCAGTTCCTGCGAGATCGGCCCCAAGCCATGGAGGTCATGGCATCCGAGCGACTGCGCGGGAAGTGCGCCAATCGACACGAGGAGCGCCCAGATGGCAGTCGCGATGGAGCGATGCATGCACATGGTTACGGCGACTGTCGTCGTGGCCCACCGGCAGCCACCGACACGCGGGTCCGCAATCGTATCTCGACTCCCCAAACGAAGACGGCGCCCGCAGGCGCCGTCCGTCGATCACCGGGAAGGAGTGCGCGGGCTCAGTTGCCCTTGCCTTCCTTCTTTCCTTCCTTCGTTTCTTCCTGCTTCTCCTCGCCGCCGGTCTTGCCGGCCTTGTCGGCCTTTTTCCTCTTCACCTGTGCGATGACCTTGCCGATCTCCTTGCCCCTGTCGGAGTCCTTGTCGATGGCCTGAGCCGACTCCAGCAGCGGGATCGCGCTGTCAAAGTCCTCGCCACCCTTGAGGAAGGCGATCGCCTTGAAGAACGTGGCCATCTGCTCGACTGTCTTGCGGCCCTTGTTGGCGGCCAGCACCTCGTCCATCTTGGCCTTGAAGCCGTCCCAGTCGCCCGACGGGTCCATGCCCAGGAAGTCCTGCTGCATCGCAGCCACGACCTTCTCCTGTTCGGCGAGGTCCTTCAGCTCGGAGTAGCGGTCCTTCAGCTTGGAGTACTTGTCCTTGAGGCCGGCCTTGCCGTCGGCATCGAGGCCGAGGATCTCGTCAATCGTCGCGCCGTAGTGCGCGAGCACGAGGTCCGGGTTGTCGAGCGCGTCGAGGCCCTCGGCCAGCGACTTGGCGCGGTCCGCACCCTTCTGGTCCTTTGCCTTGGCAAACGCTGCGTCGCGAGCGGCCTTCGCCGCCTTCAGCTCGGCGAGGTGCTCCATGTACTTGCTTGCGCCACCCTTCTGGTAGCCCGTCTGTGCGTACGGCTTGCCCTCGGCATCGGTGAGGAACACGGTGGGGAAGCCCTCGACCGCGTACTGCTCCTTGAGCTTCTCGTTCTGCGCCTTGATCTCCGCGGTGACGAGGCTCTCGTCGCTGGGGAAGTCGAGCTTCACGAGCACGAAGCTCTTGGGGGCCTCGTCAGCGAAAGCGGCCTCGGCAAAGACCTCCTTGTCGAGGCGCTTGCACCAGATGCACCAGTCAGAGCCGGTGAAGTCGATGAGCAGGTCCTTGCCTTCCTTGGCAGCCTGCTCCTTGGCCTTGGCGAAGTCCTGGACCCATGCATCCGCCTTGGCAGCGGGCTCTTGGGCGAGGACGAGGGATGCGATGGTGATGCTTGCAAACAGCGCGCGGGTGACGGACATGGAGGTTCTTCTTTCTGGGCGTGACGGTGCGTGCCGGACGGCTCCGGAGCGCGGCGGATGCTACGGCGGTGCATGGGGTTTGCACGGGGGAGGACGGAATCGGCACACCCTTGCCACCCGCGCAGGTTGGCCCAACACTGCATGCCGTGACCACTCCCGTGATCTCCCGTGTCTGGATCGAGGAAGGCTGCATCTCGTGCAAGCTCTGCCAGGACATCGCGCCCAACGTGTTCCTCGTGGAGGACGACCAGACTTGCGTCGTCAAGGCGGATGCCGGCGCCCACTTCGCCAAGCAGGCGGAGGACATCCGCCAGGCTGCGAAGGACTGCCCGGTCGAGGTCATCAAGGTGGAGGGCTGACCCGCCCCTCGCGTCCCAACCACCCTTGGACGGCCGAGGGTGTCATCCGCCCGCTCGCATGAAGCTCGACCACTTCCTCCTGGGTCTGCTCGCGGTCATCCCCGGCCAGGACCCGGTCCGCACCAGCTTCGCAGTGCTCGCGTCGTACGAGTACGTCGAGGGGATGAAGCTGCCGGAGGAGGTCACCAGGCTGGACAACAAGTTGGTGACCGTCGGCGGCTTCATGCTGCGCGAGGTGCCAGGCGGCGGTGAGGTCAGCCAGTTCCTGCTCATCAACGACGCATGCGGCTGCACCGGCACGCCGAAGACGAACGAGATCGTCTTCTGCGCCCTGCCGGAGGGGCAGAAGACCGAGATCAAGGCCGGCGTGGTCAAGGTGACCGGCACGCTCTACGTGGGCGAACAGAAGGAGGATGGCGTTGTCATCGGCATC
>JBEGVB010000080.1:0-32623 GCA_041178545.1 Planctomycetota bacterium
CCTGCTGCGGGCCTGCCGCCAGCGCGGCACTTCTACGCCGCGTGCTGGGACATCGGCCGCCAGCGCTACGTGCTGTTCGGCGGTCAGAACTCGCCCAGCGCCAGCAGCACCCTGCCCGACCTGAACGACACCTGGGAGTGGAACGGCACGAGCTGGACGCAGATGACGCCCGCGAACTCGCCGTCGCCGCGCCGCTGGGCCGCGATGTACTACGACGTCCTCACGGCTCGCTGCATCCTGTTCGGCGGCAACACGCAGTACGGGACCAACACGGCCGCTGCCTACTCCAACGAGACCTGGGCCTGGGATGGCGTCAACTGGACGCAGCTCACGCCCGCCACGTCGCCGCTCGCGCGGGCACGCGGCTTCTTCAGCTACGACCCGCTGCGACTCAAGGCGATCTACTACGGTGGCCGCAACACCGGTGCGCTCTCGGACACGTGGCAGTTCGACGGCACCAACTGGACCCAGCTCACCACCAACGCGGGCCCCGGCTCGCTGGGTGTGTCGGGCCTGTTCGCCTATGGCGCCACCTACGACCCGCTCCGCGACCGCCACGTGATCTTCGGCGGCACGCGCACGGGCGGGACGCTCGCAGGCACGTGGGAGTTCGATGGTGTGGCCACCTGGGTCGACCGCGGTGTGCAGGCCGGCGGCCCGCCGAGCCGCACCGGCCCGTCGCTCGCCTACGTGACGGCACTCGGGCGCTCGGTCCTGTGGGGTGGTTTCCAGACTGCGTTCCTCGGCGACACGTGGACCTACCAGTCCGCGAACCTCGCCTCCGCGACGACCATCGGCACGGGCTGCGCAGGCACGGCAGGCATCACCCAGCTCACGGCTGCGACGCTGCCGTGGACGGGTTCGGCGTACACGCTGCGGCTCAGCAACCTCGGCGGTCTCGCGATCCCGTTCGTGACGCTGGGCTTCTCGACCACGTCGTGGAGCGGCGGATCGCTGCCGTTCGCCCTCAACCTGCTGGTGCCGACGGCTGGCGCCGGCTGCAACCTGCTTTCGAGCCCCGACGTCGCCAACCTGGTGACGAACAACAGCGGCACCGCCGAGCTCGCGATCAACGTGCCCGCGAACGCCGCGCTCGCAGGCCTGCCGATCTCGGCACAGGGCCTCGTGCTCGAGGTGGTGCCCACCGAACTGATCAGCGCCTCCAACGCCGTGAGCGGCGTGCTGGGCGTCCGCTGAGCCGGACGGCCGCTGGCGTGCGCTCAGCGTGCGCCAGCGCGCCAGCGCTGGAGGATCACCAGCGCGGCCACGCTGTCGGCCAGCTCCTTGCGGCGTGCGGCCTTCATGCCGCCTTGCTTGAGCAGTTCATGCGCCTCGTCGGTGGAATGGCTCTCGTCGACGGCCGCGACCGGGCAGGGCAGTGCCGTCGCGAGCAGGGCACGGAACTGCTCGGTGCGCCGCGCCCGTTCGCCCGCGCTGCCGTCGACCAGCAACGGCATGCCGACCACGACGAGTTCGGTCTCGCGCTCGCGCACGAGCTCGACGAGGTGACGCACGAGGGCCGCGTCGTCGAGCCCGCTCACCTTGCCGAGGGGCACGCAGATGGTGCCGGTCCAGTCGGTGGCAGCGAGGCCGGTCCGCGTGCCGCCGTAGTCGACGGCAAGGACGCGCCGTGGTCTCGCAGGCGCCGCACCGCTCACAGCAGGTCGTTCCTTCCTGCGGCCTTGAGTTGCTCGATCACGGCCTTCACGTCCTGGGCCTGGTCCTTGGGGCAAACCAGGACTGCATCGTCGACGGCCACGACCACGAGGTCCTTCACGCCGAGCAGGGCGACGGTGCGACGGCCCTCGACGTAGACGACGTTGTCGCTGCTGCGCAGTGTCACTGCCGAGGCACCGCCCGTGGCGAGCACCGAGTTGCCCTGTGCGTCGGGCGGCGCGACCGCCGTGAGTGCAGGAAAGCTGCCGACGTCGTCCCAGCGCACCGTGGCGTCGACCACGGCCACGTGGGGAGCCTTCTCCATCACGGCGTAGTCGACCGACTTCTTCGGTGCACTGCGGAATGCCGCGGTGAACGCCTGCTCGTCCCCGGCTCGTGCCGCAGCGATCATCTCGTCACATGCCTTCGCGAGTTCCGGGCTGCCAACCTGCATCGCGGCACGGATGGCACGGACGGACCAGACGAAGATGCCACTGTTCCAGAGGAAGTTCCCTGCCGCGAGGAACTGCTTGGCCACGTCGAGTGCCGGCTTCTCGCGGAACCGCATGACCCTGCGAGCTGCCGGCTGTTGCGCGTCGAGCGGTTCGCCGGCCTCCACGTACCCGTACCCCGTGGCGGGGAACGTCGGCCTCACGCCGAAGGTGACGAGGGTCCGCCCGTCTGCCGCGACGGCCGCGGCGCGCTGCACCATGCGGTGGAACTCCTCCGTGGGTTCGATCACCTGGTCGGCTGGCAGCACGACCATCACTGCATCCGGGTCGACCGCCGCAATGCGTGCGACGGCAAGCGCCACGCACGGCGCAGTGTCGCGAGCCTCGGGCTCGACGAGCACCTGGGTGCGCGCGAACTGCGGCACGACCCCGGGGAGTGCGGCGGCCTGCACTGGGTTGGTGACGATCCACGTACGTTGCGGGCCGGCAATGCCCGCCACGCGGTCGATGGCAGCCTGCAGCAGTGGCTTGCCCTGGGCGAGGGGCAGGAACTGCTTGGGGCGGGAGCCACGGCTCGCGGGCCAGAAGCGGGTGCCGGAACCTCCGGCCATGATCACTGCGTGCAGGGTGGGCATGCGGCTCAGGGAGTGTGCGGGGGAAGTGGTTCGGGGGGAACCGTCACGTCCTTCGGCATTCCCGTCCGCCTGCCCTTAGAAGTCCGGTCGCACCGGGCGGAAGGTCCGGGGCGGCACCGGGGGAAGCATCGAACGGCGTGGCCTGCCCTCGGCGAACCACCGTTGCTCGACGCGGATGTCGGCAAGGTGCCCGTAGAGGTGGAAGCGCACGAGCTGCTGGGTCAGCGCCTTGAACAAGGGCGGCAGCAACAGCATGTCAGCCGAGCCCTGGAACAGGCTCTCCAGTGCGAGCGTGATGTCGAGGTAGCCCTCGAGCGTCATCGTCCCCTTGCCCTCGACCGCGATCACCGGCGAGCGCACCACGAGCTGCTCGACCTGCACCCTGCGGTCGCGCGCCCGGAAGGCAAGGGTGCCGGAGTCGAACCGCGGACGGCTCTTCTCGTCGAGTTGGGAGTAGATGGCGGTGAAGATCGGGACGGTGCCGAGGTTGCCACCCTCGATGGCGAGCTGGCCTTGAGCGTCCACGTCGAGGAAGTCGCCGTCCGTGAGCGAGTTGAGGCGCAGGAAACCATCGAGCGTGCCGCGGTAGGGCGAACCGGTGACGCCGCTCGACTTGAGGAGCTCCCCGAGGCTGACGTTCGCCATGTCGAGCTCGAAGGAGAGCACGCCACGTCCGTCGTTGCGTTCGGGGAAGCGGTAGGCGAGGGCCGCGCGGCGCGGGTCCGAGCCACGCAGGGTCCCGCCGTGCACCTCGCAGGCAAGCCGGTCGAACTGCACCCTCTCCTCGTCGACGCGGAACCCGCCGTCGAAACCAGCGAACGGGTGGTCGAACATGCGGAAGCTCGCACCACGGATGCTGCCGCGCAGCATCCCGCCTGCGCCGCCCATGCGACTCTCCTCGACCTGCACGGTGCCGGACAGGTCCTCGAACCGGGTGCCGAGTTCGAAGTCGAGGTCGACGAACTCGATCCTGCCGGCCAGCACGGTCTCCGTCGGCTGGCCCGCCCCGGGCCCGTCGGTGAGGAACCTCAGCGAGAGTTCCTGGATGTCCGCGCGACCCGCCGGGCGGCGTGCGCGCACGGCCTCGCGCAGCGGTCCCTGGAACAGGTTGGCGATCCGCTCGTCGACCGGGAAGGACTGGGACCGGACCGTGAACGCGATCTGCCTGCGCGTGGGGTCGTCGGCCGCAGGACCGATGCTCCCTCCGCCCACCTGCACCACGGCACCTGCCATGGTCCCCACGAGGTCGCGGAAGGTGAGCACGTTGCCGTCGGCGGAAAGCCGCCCGCGCACGCCCGTGAAGGGTGCAGGCAGCACCGCGGCGCGGGAGCTGACGTCGACGAGGTCGACTTCCGCGAGGATGCGAACGGGAGCGTCATCGACACCTCCGATGCGCACGTGGGCATGGGCCGTGCCCTGCGGTGCGAGGAAGCGCCAGCTCTCCAGGGAGACGATGCCCAGGGTGTCCAGCCGACCGGCGAGGGCGTCGTCGAGTTGGAGGTCGCGGAAGGTCAGGCCGAGGTCCATGGTGCGCGCGCTCCCGCGCACGACCGTGCCGCTCAGCCCCACGGTCTGGGGCTCCCGACCCTCGCCGAGGGGGAAGACTGCCTGCGCAGCGTCGATGTGGCAGCGCAACTCCTGGCCGCTGCCCGAGAGGTGCAGGGTGCCGGACACTTCGCGCAAGGGCATCCGCTGGACGACGGCTGGCTCGAGGGTGATTCCCCGGACCGCGGCTGCGAGGTCCCAGCGGATCGCAGAGTCCTTGCGGTCCTGTTCGACCCGTACCGACGCGTCGACCCTGCCTCCGCCCGGCGCGAGGTCGGACCAGGTCCGCTCCGTGTCCGGGGCGAGGCTGGCAAGCGCCTCGCGCAGCGGGGAGCTGCACGGCATGCCCTCCACGCGGGCCAGCATGCGGAGGTGGGGGTGGGAAGCGTCCTCGACCTGGAAGTGTCCGAGGTCACCAGCCACGCGGACGGTCGCGTCCCCGTGCCGCGCAGTGACGTCGACGCGCACTCCGTCGTTGCGCACGAGGATGCTGCCTTGCACGTCCCGGACCTGGAGGGGGAAGTTGGACCACCGCACCTCGGCACCGAGCGGGCGGACCACCGCCTGCCACTTGCCCGGCACCACGGACTCGCTGCGCACCCTCACACTGACCGCTGCCGTCCCGTCCGGCTGCCAGCTGTCGTAGAGGCGGCCCTCGTCCCGCAGCAGCGTGGCCAGCGCGCTGCGGAGGGCAGGGGTGAAGCGGATGCTCTCGCTCTCGATGTCCACCGACACCTCGTCATCGGCATCGCGCACCAAGCGCACGTGACCGGCGACGTCGATCGTCCCGCCCCCAGCTGCCTCGGCCACGCGTGCGCGGATGCCGTGCAACTGGATGTCGCGGTTGCGGAGCCGGACCCGTCCCTCGACGCCCGTGAGCGGCAGCGGGAACCCGACGCGGCGTTCCCTGCCGAAGCCGTGGTAGGCGAGGTCGGCATCCCGGACGTGGAGGTCCAGCTCCACGACCTCGTCGTCCTTCCCCGGGTGGTGCAGGTACAGGTCGAGGTCCGCCGTGCCCCGGGTGGGCTTGAGTGCAGCAACCACGTTGGCACCCGCAGGGAAGGACTGCAGCGCGGCCACCATCGGCTCGTCGATGCGCAAGGACCGGCCACGCGCACCAAGGGTGAGCTGGGGTGTCGCGAACAGCGAACGCACCTCGCCCGTGGCGACCAGGTCGCCAGGTTCGCCGCCCCGCTCGACGCGGAAGCGTGCATAGCCCTCGTCGCGGGTGTCGCCGGCGATGTGCAGCGTGGCGCCGCGGACCGGGTAGGGCACGGCCGGGATCGTGCACTCGACGTCGTGGAGCCTTGCGTCAAAGCCTGCGGTCACCGCATCGTCCGCGAGCTCCATCCACAGGTCGAATGCGTCGAGGCTTGCGCCGATCCCGGCTGCCGGCAGCTCGGGGCCGAGGAACGGCTGCAGTCGCGCGAGCAGGTCTGCGTCGACGACCAACGGGCTTGCTCCCGCAGCCATGCGAGCACTCCTGAAGTCGGGGGTTGCAGTCCCCGCGATGCCGAGCTGCAGGCCGAGGTTGGCCAGCCGGAGACTGCCCCCCAGCCGGACGTCGTCCGAGGCACCAGTCCTGCCGACTGCCAGTTCCAGCCGGTCGAACTCCAGCACCGGCAGGTCGCGGCCCACTGCGACGCGCGCCGAGCCGTTGTGCACCTCCAGCGGGGGCACCTCGAACGTCCCGTCGCCCCCGCCCGTGCGGGCCCGCAGCAACTGGTCCACCCTCGGCAACCTGCCGTCGACGATGTCCAGGTCGAGTGCGATCCCGTCGACCACGACGGAGTGCACCGAGACGATCTCGCCGTGCGGGGACGTCGAGACGGTGACCGTGAGCGAGTCGACGGCAAGCAGCGTCACGCCGTCCCGCTCCGGGTCCATCAGTCGCAGTCCGCGGAGCTGCAGGGACCCGCTCGCAAGGTCGATCGAGGCGGCATCCAGCTCGAAGGCGCATGCGAGCACGCGCTCGAGCAGCGATCGTGCAACGTGCGTGGTGGCCCCGCTGCGCTGCAGGACGAGCCACGAGGTCGCCACCAGCAGTGCGAGCAGCAAGGAGGTCAGCAGGACAATGCGACGCCAGCTCACGATGGGATCCTGTTCGTACGCGCAGCTTAGCCTCGTCGCGCGTGCCGCCGACGTGCGGGGAGTGCTTTTCGAGAATGCGGAGAATCGCCGATTCGGGGCCGAACGGCGCAGGAAAGCCATTGACTCCACCTGTGCACAAGCTTCAATCGCCCGCGGTCAAGCGCTCGAACGCGTGTTCGGGGCTTTCCGTAACTAGGCATCACAAGGATCGACTCCAATGGCTGCAAAGAAGACCGCCAAGGCAGGCAAGAAGGCCGCCACCGGCGACAGCATGATCATCAGCAAGTCCCGCACGAAGGCCGCCGCCAAGAAGTGCAACGTCAGCTCTGACTTCTACGGCGCCCTGGACGCCACCGTCCGTGGCCTCATCGCGAAGGCGGAGATCCGCGCGAGCGAGAACGGCCGCAAGACGCTGCGCCCCCAGGACCTGTGATCCTGGCTGCCTGACTGTCGCACAGCGCCCTCGAGGTGCTGCGAGACGTGCCAGGACGACGAGGCCCGCGCGAGAGCGCGGGCCTCTGCGTTTGTGGGGCACGTTCACTGTCCTCGGGCCCCTGTGCCTGGGTGCCTTGCGCTCGGGAGCGAGCGCTTCAACCCATCGGCTCGTCGGCGTAGGTGCCCATCAGGTAGAGAGGCTCCAGCTCCGCCGGTTCGCGGTCCAGCAACGCCAACCGCGCGTCGAACAGCATCCATGCATCCACCGGCTCCGGTGCGAGGACCCTCAGGTTCCGCTCCCGAGCGGTTGCAGCAAGCGCCTCGTGCATCGCCGGGTCCGCCACCACGACTGCGTTCTCCGTGAGGCTTGTGAGTGCGTGGGCGGGCGGCAGTGCTTGTGGGTCACCGACCGTCCGCACTGAGTCCCCGGTCACCCGCAGGTGCGCTGCATGCCACCGGCCGCGGCGTGCGTCGAGCAGCACATGAACGTGTTCGCCCGCGAGTCCGTGGTGCCGTGCAGCCGCACATGCCATGAGTTCGAGGCTGGTGGCGGCGAGCAGGCGTGCGCCGTTCTCGCGTTGGAGGAAGCGGGCGAGTGTGACAGCGACACGCAGTCCGACATAGGAGCCGGGGCCGACGTCGACACGGACCTCGGCGATCTCCCTGGGAGGCACTCCCGCGCGACGACACATCTCGAATGCCGCGGCCGGCAGGTCGGCTCGGCTGCCCGGGTCGGGGAGCGACAGAAGGCTGCGGTCACCATGGCGCACTGCGATGCTGAAGGGCCAAGGGCCGGCACAGCGACTGGCGCAGAGGGCGAGCGCGGCCCCCGGACCCATCAGGCCAGCTCCCTGCGGATCGTCTCTGCGAGCCGTTCGGCGAGTGCGCGCACCATCGACTCCTCGGGGCCCTCCACCATCACGCGGCACAACGGCTCGGTGCCCGAGTAGCGCAGCACGAGCCTGCCGTCGCTCCCCAGTGCCTGCTCCACCTCCCGGGCACCCTGTGCGACTGCGGGCACGGTTGCGAGGTCGGGCTTGCTGGCCACCTTCACGTTGACGAGGACCTGTGGGAACCTGCGGAAGGACGAGAACGCGCGGGCGAACCCCTGCTGCAGCACGCCCGGCAGGCTGAGCAACTTGAGGGCGGTGAGGAGGGCGTCTCCCACGATGCGCCCGTCCTCGGCGAAGAGGATGTGTCCCGACTGTTCGCCGCCGAGCGAGAATCCCTTCTCGCGCATCGCGAGGGTGACGTTGCGGTCGCCGACGGGCGTGACCTCCATGCGGATGCCCTCGTTGGCAAGGGCGCGCTGGAGCCCGAGGTTGCTCATCACCGTGGCCACCACGGTGCCCTTTGCGAGCGAGTGTTGGCGGTGCAGCCGGGTGCCGAACAGGCACAGCTGTTCGTCCCCGTCGCGCACTGTGCCGGTCTCGTCCACGAACATGCTGCGGTCGCCGTCGCCGTCGAGGCAGATGCCGAGCGTTGCGCCGTGGGCCATGACTGCAGCAGCACAGGACTCGGGGTGGGTGGCACCAACACCCTCGTTGATGTTGCTGCCGTCCGGCTCGCACGCCACCTCGACCACCTCGGCACCGAAGGCACGCAGCACGCGTGGTGCGATGCGCGAGCCGCCACCGTGGGCGGCGTCCAGGCAGATCTTGACTCCCGTCAGGTCCAGGTCGGCAAAGGTGTTGACCAGGTGCTCCTCGTACGTGCCTACCAGCTTCTCCTCCCAGCGGATGCGAGGCGTGCGCACCTCCTCGGGCCGGATCGCCAGGGCGAGGCGCTCGATCTCGCGTTCCTCCTCGTCCGCAAGCTTGGTGCCGTCGTGGCTGAAGAGCTTGATGCCGTTGTCGTGCGCCGGGTTGTGTGAGGCGCTGACCATCACGCCGGCGGAGAACGGGAGGACGCGGGTGAGGTGGGCGAGTGCTGGGGTGGTCACGAGCCCCACGTCGGTCACGCTCACCTCCGCGGCAGACAAGCCCTGGGCGAGGCACTCGAGGATCCAGCCCGCAGACTCGCGCCCGTCGTTGCCCACCAGCACGCGCTGTTGGTCGCCGCCGCGCCGCTGCAAGAGCACCCCGAGGGCGCTGCCCACGCGGCGCAGGGTCTCGGTGTCCATCGGGGCGTCACCGGCCCGGCCGCGGAGGCCATCGGTGCCGAAGCGGAAGGGAGCGAAGGAGTCGGTCATGGGATCTTCTTCTCGAGCGCCACCAGCACGGACTCCGCGAGGCTGTAGTTGGAGCGGTCCAAGGTCGCGCTGAGTGGGCCCAGCAGTTCGAGTCGAGCGGACTCGAGGATCTCGTTGCCGTAGGCCTGGTCCTCGCGCGGTGCGATCCAGACGCTCAGGCGCAGGTGCTGCCGTGCCCAAGTGGAACGCTGCTGGTCGTCGAGGCCCTCGAGGGTCGACTGCAACTGGCCGCCGGCACGGATGCGCACGGGCATGGTCTCGGTGCGCGGCTCGTAGTGGAACCCGAGCCCCTTGGGCAGCGAGAGGGAGTCGACGCGCACCGGCAGCTCGAGGCTGTACTCGCGCAGGTCAGGGGCGATGTCGATGGTCAGGCTCGGCTGGTTGTCGAGCTTCAGCGCGGGGTCCTGCGAGTTGAGAGCCAGCTTGAGCGTGACCTGACGCGAACCCGGCGCTGGGTCGAGGACCGCGCGGAACGGCTTCCTGCCCTGCCCCGGGAACGCCTCGAGGCTGCTGCGTGGGCCGCTGAGTCGCACCGAGTCGGGGTTGAACTTGGCGTTGTCCGTGCGCAGCCGCTTGAGCACGTCGGTGCGCTGTGCCTGCTCGCTCGGCTGCAACTCGACCAGGTCCGTGCTCATGGCCATCGTGCGCGCGTCGGTGGGCTCGAGCTCGAGCCGGACGCGCCCAGGCGCCATGGAACGGTCCAGTTCCTCGAACAGCGGGTCGCCGCCCAGCTCCTCTGCGGAGAACTCGCGCCCGGTTGCGGTGCGCCAGTCGGACTCGGGGAAGGGGCCGACCTGCAGCGACAGCGGCCGCCGGACGAGTTCCTGCACCTGGTGCCGCTTGCCCTTGACCGTGACCGTGATCGCGTCGAGTGGCTCGTTGTTGCCCGCATTGGCCACCCTGCGGCAGGCGACGGACTTCAGGGGCAGCAGCACGACGATGCGTCCCTTGCCCGTCGCGGGCGGGAGGGTCCTCAGCTCCTCCACGTCGACGACCTCGACGGGGAGCGTGAAGTCGTGCGAGGTCCGCACCTGGCTGTCGAGGTAGAACCACAGGGCCACGGCCAGGAGCACGGCTGCCAGCTTGCGCAGCGGGTCCGACGTGAGTGCCGCCCAGAGGTTGGTGCGCTTGCGGGTGTCGAGGTTGGGGTGCGCCATCTCGTTCAGCCCTTCCGGAGCAGTTGGTTCAGTTGCCGCTCGACCTCTTCCATCGAGAGTGCGGTGTGCAGCCTGCCGCCGTGTGCCAGCGACACGTTGCCGGTCTCCTCCGAGACGACGATGGCGACCGCGTCGGTCTCCTCGGCGAGGCCGAGTGCAGCGCGGTGACGGGTGCCGAGTCGTTTGTCGAGCTCTGGGTTCTGGCTGAGGGGGAGCAGGCAGGAGGCGCTGACGACCCGGTCCTTCCGCACGATCACCGCGCCGTCGTGCAGCACGCTCTTGGGGAAGAAGATCGACTCCATCAGGTAGGAGTTGACGTCCGAGTCCATCTTGATGCCGGTGTCGGCAAAGGGAGTGAGGGAGGCCTCGCGCTCGATGGCGATGAGCGCGCCGATGCGCTGGCGGCTCAACCTCGCGACGGTGAGCAGCAGCCTGTGGACGACCTTGGACTCGCCGCGGAAGAACCGTCCGAAGATGGGGGAGTCGCCAAGGCGGACGATGGCACGTCGGATCTCGGGGTGGAAGACCACGATCAGGCCGATCACCACGGACTGCGCGATCGTGTCGAACAGCTGGGCGAGGCGCGAGAGGTCCAGCGTCTTGATCAGCACCACGAAGACGCTGATGCCGGTCACGAGGATCAGGGCGAGCCCTCGCACCACGCCCGAGCCCCTGGTCTCGCGCAGGAAGCGGAGCACGAGGTAGATGAGGACGGCAAAGACCGTCACCTCGATGGCCATCTTCAGCAGCTCGACCGGTTCGCCCATGCGCTGGGCCCATGATTAGCTGGCCGGTGCGCCCGGCGCCAGCCCGACCGACCTCACTGGGCCGGTTGTTGCTGCGTGAGACAGTGGATCGACCCGAGGCCCCAGATGAGCTCGGTGCAGTCGATGCCCACGACCTTGCGGCTGCGGCCGACCACGCGCTGGAGCGTCTCGAGGGCTGCCGCGTCCCGGCGGCGGTTGCCGTAGGTGGGCACCAGCAGGGCACCGTTCACGAAGTAGAAGTTGGCGTAGGTGGCAGGCAGGCGCTGGCCCTCGTGTTCCACGCGCCCCGGCATGGGCAGGGTCACGATGTCGAAGTGCCTGCCCTCCTGGTCCTTGGCCAGCTGCAGCCGGCGCAGGTTGTCCTGCAGCACCCGGTGGTTCTCGTCCCTAGGGTCCTCCTCGACGGTGGTCACGATGGTGCGCTCGTCCACGAAACGGGCCAGGTCGTCGATGTGCCCGTCGGTGTCGTCGCCTGCGATGCCCTCGCCGAGCCAGAGCACGTGGCGCTGGCCGTAGTAGTCCTTGAGGAATCGTTCGACCGTGCCCCGGCCGACTCCCGGGTTGCGGTTGGGGTTGAGCAGGCACGACTCGCTGGTCATCACCGTGCCCGCCCCGTTGAACTCCACCGAACCGCCTTCCATGACCACGCTCTCGCCCCGGTGCAGGGGGTGGAACACGCCGTCGCAGCGGCCCTCGATCGTCGGGTCGCCGGCTGCCATCAGCTCGGCAACGCGGGTCGGTACGCGGTCGTCACTGTCCCAGGGCGGGTACTTGCCGCCCCATGCGTTGAAACCCCAGTCGACGACGGCCATCCGCGTGTGCCCACCGCGGCCGCGCTTCACCACGAAGGCAGGACCGTGGTCGCGGCACCATGCCTCGTTGGTGGGGATGTGGTGGAACCGGACGCGCTTCCCGATCGACCGGCGCGGGACGCCACCCGCGACCAGCTGCTCGGTGACGATGCGCTGGTAGTTGCCGTTGGGCACGTTGACGTGCACCAGCTCGCGCGGCGCGATCTCGCGGACGATCGCCGCGAGGTTGGCGGGCACCGTGTGGTACTTGTCGGGGAACGAGATGCCCTCGGGCCGCGGCCAGCTGAACCAGGTGCCGGAGTGGCGCTCCCACTCCGCCGGGAAGACGTAGCCGTGCTCGGCAGGGGTGCCGGTGAGGACCTTCAGGGTGCGCGGGGCCATGGGGCTCTGTTCCCTCTCAGCGACCGAAGCGCTGGGTGAGGCCGCCGTAGGCGTCGATGCGGCGGTCGCGCAGGAACGGCCAGTGCGTGCGGCTGAACTCGACGTCGTCGAGGTTGCACGGCAGCACCACGACCTCCTCGCGGTCGACGCTCGAGCGGTGCACCACCTGCCCGTTGGGTGCCGCCAAGAACGACTGGCCCCAGAACTCGATCCCGTTCGGGTTGACCGGCTTGCCGTCAGTCCCCCTCACGAGCTCGTGGCCGATGCGGTTGGGTGCACAGACCCAGCAGCCGTTGGCCACGGCATGCGACCGTTGGATCAGCTCCCAGCTCTCGTGCTGGGCCTTGCCGTACTCCGCCTTCTCTGCCGGGTGCCAGCCGATGGCGGTTGGGTAGAAGAGGATCTCGGCGCCCTGCAGCGCCGTCAGGCGCGCGCCCTCCGGGTACCACTGGTCCCAGCAGATGAGCACGCCGATCTTTGCGTGCTTCGTGTCCCACGTGCGGAAGCCCGTGTCACCCGGGGTGAAGTAGAACTTCTCGTAGTAGAGCGGGTCGTCGGGGATGTGCATCTTGCGGTAGATGCCCATCAGCGAGCCGTCGGCGTCGATGACCGCCGCCGTGTTGTGGTAGAGGCCGCTCGCGCGCTTCTCGAACAGGCTGGCGACGATCACCACGCCGTGCTTCTTCGCGATCCTGCAGAACAGGTCGGTGCTGGGGCCCGGGATCGTCTCTGCCAGCTGGAAGAACCGGTGCTCCTCCGACTGGCAGAAGTATTGGCTCGTGAAGAGCTCCTGCGTGCAGAGGACCTGCCCGCCCTTGCGCGCAGCTTCCTCGAGCAGCTCGGCCTGGCGCTTGCGGTTGGTGGCGACGTCCTCGACGCAACGCATCTGGGTGAACCCGATGTTCACGATGCGGCCGTTGGTGCGGGATGCGGACTGCTTGCGACTGGCCATGGGCTTCCTCGACCCGGGCCGGAGGTGCAGGACGGCCCGCGGGGGCGGGAAGTCTAGGTGCCCGCGGGACGCGCACAAGCGCGCTCCGCGGCCCTCAGGCGTTGGACAGACCCATGCCCGGCTTGCCGGGCTCGACCGCTGGTGCCGCGTCGGTCGCGGTCGGCTCGGCCCGGCGCGGCTGCAGGTCCGCAGCCGCCTGACGGCGCTGTGCCGCGGCGCGGAACTCCTCGAGGTTGTCGTTGCGCAGGACGGCCGCGACCTCGTCCCCGCTGATGGTCTCGTACCTCAACAGCGCCTCCGCAAGGCGGTCCAGCTTCTCGCGGTGCTCGACCAGGAGCTGGCGCGCGGCCGCGTACTGCTCCTCGATGAGCCTGCGCACCTCGTCGTTGATCAGCTCCAGCGTGCGCTGGGACAGGTCCGAGGCCATGTGGAACTCGCGCCCGAGGAACGGGTTCTGCTCGTCGGTCGTGTACTTGATCGGACCGACCTTGGGGCTCATGCCCAGCTCGCACACCATCACCTTGGCGAGGTTGGTGGCCTGCTCGATGTCGTTCTGTGCGCCTGCCGAGATGTCGCCGAACACGATCTCCTCTGCCGCGCGGCCGCCGAAGCAGACCGCGATCCTGCCCAGCAGCTTCTTGCGCCAGTGGTTGTAGTCGTCCTTCTCCGGCAGCGACATGGTCGCGCCCAGGGCGCGGCCACGGCTCACGATGGTGACCTTGTGCACCGGGTCCTGGTCCGGGGTCATGCACGAAACCAATGCGTGGCCGGCCTCGTGGTAGGCAGTGACCTTGCGGTCCTCCTCCTCGATGGCGCGGCTGCGCTTCTCGCGGCCCCAGCGGATGCGGTCGCGTGCCTCCTCGAGGTCGGAGGCGTCGATCGACTCCTTGTTCTTCATTGCAGCGAGGATCGCCGCCTCGTTGATGACGGCCGCCAGCTCCGCGCCGGAGAACCCAGGGGTCGCCTTGGCCACGTTGTGCAGGTCGACGTGGGGGGCAAGCTTCACCTTGCGGGCGTGCACCTTGAGGATCGCCTCGCGACCCTTGAGGTCGGGCGGGTCGATGACCACTTGCCGGTCGAACCGGCCCGGACGCAGCAGTGCAGGGTCGAGCACGTCCGGACGGTTGGTTGCACCGACCAGGATGATGCCCTTGTCGCTGTCGAAGCCGTCCATCTCCACGAGGATCGCGTTGAGCGTCTGCTCACGCTCGTCATGGCCGCCGCCCATGCCGGCACCGCGCTTGCGGCCCACGGCGTCGATCTCGTCGAGGAACACGATGCAGGGGCTTGCCTCGCGGGCCTGCTTGAACAGGTCGCGCACGCGGCTCGCGCCCACGCCCACGAACATCTCGACGAAGTCGGAGCCGCTGATGCTGAAGAAGGGCACCTCCGCCTCGCCGGCAATGGCCTTGGCGAGCAGGGTCTTGCCGGTGCCGGGTGACCCGACCAGCAGCACGCCGCGGGGGATGTTGCCACCCAGCTTGGCGAACTTCTGCGGGTTCTTGAGGAACTCGATGAGCTCGCGGACCTCGGCCTTCGCCTCGTCCATGCCCGCAACGTCGTCGAACGTGATGTTGGTGCGGTTCTCGCGCGTGTAGAGCGCGGCACGGCTGCGGCCGAAGGACAGCACGCCACCGGAGCCACCCGGCGAACGCATCTGGCGGATGATGAAGAACCAGACGATCGCCAGCACCAGGATCCACGGGCCGATGGTGCCCAGCACGTAGATCAGGGCCGTGTTCGGCTGGCTGACGCGGAACTCGGAACCCAGCGAGAGGGTGAAGTTGCGCACCGGGACGCTGCGCTTCACCAGCGCGTTGGCGATGTCCTGCAGGCTCACGGTGCCCGCGGGGCCTGCGTCCACGCGCACGTAGCTCACCTCGTTGCCGCGCTGCAGCAGGGCGGTGAGGTAGCTGGCCGGCTCGCGGGTGTCGCGCTCTCGTGCGGGCGTGGTGACAGGGACCTTCGCGGCAACCTCGTCCACGAACCACGCGTTGAGCACACGGACGCGGCCATACTCGACGTCGTCGAGGAACCGGGTCGAGGCACTCGAGTCATCAGGCGCGTAGGTGACGCGGTCGAGCGAGCGCTTCGAGAGCGTGTTGTAGAGCTGGATGTCCTCGCGCACGAAGTCGCGCACGACGATGTCCATCTGGCGCACGCGGTTGTCGCTTCGGACCTCCACGGAGGCCACGTCGTCGGACAGGGTCAGGTTGGTGACCTGCCCGTTGAGCAGGTGGCTGTAGAACGAGTCGATCGAGCTCTGCCCCTCGGCATTCGACTGGCTCACCATGACGAACAGGGCCATCAGCATCGCGAGGATGAGGATGACGCCGCCCATGCCACGGGGCTTGCGCGCGTTCTTGCCGCTGTCGGTCGGCTTGGCCGGCTTGTTCTTGTCCATGGGGTGTCTGCCTGTCTAGATCGTCAGAATCCGTCCGCAAGGGCAAGTGCAACCTTGCGGGCGAGGTCCCGGGCCAGCTCCCGGTTGGCGCTGGTGAGGTCCTCTCCCAGCGGGCTGCGGAACTCCGCCCGGTCCACGATCCGCCGCTCGACCACTGTCTTGCCGGTGCGACGGTCGACGAGGCGCATGTGCACGGCCGCCACCAGCCCGCCCTCGCGGGTCGGGTCGTCGCGGTCGCCGTAGACGAGGGTTTGCTCGCGGTCGTCGCCGAGGCGGAGTTCGAGGACTGCATCGGCCTCCCTGCGGCCCGCCGGCAGCAGGTCGGAGGTCGCGGCCAGCTCCCTGGCGAGGGCGTCGTTGAGCTCGACCTCGAGGCGCTGGCGGAAGGTGTCGTTGCCGGCCACCTCCACGAAGACCGTGCGGATGCCCTTCTGGTGCAGCCCGCTGCCTGCTGTGTAGCCGCACGCTGCCGTGCCGAGGGCCAGGACGGGGAGCAGCAGGGCGTGGACGAGGCCTCGGGTCGGGTTCATGGCTGTCGCGGCGCCGCCAGGATCGCGCGCGCCTCCTTGCCTGCGTCGGTCGTCGCGAACTCCTCGGCTGCCGCGAGCTCGAGGTGGCGGAGCCTTCCGGGCTCGTTGCCGATCTCCTCGTAGAAGCGTGCGACCAACAGCTCGCGGCCGGAGCGCCAGACCAGGATCTGGTCCAACGACTTGCGGGCGATGGCGACGAACTCGGGGTTCTCCGGGTTCCCGGCGAGGTAGTCGGTCAGCTCGCGCTGGGCGTGCAGCATCTGGTCCTGGTCGTACTCGGCACCCTGCAGGGTGCCGTAGAGGCTCATCGCGTAGCGGAAGCGGGCATAGGGTGCCCACTCGCTGTCGGGGCGGCGACGCAGGATGTCACGGTAGCGCTCCTGGGCGAGGGCCAGGTCGTCGCGCTCGAACGCATCGTCTCCCAGCAGCCGTAGTGCGTCGGCGAGCCACGGGTTGTCCGGGTAGCGGGTGATGAGGTGTTCCAGTGCCGACTGGCCTGCACGGCGGTCGGACCAGAAGAACAGGAAACCGGCATCGCTCCGGATCAGGGTGCGGCCGATGTCGTAGACCATCTGCACGACGGTGTCGCGCAGCTCGCTGTGCGGGTACCGGTCGCTGAACTCGCGCAGGGTGACGAAGGCCTCGTAGTCGTCGCCCGTGGCCCGCTGGGCCCGCGCGAGCACCAGGTCGCGTCGCTCGCGCAGGAGTGGCGGGAACGACTCGCGGTCCACGTCCTCGAGGTCGTCGACCGCGGCCTCGGGGTCGCCAGCCTCCATGCGGGCCTCCGCGTCGGCCAGCCGTTGCAGGGCCTCCTCCCGCGGGATGGGGGGCGCGGAGGAACACGCCGAGCCGAGGCCCACCAGGGCCAAGGCGAGTGCGGCGCAGCAGGTCTGCAGCATGCCTCCTCGCCGTGTCGTGGTCATCGACGCAGCGTAGGGCATGGGAGCCCACCGTCCAACATGCAGCGGCACCGTCAACCAGCGGGCACGGCAAGCACTGCGGCACGGAGCCTGAACCTCCGCTCCAGTGCCAGCTCCAGCCAACGGCCGCAGGCCGCCACCGCTGCCGGTGAGGTGCGTTCCGTGGCGGCCGTCGGGAGTCTGCGGCCCGGGAGCTGGAGGAGGGTTCGCAGGCGCTGCAATGCCTGCGCGGACAGGGCCGAACGCGGGGTGGGGGCGTGGGAGCGGCAGCCGAGGGCCCCGTCCGCGCCGAGCCAGGCGTCTTCCGCCAGTGCCACCCCGCACACGCTGCAGCCGGCAAGGTCCGGCAGCTGGCCGAGGTGCGCGAGCAGGCGCAGCTCGAGCCCGAGCACGACGGTTGGCAGTGCGTGCACGGGGGCCCGCTCCAGCAGCAGCAGCCCGCCGGCGCAGAGGTCGTGCAGCTCCGGGTCCGGGCGGTCGGCGTGGACGGCGCGGTCGCAGAGCTCCGCGAGGTGGCTGGCGGCGAGGTACCGTTCGGGCTCGCGCAGGGCGCGCCGTTCGTGCACCAGTTCGAGTCGCACGAGGGTCCGCAGGCCGCCGCGGTCGGCACTCAGGGTGATGCGGACCTCGTTGAAGAGGTCGATCCGCCCGAGCAGCGGGGATGTCGGGCGGTGTGCTCCCTTGGCGAGCGCCTGCACCCTGCCGTGGTCGCGCGTCAGGAAGGTGACGATGCGGCTGCTCTCGCGGAAGTCGATGCGACGCCACACGATGGCATCGGTCGCGACCGTGCGCGGGCGCGCCCTTGTCCCCGCGGCCTCAGCCACTGCCGGGACCGTCGGTTTGCGGCTGCTGGAGGAGCACGATCCGCAGCCGGTGCACCCTGCGGTCGTCCGCGGCAACCACGTGGAACTCCGTCCCGTCGATGGTGTGCACCTCGCCTGCGGCCGGGATCCGGTTGAGGTTGCTGGTGACCAGGCCGCCTACCGTCTCGTAGTCGCCGTCCTCGTCCAGGTGCGTGCCCATCAGCCGGTTGAACTCGTCCACGCGCATGCGCGCGGGGACCTGCGCCGACCTGCCGTCCGGGGCGACCTCCACGGCATCGCGTGCGTCCTGCGGCGCGCCCTTCGGCGCGTCGTACTCGTCGGCGATGTCGCCCACGATCTCCTCGAGCGCGTCCTCGATCGAGGCAATGCCTGCCGTGCCCCCGTACTCGTCGAGCACCACGGCCATCTGCATGTGCCGGCTGCGGAACTGTTCGAGCAGTTGCGCGACGCTCATCGTCTCGGGCACGAAGAACGGCTCGCGCGCGAGCCGCTCCACCGGGGCAGTGGGGTCGAGTGCGCTGCCCGAGCCTGGCACAGGTCCGAGTGCGAGTGGCAGCGCGTCCTTCACGAAGAAGATGCCGATGATCTCGTCGACCTTCTCGCGGTAGACGGGGTAGCGCGAGAATCCGTGTCGCAGTGCAGAGGCCACCGCATCGCGCAGCGGCATGTTGGCGGCGAACGCCACGATGTCCGTGCGCGGTGTCATGATCTCGTTCACCTGCTGGCCCTTCAGGTTGACGATGTTGCCGATCCAGCGCTTCTCCTCGTCCTCGAGCGCGTCGTTGCTCACCGTGTCGCTCACCGCGGCAACCACGTCCTCGGCGATCTCCTCGGGGTCGGTGGTCGGTTCCTCCCGGATCTGGAACACCCGCAGGGCGGCACTGGTCAGCACGCGGATGGGCACCACGACGGGCCACCGCAGCAGCCACCTGCCGGCCCGCAGCAGCGGCAGTGCGCGCACCAGGTTGGCCTCGGCACGCTGCTGGGCGATGGCCGCGGGCAGCACCGAGCAGACGAAGAGGGCCACCAGCCCGAGCAGCACCAGGGCGCCCGCGCTCACGTTCTCGCTGACCCCGCCTGCCACCGCCACGACAGCTCCCGCGAGGCCGCCCACGACGTACGTACGCGCCACCACCTGGTAGTCCGCGTCGCGCTGCTCCAGCTCTGCGGCAAGTCGTTCGCCGTCCGCTCCCGAGCGCAGCAACAGCTTGGCGGGGGAGTAGGTGAGCAGGCTGGACGCTCCCACCCCGCCAAGGGCGGACACGGCGAGGGAGGCTGCCGCCACGGCCATCAGCAGGGGGTCGAACTGGGCGGCCGCCGGCAAGTCGCCCTGGGCCTGGAGGTCGTTCAGTGCGTGCAAGACGGTGCCGAGCATAGGAACAGTCCGGGCTCTGCGTCCAGCAGCGCCCGCTGCACGGGCACGCTGGCCGGGCTCAGTCCTCGTAGTCCACGTCGATGGAGAACCGGTTGCGGCCCTGGTTCTTGGACGCGTAGAGCGCCCGGTCCGCACGTTCCAGGATCCTGCCCGCGTCGTCGCCGTCGCGCATCGAGGACAGGCCGATCGAGATCGTGATCGGCAGGTTCAACTCCTTGCCGCACTCCTCGACGCCGGTGAACAACCTCGCCGCCAGCACGGATGCGTCCTCCGGCGTCGTCTCCGGCAGCACGACCATGAACTCCTCGCCGCCATAGCGACACACGGTGTCGGTGCGGCGCACGGTCTTGCGCAGCTGGTCCGCCGTCGCCCGCAGCGCGACGTCGCCCTGCAGGTGGCCAAAGCGGTCGTTGAGCTTCTTGAACTCGTCGAGGTCGATCATCAGCACCGTGAGCGGCAACCCGTTGCGGCGCGAGCGGGCAATCTCCTGCTCGAGCGTGCGCATGCCCATGCCACGGTTGTAGAGGCGTGTGAGCGCGTCGGTGAGCGCGAACTCCTGTGCGCGGATCAGTCGCAGCGTCAGCAGCAGGTTCTCCAGCAGCAGCGAGCACGTCTGTCCGAGGGCTGCAGCACGCTCCACGCAATCGTCGGTGATCGGGCGCATCGATGGCGTGCGGTCGAGCACCAGGAATCCCGGTGTGGAGAACTCGCGGTTGACGGGCAGCAGCAGGGCCTCCTCGATGGCGAGCGACGCGAGCAGCCCGTCCGCCCCGATGCGTCGCAAGCGGACCGGGACTCCGCCCGCGATCCCGTCGTCCAGGGCCTTGCGCTCCCGCTCGGTCACCGGCACGGCCTGCAGCGGCAGCCGGCGTTGGGACAGCTCTGCCTTGTTGCGCAGCACGGCGCGGCCCGCGGTGGAGTTCCACTTCACGTGCACCACGCGGTCGAAGCGAAGGAACCGCATGGCAGCGGCACAGGCGGAAGTCGCGATCGAGTGGTAGCTGTTCGAGTTGCCCTTGCCGAACAGGTTCTGCAGCACGGCAAGGGGGTCCCGGGGCTCGAGGTTGGGGAACAGTGCGAGGGCTGCGTCCGACGTGGGGTCCGCAGCTGCGTTGCGGAGTGCCTCCCGGTCGAGCCCGAAGTCACGCAGGGCCTCGACCACGAGGCTCTGGACCCGCGCGGCGAGTGCTGCGTCCCCGGCGAGCCCTGCGAACCCGCTCCTGGTGCCTGCGTGGCTTGCACCGGGGTGGGGGAACCCGGCCATCTCCGCCAGCAGTTCGGCTGCACCGAGCAGGGCTGCAGCGTCCACCGTGGTCCCGGGTGGGCGGTGCATGCCTGCAACGGCATCGACCAGGGTGCGCGGCAGGCACCAGCGCGCGGCGACCGCCCCAGCGTCGGCCAACGGTTCGTCCGGTGCGACTGCGTCGTGCCAGGACGGGTAGTCGTGGAGCAGCCCCAGCAGGTAGGCCTCCTCGGGATCGGTCACCCCGCAGCTCTCTGCCAGTACGCGCGCGGCGTGTGCCGTGGCCAGTGCGTGGAGCCACAGGTCGTGCCTCGCGTGCACCGAGGCGGCGTCTGGCAGCGGGGCGTCGAGCATCCTGCGCACCATTGCGGGCCCCAGGGCGCCCACCAGCGCGCCCAGCGTCCAGTGTTCCCGCTGGACCTGCCATGCCGGTGCGAGCGTCTGGTGCAGTGCGCGCAGCACGGTGGGCGGGTCGAGGGCCAGCACCTTGCAGAGCACCTGCTGCGTCACGGTGCCGTCGCCGAGCCTGCGGCGCAGGCGCACCCGGAGCGGACCGGTCGCGAGCACCGAGGCCACCGGGGCGGTGCGAGGCAAGGATCCAGTCAGGGCGGGCATCGGCACGTTCCCATGTTTCGGCGCCCTGCGACGAACCGCTCAAGTCGGTGTTCGAATCCCCACAGCCACCGGTGCGGTACGGCGCCGGTGCCCGGCCCGTTCCGGCGTCTGGCGTGCCTAACGACCTTGCAGCCATGCAGTTGCGCACGCGCTCGGGGGCATTGCGCGGATTTCGGGAGCACGGCCCAACCTTCGCTTGCCCCCGGGCATGGTCCAGACCCCACTGGCGCAACGGACCCCGTGCAGCGGGGTCGAACCCGAGGCGGCTGCAGCCCTTCGCACGGGCGACGGCAAGGGCACCGCCGCCGACCCGCTCCTCCACCGCGATGGCCGCGATGCTGCCTGCACGGCCCTGATGGAGACATGGCGTCGCCACGGCGAACCGTCCTGCTTCGACGCACTGGCCCGCCTGTCCGAGCCCCTGCTGCTTGCGCGCGCCCGTGCGCGGGTCCGTGTGCTCGCACCCCAACTCGACCCGACCGAGGTGGTGCAGGACACGTTGGTCAACGTGTACCGGTACCCGCACCAGTTCCGGGCCGACCGTCCCGGGGCCTTTGCCGCGTGGTCGACCACGATCCTCGACAACGTCATCCGCCGTCACCTGCGCCGGAACCGGCTCGGGCGTGCGGTCCGGCTGCAGGAGGACGAGTGGCTGTCCCAGCAGGCGGACCTGCGCGAGGGAGGGCCCGCACTCGCGGCCCAGGACGCGGAGGAACGCGAACTGCTGGCGACCGCCTGGCGCATCCTGTTGCTGCTCTACCACCGTGCCTGGCTCGAACTCGCGGAACGCGAGCGCCACGTGCTGGCGCTGGTCGAGGTGCACGGCATGCGGTACGCCGAGGTCGCCGCGGTCACGGGCAGCCGTCCAGAGGCCCTCAAGATGGTGGTGTTCCGCGCGCGCCGGCGGATCCACGAGCGCATCGGCGGCGTCCTGGCCGCGGCAAACGCTTCCGGCGGACGCGGCGGGGCCGAGGCTCCTGCGGCCTGATCCGCGCGCACCCTTGCCCGGCTGCCGTGGGCGTGCGACCCTGCCCCCACGATGACGCAACCCGTCGACACCCTCTTCGTCCACGCCCGCGAACTCGTGACGCTTGCCGACGGCCCGCCTCGAGGTGCCCGCCGCGGCGCCGCGATGCGACAGCTGGGCATCGTGCGCGACGGTGCCATCGCAGTGCGCGACGGCAGGATCGTGGCCACCGGACCCACCGACCATGTGGCCCGTGAGCACACGGCCCGGCACGAGGTGGACTTGAGCGGCTTCGTCGTGCTGCCGGGATTCGTCGACTGCCACACGCACCCGGTGTTCGCGCGGACCCGCGAGGAGGAGTTCCACATGCGGTGCGCGGGAGCCGACTACATGGCCATCGCACAGGCAGGAGGCGGCATCCTCAGCTCGATGCGTGCCGTGCGGCAGACCGGGCTGGGAGAACTCACCGAGACCACCCTGCGCCACCTCTGGGGCTTTGCCGCGCACGGCACGACCACGGTCGAGTGCAAGACGGGCTACGGCCTCTCGCTCGCCGACGAGCGCAGGAGCCTCGAGGCGCTTGCTGCCGCCATCGCGCAGACCCCGCTCACCTGCAGGCGAACCTTCCTCGGCGCGCACGAGTTCCCGCCCGAGTACCGCAACGACCGCAACGCCTACGTGTCGCTGCTGTGCGAGCAGATGATCCCGCAGCTGGCCCCGCTTGCCGACGCGTGCGACGTCTTTGCCGAGCCCGGGGTCTTCGACCGCGAGCAGAGCCGCAGGGTGCTCTCCGCGGCCCGGCAGCACGGGCTGAGGATCCGGGTGCATGCCGACGAGCTCTCCCCGATGGGGGGCGCGGAACTGGCGGTGGAGCTCGGCGCCGACTCTGCCGACCACCTGGGCAGGATCTCGGACGCCGGCATCGCCGCGCTGGCGGGCAGCGACACGGTTGGCGTGCTGTTGCCGGGAACCGGGTTCTTCCTCGGCAAGGACATCTACGCGCCTGCGCGACGCATGATCGAGGCCGGTTGTGCCGTGGCCATCGCAACCGACTTCAACCCTGGCTCGTGCTACACGCAGTCGATGACGCTGGTGATGACGCTCGCGTGCGTGAAGCTCAGGATGACTCCGGAGGAGGTCATCACGGCAGCCACCGTCAACCCTGCGTTCTCGTTGCAGCTCGACGGCGAGGTGGGGACCCTGCACCCGGGCAAGCGCGCCGACTTCTGTGCGCTCGACATCCCCAGCTGGCAGGCCGTCGGCTACGCGTTCGGTGGCAACCCGGTGGCTCTCACCGTGAAGGACGGCCGCCCGGTCCTCGCGAACGTCCGCGACCAGATGCCCGACCTGCTGGCCTGAACGCAACGCTGCCCAGCGCGTCGCGCAACGCGTCCAACTCGGCGCGCGTGAGTTCGCGCGCAGCACCTTCGGCAAGTCCGTCGAGGCGCAGCGGGCCAACGGCACTGCGGTGGAGCGCGACCACCTGCGACCCGACGGCCTCGACCATGCGGCGCACCTGTCGGTTGCGCCCCTCGGTGACCACCAGCTCGATGCGCGACCCCTGCTCGGTCTCGCCCAGCCTGCGTGCGCGCGCCGGGAGCGTGGGGCCGTCAGCCAGGTTGACGCCGCGTCGCAGCCACTCGAGCTGCTCGTCGGTGACCCTGGTCGCGCACACGACCTCGTAGCACTTCGCGAGCTTGCTGCGGGGCGAGGTGATGGCGTCTGCGAGGTCGGTGTCGTTGGTGAACAGCAGCAGTCCGCTGGTGTCCTTGTCGAGTCGTCCAACGGGGCCCAGCCAGCCCGGGGCTTCGGCCATGAGCTGGTAGACGGTCTCACGCCCACGTTCGTCGCTGCGGGTGGTGAGCAACCCGGTGGGCTTGTGCAGCACCCAGACCACCTTCGGACGCTCCTGCACCGGCTCCCCGTCGAGTGCGATGCGGTCCAGCCTCGGGTCGAGCCAGTGCATGGGGTCGCGCACCACGTGGCCGTTGACGGTCACCCTGCCGGCTGCGATGGCTGCCTGCGCCTCGGAACGCGAGCAGGTGCCGCTGCGCGCAAGCGCGCGGTCGAGGGTGCGTCTTCGTCCGGGGGGAACGGCCACGCCCCGAGGATCGCGCATGGACACCGCGGTGGCAAATGCCCGCTGCACGTTGACGCGGCGGGGCTGCGGCTCGACCATCCCCGCCCCCATGTCCCAGAAACTGCTCGAGTTCGTCCCCAACTTCTCCGAGGGCCGCAACCAGTCCCTCGTCGACGCCATCGTCAAGGCCATGACCGCCGTGCCGGGCGCGCAACTGCTGGGCAAGGAGCTCGACCCCAACCACAACCGCGCCGTGGTGACCTTGGCCGGCCCCGCCGAGGCCATGGCGGAGGCGGCGTTCCAGGGTGCCCGTGCCGCGATGGCGGGCATCGACCTGAGGGTCCACAAGGGCGAGCACAAGCGCATGGGCGCGATGGACGTCTGCCCGTTCGTGCCCCTCGCGGGTGCCACCATGGCCGACGCGGTGGCCACCGCGCGCGCCGTGGGCAAGCGGTTGGGCGAGGAACTCGGGCTCCCCGTGTTCCTGTACGCGGAGGCATGCACGCGCGAGTCGCGCCGCGTCCTCGGCAACTTCCGCAACAAGGAGTTCGAGGGGCTCCAGGGCCTCGTGGGCACCGACCCCGAGTACCAGCCCGACTTCGGACCTGCGCGCATGCACACGAGTGCAGGTGCCACGGCAGTGGGGGCCCGCAACTTCCTCATCGCCTACAACGTCAACCTGGCCACCGAGAACGTGCAGGTCGCCAAGGACATCGCGAAGGCCGTGCGCGAGAAGGACGGCGGCTTGAAGAAGGTGCAGGCCATGGGGTTCTTCCTCGACGACGCCAAACTGTCGCAGGTGAGCATGAACCTGCTGGACTTCAACGTGACCGGCATCCGCAAGGTCTACGACGAGGTTGCAGCTCGCGCGAAGGCAGCAGGAGTCGAGGTCGTCGAGAGCGAGCTGGTCGGGCTGTTGCCCGCTGCAGCCATCGACGCCGACCTCGCACGCCACGTCAGGTTGCGGTCCTTCGACCCTGCGGTGCAGGTGGTCGAGGAGCGGCTGCGAGCCGCCGGCGTGCGCTGAGCCCCTGGCTCAGAGCTTGCGCAGCGGGACCCGGATGCGCTCGAGTCGCGGTGCGTCGGGCAGGCCACGCAGCAGGGTGAGTTCGACCTCCTGTGCGTCGCCCACCTGCCGGAGTGCGGTGCCGATCTCGTCGAACGTGCGGACGCGCGACTTGCCGATGGCGCAGACCACGTCGCCCCACTGCACGACCCGACCGTCGGCAACGATGCCGAAGGGGACGAGTCCTGCGGTCGCCGCCCCGTAGCCCTCGACCACCTCGGTGAAGATGGCGCCGTGCGTGAACCCGGTGTCGGGTTCCTCGATGGTCCAGTACCGGTAGGGCGTCTCGTTCCGCACACCCAGCACCGGCACCGCAGCGCGCGCGCCCAGCATCTCGGGGACGACCTGGTTCACCACGTCGACGGGCACGGCGAAGCCGATGCCGGCACTCGCACCGCTGGGGGAGTAGATGGCCGTCGTCACGCCGATGAGCCTGCCTGCCGAGTCGAGCAGCGGGCCGCCGGAGTTCCCGGGGTTGATGGCCGCATCCACCTGGATGAGTCCGCCGAGCCGCCGGCCCTCGGGCGTGCCGATGTCGCGGTTGAGCGCGCTCACCACGCCGGTGGTGAGCGTCTGGTCGAAGCCGAACGGGTTGCCGATGGCGATGGCGGTCTGGCCCACGCGCAGGTCGGCAGACGTGCCCACGGGCAGGGGCGCGAGGCCGTTCACGTCGCCCACGAGCCGCAGCACCGCGAGGTCGTGCTCCGGACGCCTGGCGACCAGCTCGGCCCGGAACCTGCGCTCGCCGAAGGCCACCTGGATGCGCGTGGCGTTCTCCACCACGTGCCAGTTGGTCACCACGGTGCCCGCGTCGTCCCACAGGAATCCGCTGCCGCTGCCCGCCGAGCTGACGAACCCGCGGCTCACCGCGCGCGTCGTGATGTGCGCCACCGACGGCGAGCACCGCTCGAACACCTCGATGAAGTTCTGCTCGAGGGGGGCGAGGTCGCCGCGCGCCGCCACCTCCCGCGGCTGCGCGCTGGGGGCGGGCCTGTTGGTCCCCAAGGCGTCGACGACCCAGAACCCGAACGTTGCGAGCACCGCACCCGTGAGCACGAGCGGGAGCGCGGAGCGCGAGCCGTTCGGGGCAGGGAACTCCGTCATGTGGATTGCTGGGTCAGGCGGGGTTGGGCCACAGCTCGCGCCACGAGCCGGATGGTGCCTGCTGCTGGCGCAGCAGCTCGACGGCTGCCGGGTGCAGTTGCACCGTCTCCAACGCTGTCTCCGCCAGCGCCTGGCCACACGCCTCGGCGATGCCCTCGGCGTGCAGGCCGTGGTAGCGGAAGATGTGGGCCGGGGTGCCCGACTTGGAGAACTTGACCACGGCCTTGGCGACCTGACGGACGCCTACGACCGAGCCGAGGTTGTCCAGCAAGCCGATCTCACCGTCGTGCACCGAGACGATGGGCACGCGCCGTCCGGCAAGGTCGATTGCGTCCACGGGGCCGAGGGCCCCGCCCTTGGCGCCTGCCGGCCGCAGGTGCAGCCTGCCGTCGACACCGAGGGTGTCGCGCAGGTGGTGGTAGTCGTCCTTGCGGCCGAACTCGCCGCAGAGGAGGTCGGGCGACGTGACCACGGTCACGTTCGCGTAGACGCCGCGGTCGAGCAGTTGCTCGGCGGCAGCGACTGCCTCGGGGACCAGCGCACCCATCACGAACAGCTCGACCACGTTCTCACCGGGCTGGTAGCCGCGGTAGCCGCGCCAGTCCACCAGGCGGTAGCCGCCTGCCAGCACGTGCTGGCGCAGGCTGGCGAGGATGGTCGCGTCGTCGGCATGCGGGACCTCCTTCTCGTTGAGGCCGCCGTCCTGCGCGGTGAGCCCGAGCTGTGCACCCTCCGGGAGGTCGCGCTTGAAGCGCGCCTGGCGCCGCTGCCAGAACAGCAGTTGGTCCTGTGCCAGGGCGCGCGTCACCGCGCGCACCAGCACGCCGCTGCGCCCCTTGTTGTCGCCGCGGAAGTGGCGCTGGATGGCATCGCAGAGGATCCACTCCATCTCGAGGGCGAAGGCCGGCTCCCACGTGATGAGGTTCGGGATCTGGATGTCGCTCTTCCAGCTGTGCTGTGCACCCTCGGGCGCGAGCGTGATGCCGCTCGGCGTTCCCACCAGGATGAAGCTGCTGCCCCAGTAGAGGTTGTAGTAGAGCTGGTCGAGGGCGCGTTTGATGAAGAAGTCGTAGACCGTCATCATCGGCAGGAACGGCACGCCCGTGTGGTACCCCATCTTGCCGAAGGAGCCGAGCGCGGTCATGCAGTTGGCCTCGGCGATCTCGAACCGGATGTGGCGCGTCCACGCCTCGTCCGTCGGCGCCAGTTCAGGGCGCAACCGCTCGCGCAGTTCGTGCTTGGACTCCCAGTTCTCCTCGTGCTTGGGCCCGAAGATCTTCTCGTCCATCGCGGGGTTGATGTTGGTGCTGGTGCCCACGTCGGGCGCCATCGTCATCATCAGGTCCGCAGCGGGGCCCCAGCGGGCCTCCTCGGCCGTGGGTGCCCTGCCTGCCTTGTGCGCCTTGCCGGCCTGCGACAGTTCGTCGAACACGCCGATGCGCACGATCTTGGCCGCCAGCTGGCCCCACATCCACTGGGTGTGGGTGACCGGTGCCAGCTTGAGGTTGATGTCGAGACTGTCCGGCACGCCGCCGGCCTCGGCGATCATGCGGTCGACCTTGGTCCGGTTGGCCTCGGCCTGGGCAATGAGCTGGTCCATCCCCGCGCGCAGTTCCGCACCGCGTGCCGCGAGGAACCTGCCCTCCGGCGAGTCCGCGTCGAAGCGAACGAAGGGGCGCTCAGGGGTCATGCCGTGCTGTGCGAGGATGCGCGCAACCTCCTCGTCCTCGGGGAGCGCCGAGTGGTTGCCGTTGGCCGCCACGCACTCCAGCCCGCGGCCCTTCACCGTGTGGGCGATGATGAGCGTCGGGGTCGTCTTGCTCTTCTTGCTCTGCTCGAAGGCCTCGATGATCTTGCGGTGGTCGTGGCCGCCGAGGTCGTACCAGACGCGGACCAGCTCTTCGTCCGTGAGGGTCGCGAGCACCTTGGCAGTTGCCTTGTCCTTGTGCAGCAGTGCCTCGCGCACGCGCGCGCCGTCGCGCTTCCAAAGCAGCGCCTGGAAGTGGTAGTCGGAGAACTCGTCCTCGATGACGCGCTGGAGGACGTCGCCGCCCGGGCGCGCGAACACCTCGTCACGGAAGCTGCCGTGGCGGAGCTGGATCACCTCCCAGCCGTTGGCCACCGCAGTGCCCTCGATGCGGTCCGCGTCGGTGCCCTTCAGCCCGCGGTTGTTGGGGATGCGCGTGCCGTCGAGGTTCTGGCGGTTGTAGTCGACGATCCACGTGACGTTGCCCAGCTCGCGTTCTGCGACCTCGGGCAGCACCTCCAGCAGCGAGCCCTCGCGGAACTCGCTGTCGCCCATCATGCACCAGAAGTGCGGCTCCTCGAGGTCCCAGCCGTGCTGGCGTGCGTAGCGGTACGCGAGCGACAGGTAGACCGCGACCACGGGCGGGATGCCCACGGAGCCCGAGGGCAGGAAGCGCCAGCCGTCGGGGTCGATCTCGGCGTGGTAGCTCTGGAACACCGGCTTGCCGTCGTGGAAGAACGAGCGCAGGCGGTCCATCACCGCCTCGGCCTCCTCCTCGCTGAACCAACGTCCGTCCGCGTGCCGGAACATGCCCATCGCGTGGTTGAGCGAGTGGTCTGCCGGCGACGCGTGCGGCTTGCAGCAGATGAAGTCCCCGGGCTTCTTCACCACCAGGTGCAGGGCCGCGAGGAAGTCGAGGCTCGACGCGCAGGCCGCCGGGTGGCCACCCACCTTGGGGTCGGTGCGGTCCGCGTCCGGGCGGTTGTTGGCCCGCCAGATCATCGCCACCATGTGGGCGAAGGCGCGTCGGGTGATGTTCTCGATCAGCTGGAAGTCGGGCTTGCTTGCGGACTTCATGGGTGGGGTGTGTGGGCCTGGAGGGGTCCGGACCTTGGTCCGGGCCGGGGCGAATCGCGTGAGGCTACGGAGGGTGGGGGAGTTGGGTCCAGAGGGGATAGGGCCCCACCCGCCCCTTTTCCACGCATGGAACCATGCGCCCGTGGGCCTGTTCCGGCAGTGCGGCGGGGGAAGTCCGCCGGGGCGCTGGCCCTGCCGGCTGCACGGCCGTACCCTGTTCGCCCCCCAGAGCCAGCCATGACCCTCCGCCAGGTAGCGATCGTCGGGAGACCGAACGTAGGCAAGTCGAGCCTCCTCAACCGGCTCTGCGGCCGCATGGTCTCCATCGTCGAGCCCACCGCAGGGGTCACCCGCGACCGGGTGGCCGTGGCGATGGAGCACGGCGGGCGGCGGTTCGAGCTGGTGGACACCGGTGGACTCGGCCTCGTCGACGAAGCCCTGCTCAAGGAGCACGTGGAGGCCCAGATCCAGGTGGCACTGGAATGCGCCGACCTGGTGCTGTTCGTGGTCGACGCCAAGGAGGGCCGGGTGCCGCTGGACGACATGGTGGCCCGCCGGCTGCGGTCCCTGAAGAAGCCCGTCCTGCTGGTCGTCAACAAGGTCGAGTCGCGCTACGACGAGACCTCGCTGCCCAACTGGCAGACCCTCGGGTTCGGCGAGCCACTGGGCTTCTCGGCCAAGGAGGGCTACGGCACCAGCGACCTGAAGGACCGCATCGTCGGGCTGCTCCCCGCGCAGGACGAGACGGAGCTTGAGCCCGAGGGCGACGTCCTCAAGTTCGCGGTGGTCGGCAAGCGCAACTCGGGCAAGTCCACCCTCATCAACTGGCTCGCCGGCGAGCAGCGCGTGATCGTGAGCGAGATCCCGGGCACCACGCGCGATGCCGTGGACGTGTCGTTCACGCTGGACGGGCAAAAGCTGCTGGCGATCGACACGGCAGGCGTGCGCAAGAAGAGCTCGGTTCAGGACGCCATCGAGTTCTTCTCCCACTCGCGCAGCACGGCAGCCATCCGTCGTGCCGACGTGGTGATCCACCTCTTCGACATCCGCGAGCAGGTGAGCCAGGTCGACAAGGCACTGGCTGCCTACTGCCTCGAGCACCACAAGCCCGTGGTGCTGGTGGGCAACAAGATCGACCTCGCTCCAGAGGTCGACCTCGCGCGCTGGGACGCGTACCTCAAGCAGCAGCTGCCCGGTCTCGACCACGCCCCGGTGGCGTTCGTGTCGGCCCAGCAGGGGACCAACGTCGTGGAGATGCTGCGGCTGCTCTACGACCTGCGCCAGCAGAGCCGCCTCGAGATCCCGACCCCGAGGCTCAACGAGGTGCTGCAGGCGGCCCGGGACCAGCTGATGCCGCAGGGCAGGGGCACCTTCCCCAAGATCTTCTACGGCACCCAGATCGGCACGCAGCCGTTGTCGGTGCTGGTGTTCGTCAACGAGCCCCGGCTCTTCCGTGGCGTGTACGAGCGCTTCCTTGCCCAGCGCCTGCGCGACGCGTTCCGGGTGCCCGAGATCCCGATCCGCATCGCCTTCCGCCGCCGCGAGAAGGTCGTCCTCGACGACCGCTGAAGGAGCTTGACCGGCTGGGCGGGCTGCGGCACCGTCGGCAGGGCATGCGAGCAGACCCCAGCCAACGGTCCATGTCCGCGCCATGGGTGGCCGAGACCCTCCTGCTCGGGCTCTCGGCACTCGTGCTCTACGCGTTGCTCGGCCAGCAGACGTTCTACAAGACCGACGGGCCGGACCTCGTGCGGATGCTGCACGAGGGCAACCTGCGCCACCCGTGGCACGTTGGCTACCTGCCGTTGCTGGACGCGTTCCGTGCGACGCTGCGTGCCGTGGGCCTCGAGTTCTCGCTGGTCCGGCTCGGCGCGCTCTTCTCGGCCGGTGGCGCGGCCCTTGCCGTCGCTGCATTCCATGCCGGCACCCGCGCGCTCGGTGCCTCGCGCCCAACGGCCCTTGCGGCCACCGCGCTGCTGGCGCTCAACCCCGGTGTCGTCCTCTTCGCGACCGTGGTGGAGTTCCACGGGCCTGCGCTGGGGGCGGTGGGACTGGCATGGTGGTGGGCGTGCCGCACGTCTGCCACTCCGTCCCTGCCCGCGGCCCTGGTGCTCGGAGTGCTCACGCACGGCGCGTTCCTGATGCACAGCTCCAACCTGTTCCTGCCGGCCCTGCTGCTGCCGTGGCTCGTGGCGATGCGCTGGGGCGAGGGCACGCTGCGCAGGGACCTCGGACTCGTCGTCGTGGCTGGCGCCGTGCACACGGCACTCTTCGTCGCGATGCCGAAGGTCTTCCCCGGTGCCTACGGCGACTACGCCGACCTTGGCGCAGCCTTCGCGCGCGAGGCATCCACGGGCAGGCCGCAGACCATCGACTGGCTGCCGGTGATCCTGCTGCAGGAGTGGCTGTGGCCGCTCCTCCCGCTGTCCGTCAGCTGGCTCGTGGCCTGGCGGTTCGCGGACCTGCGTCCTGCGGCACTCGCGCTCTGCGCCGGCCTCGCACCCTACCTCTACCTCTGCGTCCGCCAGCTCGTGCACGAGCCCGAGCGCGGTGCCTACATGCTGCCCCTGTTGCTGCCAGCGGCTGCACTCAGCGCGCGCTCGCTGCCGCGCGCGGTGGTCATCGCCCTCGCCGTCGGCAGCGGCGTGGCCGCGTGCTGGGGCTGGGGCGTCGAGCAGGCGGCAGGCCGCCGGGTGTACCACGATGCCGTGCTGGAGTTCCGCGAGGCCGCGGCTGGCGGGGCCTACTTTGCCGTCGTCGGCAGGCACGACGAGATGGCCACCTGCTACGCAGTGATCGACCCAGCCGACTTCGCCTGGATCCGGCCGCAGGCATCGATGCCGCGCGAGCAGTGCACCGAGCAGGTGCTCGCGGCCACGCGCAACGGCTTGCTGGCACTGCACGCCTCGGGCCGCGCGCTGCTGCTCACCGCGGGTGCCCGAGCCTCGCTGCAGGACCCAGCGGCAGTGATGCGCTCCGAGAAGGCGACAGCCGACATCCCGCCGACCGACCGGATGGCCGGCCCGTTGTTCCTGGCCGACCTGGAGCAGCACTTCGAGTTCGTCGCAGGGTCCGTGCGGGCGGATGGCACCGTGGGTGTGTGGCGGCTGGTGCCGCGCAAACGCTGAGGCCGCTCAACGCCGCCAGAGGCTCGGTGCGCAGAGCGCGAGTGGCAGCAGGAACTCCAGTCGACCGAGCAGCATGAGGGCGCTGCACAGCATCTTCGTCCAACCGTGCAGGGCACCGTAGGCACCCATGGGTCCGAGGTCGGGCCCGAGCACCGCACCGCTGGCGTCGACAGGGCAGATCGCAGGGCCGCAGCAGCCAAGCATCGACGCGCTGGTGGACAGGGCACTCAGGAAGGGCAGCCGTGTGTCGAGCAGCAACAGGGCCGTGCCGAGGAAGAGGGCGATGACCCACACGAGTACCAGCGCCACGACACCGGAGATCAGTGCCGCGGGAAGTGTGTCGTTGCCGAACTTGACCCGCTCGACGCTGCGCGGCCGCACGTAGTGGCGCACGGTGTAGGCGACCAGCTTCAGGCACACGAGGAACCGGAACGTCTTGATGCCGCCGGCCGTGGACCCGGTGCATGCC
>JBEGVB010000081.1:0-57199 GCA_041178545.1 Planctomycetota bacterium
CGGCGACTCCCGCCGCGGTCAGGAGCCCTTGCATGGATCTTCGCAGTTTCGTTCCGCCTCGTTGCCCGCGGTCCTCGTGCCGCAACCACCTCTCGCCCCGGCCAGACTTCTACGCCCGCCATGGCTCCTACCGCGTGCTCTGCAGGGACCACGCCATCCCGCGCTTCCGCTGCAAGGACTGTCGCAAGCGCTTCGGCTACCAGACCTTCCGCCAGGACTACCGGGACCAGAGACCGGACCTCAACGCCCAGGTCTTCGAGCGCTACACCGGGGGCCAGAGCCTGCGGCGCATCGGCAAGGAACTCGACATCGACATCCATGCCGTGCAGAAGAAGTTCCGCAAGCTCGGTCGCCATGCCGGCCACCTTCACCGCAACCTGCTGACCGCCCTGCCCTCGGGACGGACCTTCCTGCTGGACGAACTCGAGACGCACGAGGGCACCCTGATCGCGACGCTCACGGTGCCGATCCTGATCGAGAAGCAGAGCGGCCTCGTGGTCGGGACCAACGTGGGCACGATCCGCAGGCTGTCACGCAAGGGCAGCAGAAGGCGCCGCTTGCAGGAGCGCCATGAGGCAGAGCACGGACGGCGGGTCGACGAGAGCCGGAGGGTCGTGCTGGCGGAGTTCGAGCGACTGAAGCAACTGCTCAGCGGCCGCAGTGCCACCCTGCGCACGGACGAGAAGAAGTTGTACGCGAGCCTGTGCCGCAGACTGTTCGGGAACCAGGTGGAGCACCTGCGGACGCCGGGAAGGGCGGAGCGGAGCACCTTCAACCCGCTGTTCCCGATCAACCACACACTCGCACGGTACCGGGACCTGAGTGCCAGGCTGCACCGCCGCAGCTGGTGCGCAAGCAAGAAGCGCGAGTATCTAGGCCTGCACCTGCAGATGGTGACGGTGTATCGCAACTACGTGTGCCGCAGGACCAACGTAGAGGCCGCGCACCGCACACCAGCGTGGCACTTGGGGTTGTTGCCGCGCCAACTGGGCAACCGCGAGGTGTGCAGCTGGCGGCAGGACTGGGGCGGGATCAGCCCGCACCCGCTGAGTGTCAGCGGGGGGAGGGTCGTGGCGGCGTGAGGAGAATGCGAAGAGCCTCGGCCTAGCAGCTTGCAGACACCGAACCCAGTTCGGACATCTGGATCAGCGGGATGCCCCCCGCACCGTGTTCCTCATCAACATCGCAATCGTCATCGGCCCAACGCCTCCCGGGACAGGAGTGATGGCACCGGCGACCTTGGCAGCAGCATCGAATTCGACGTCCCCCACCAGCTTCTTGCCGCCCGGCTTCGCAGGGTCGTCGATGACGTTGGTGCCCACGTCGATGACGACAGCGCCTGGCTTGATCCAGTCACCCTTGACGAAGTGGGCCCTGCCGATGGCCGCAACAACGATGTCGGCCCTGCGCACGGCTGCAGGAAGGTCCTTGGTGCGGGAGTGGCAGATGGTGACGGTGGCATCCCTGCCGGTGAGGAGCAGGGCCACGGGCATGCCGACGATGTTGGAGCGCCCCACCACCACGGCGTCGGCACCGGCGATCGAGGTCCCGCTTCGGTCCAACAACTCGATGCAGCCGGCCGGGGTGCACGGCACGAAGTCTGGCGTGCGTCCCTTCATGGCGAGAGCGCCGATGTTGAGGGGATGGAACCCGTCGACGTCCTTGTGCAAGGGTACGGCATCGAGGACCAGCCGCTCGTCCACGTGCTTGGGCAGTGGGAGCTGGACGAGGATGCCGTGAACCCTCGGGTTGGCGCCGAGCCTCTGTACGAGGTCCAACACCTCCTGCTGGGTGGCCGTGGCTGGCAGTTCGCAGTGGAAGCTCTCGATGCCGATCTCGGCGCAGGACTTGCGCTTCATCGAGACGTACTTGTGGGACGCGGGGTTGTCGCCGACCAGGACAGTGGCGAGGCCCGGCATGATGCCTCGTGCCCGGAGCGCGGCGACCTCCGCGCGGAGTTCGCCATGGATGGCCTGGGCGATGGACTTGCCGTCGATGATGCGTGCGGTCATTGGGCCCTCGTGAGTTGGGCGCAGGAGGATACGCGCGCAAACGGCAACGGACCACGGTCTGCCGCATGCCATGGGAGGAAGCGCTCAAGTCGTCGAGGGTTCCTGCCGATGAGCGCTTCACCCATGGACGACTCTCCCCACAACGGTGACGGCCCGGTCCGCCTGCTGAACGTGCTGCGCCTGCGCGAGGACCGTCGCGCGGACGCGGAGGACATCCTCGCGCGCCTGATGGCGCATGCCGCCGAGGAGCCGAACTGCACCGGCGTGGTGCTCGAGCGCGACCCCGAGGATGCGGAGAAGATGGTGCTGCAGATGGAGTTCCCCACGCGGGAAGCACTGGATGCCTACTTCCGCGGCGAGTGCCAGCCGGCAGTTGCACACAGCGTGATCGACATGCTGGCATCGGAGTCGCGCCGCATGGTCGTGCCAGCAGCGGAACTGGCCACCGGCGCGCGCTGCTGAACAGGGTTCAGCGCCGCGGCGCGCCCTCGTAGCCGGTCATCTCGAGGTAGCCCTCGCCTTGGACCCGTTGGTCGCCGCGGGTGCCCTGGACACGGACGCAGCCCTCCCAGTAGCGCACGACGGTGCGCAGTTCTTGGTGCGGCAGCTTGGCCTGGACGGAGAGGTCGAGTCCCAAGTGTGGTACCTCGAGCCGCCAATCGACCGGATAACCCGTGACGCCATCAGGCGCAGTCCAGCGACGGCCTGGCGTGACACGCACCTGGGTCGGCTCGAGCGCAACCGAACTGCCATCCGTGCGCACGTGGCAACCGCGGCTCCACGGGTCGACGGACCCGTCACTGCGCCGCAGCTGGTACCACATGAGTTCCTCTCCGCCCTCCAACTGGAGGGAGAACCAATCCCAGCCGACCTGTCCCTCGCCGAGGGAACTGGTGCTCCACTCGCGGTCGAGCCACGCGCTACCGGTCACGGCCACGGAACGGGAACCACTGCGCACCGACCCCTGCACACGGATGCGGGGGACAGAGTAGTAGATGGAGGCATTGCCCGGCTCGGCGCTCTTCTGGCTGAGCCCGCCGTCTCCTTGGAGCACGACGGGCTTGCCCTCGTCCAGTCTGAGGTCGAAAGCAAAGTCCTGCTCGGCAACCTGCAGGCGCATCGGCAGGAGTTCATCGGCCGCGAACGATGCAGCGGACCAGTCCTCGCAGTGGACACGGAAGGGCGTGGAGGTTGCGGGCCCCACAACGCCTGCGACTCCCGCCGCGGCGCGCGCGACACGCTCACGGTGGTGGAATACACCCGCAGCCACGTCGGTGAGGGCTGCATGGGCAAGGACGAGGTGACGCGATGCCATGGCGGCCCTGCGCTGCGTGCCAGCTGGCGCGACCGCCTGCTGGAAGAAGACGAGTTGGAAACCGTACTCGCAACCATCGCCATCCTTGAGGTTGCCGGTCCAGTACCACCACTCGGTCCGGAAGTCGGGATGGGCCCCGTGGTCGCGCGGGAAGGAGAGTTCGGGACGTTCGAGGGCGCGACTGTGGCCGGCAGGGTCTCCGCCGCTGAGTGCCTCGAAGACGGAAAGGGACTGCGGTTGGTCCTGGCTGCGGTCGGCGCACGACAGCAGGGCGAGGGCGAGGCAGGCTGCAGGGAGGTTGCGCATCCTCATGCCTCCCTCAGGACCTCGACGGGCCGGACCCGGCCGAAGCGCAAGGCGGGCTGGAGGCCTGCGAGGAGCGCAGCAAGGACTGCAAGGGCGAGGGTCTCCAGGACTGGCAGGGCGGCGACACTGGACTCAGTGAGGGTCCAGCCGAAGGAACCGCGGTTGACGACGTGGACGAGCACCTGTGCGAGCGCGAGGCCGAGCGGCAGGGCAACGAGTCCAGCGAGGGCACCGAGGAGGGCAGTCTGGCCCAGGACGAGCCCGACGACACGGCTCGGGGTGGCTCCGAGGGTGCGCAGGAGACCGACCTCGCTGCCGCGCTCGATCTGGAGTGCTGCGAGGGAACCGTAGATGCCGCAGAAGGCAACAAGGAGGCAGAGGGCTCGGAGTGCTCCGGTCACGGCAAACGTCCGGTCGAACACGGCCATGGAGGACTCGCGGAGTGCCGACTGGGTCACGACGACGAGTTCCTGCTCCGTCTCTGCCGAGGCCAGTGCCGCACGCAGTTGCTCGGCCACGGCCTCGGCCCCGGATCCCGCGGGCGCCTCGACGGCCAGGGAACTGACCCCGGGTGCAGTCACATGCCGCTCGAGCCAGGTCGAGGGCACCATGGCGACGCCCTGTTCGGTGCCGTAGTCGCGGAACACAGCGGCCACCGGCAGGGAGGCCGGACCCACTTCGGTCCTCAGCAGGATGGTGTCTCCCGGCCGGAGCCCGTGGCGGAAGGCGAGCGGCTCGCTGACCCAGGCGGCCTCGCCTGATGCCATGGCGGCGCGTGCGCGGTCTGGATCGCCCTCGAGGAAGAGGAAGGAGTCGGCGATGCGCCGCGAGGGCTCGAATGCGACGATTTCGAGCTCGATGCGGGTGCCCCCCAACTCCGCGGGCAGGCGCAGCCTGCGGTAGCCGGTCACGGTGGCTCCCGGGACGGCACCGCGCAGGCCCGCGAGGAGTTCGGGCCGGATGGTGTTGCGGACGCGCTCCTCGACGCCACCGGGCACACCGACGTAGACATCCGCAGGCAGTGCATGGTGCAGCCACCCGGAGACGGTGCCGCGGAAGCTCGTGATCATGGCACCGAGGCCTGCCGCAGTGGCCAGGGCGAGGGAGAGGGCGGCCACTGGCAAGGCCGTGCGAGGCAGCGAGGCACGGGCCCCACCGACGACGAGGCGGAAGAAAGGTCCGGCGCGGCCACAGGATGCGAGGACAGCGCGGAGGAGCAGGTCGAGCAGCGCTGGGGTGACGAGCGCAGCGGCTACGAGACCCAGGAACATCCCCGCGTAGGCCCGGGGGATCCCCACGCCCTTACCCACCAAGAGAACGGTTGCCGGGACCAGGAGGCACAGGCCCAACGGCAGCATGCGCCGGGAGAGCAGGGCCTTGCGCGCACGCCAGGGTGCCTCGAGGAGCGCGTCCCGCGGGACGACCCCCGCAGCCTCCTGGGCCGGCAGGAGGGCTGCCACGACGGCAGTGAGGACGCCGAGGAGCACCCCACTGAGGACCGAAGTGGGCTCGACCTCGACCCGCTCGAGGGAGAAGGTGGCGTAGTGGTCGTTCATCACGGCCACGAGGGGCTGGAGGAGGAGGGTGCCGAAGGCAACACCGAGGGCCGCGCCCAGCACGCCACCCACGGTGCCGAAGGCAAGGCCCTCGCCGAGGACGCCAAGGGCCAGGTCGCGCCTGCTGGCACCAAGTGCCCGAAGGACGCCGAACTCACGGCGGCGCGCGAGGACGGCAAGGCGCATGGTCTCGTGGACGAGGAACCCGCCGACGAGGAGGGAGAGCATGCTGAGGGCCTGGAGGTTGGCCCGGAACGCAGCAGTGAGCTGGGAGAGCATGCCGCTGGAGGCGCCCGCTGGCTCGACGCTGCCCGCGCTGCCGACCACGCGTTGCACGAGTTCGAGAGCTGCGGCAGGTGTGGTGCCCGGTGGCAACCACGGCTCCTCGAGCCGCAACTCGATGCGGTCGACGCGGTCGGGGCGGCCGAACCACTCCTGGGCGGTGGCGATGTCGGTGAGCAGGACGTCGTCGAGTCCTGCGCCCACGGTGTCGTTTGAAGAAGCCTCGAGCACTCCGATGCAGTGGGCACGGACCGGCGAACCACCGATGCGGAGCGGGAGCACGCTGCCGGGAACGGCCCCGAGCCGCTGCAGGGTGGCCGGTGTCGCGACGAAGGCTCCCGGGAGGGTGAGCCAACGGTCCAGCGCCAGTGGGGCACCGGACCCGAACCACGCGCGGAGTCCCCGCTCGGCAAGCGGGTCGCAGCCCAGCACGCGCACGACGCGACCCGGCCCTTCCCCGAGGGTGCGCGCGATGCCGCCGACCGAGGGCGCGCAGGCGCGCAGGCCGTGGACGGCCCGCAGTTGGCCCACCAACGCAGCATCGAGGCCCGCGGGACCGCCCTGGACGGTGTGGGTGGCGGCACCAGCCACGGCCTCGACCGAGCGCTCGAAGGCCGACTCCGCGGAGCTGAGGGAGAGTCGCAACCCGGTCCAGAGCGCGCAACCGAGCGCGATGCCCATGAGGGTCAGGAATGCCTGCAGCCGGTGGCGCAGGTGGTGTCGCAGCCCGATGCGGAAGGCGCTGCGGCCCGCGCTCATCGCGCGACCTCGGACAGCCTGCCTGCCTCGAGACGGAGCACCTGCTGGCAGCGCGCCGCGGTTGCGGCATCGTGGGTCACGACGAGGACGGCACACCCGGTCTCGCTGCGCGCGCGCTCGAGCAGGTCCATGACCTGCGCGGCCGCCGCCTCGTCGAGGTTGCCGGTGGGTTCGTCGCACAGCAGCAACGCGGGCTGGTTGACGAGGGCCCGTGCAACGGCAACGCGCTGTTGCTCGCCACCGGAGAGCACGTCGGGGTTGGAGTCCGCACGGCCCGCGAGTCCGACGCGCTGCAGCAACTCCGCCACGCGCGCGCGCCCCGCCGCGTCCATGCGGCCAGCAAGTTCGAGCGGGAGGGCCACGTTCTCGGCGACGGTGAGGGCAGGCAGCAGGTGGAACGACTGGAAGACGAAACCGATGCGATCGCGCCGCAGTGCAGTGCGACGCGACTCGCTGAGCCCGAGGAGGTCGATGCCCTCGACCTCGATGACACCTCCGTCGGGTTGGTCGAGTCCTGCCATGAGGTGCAGCAGGGTCGACTTGCCGGACCCACTCCTGCCGACGACTGCGGCCGACCGACCGCGCCCCAGGTCCAGGTCGACACCGGCGAGCACGGTGTGCAGCACCTCGCCCTCGCGGATCGACCGGACCACGCCACGGAGCCGCACGGCCGGCACCGGGTGCGGGTTCAGGGACGGTTTGCCGGGTGTGGACATGCTTGCGGTGGGCATCCTCGGGCAGGGGGCTCGCGCCCCCGTCCGGACCAAGGCGAGACTACGGCATGGAGCCACCACCCTTCGACGACGGATTTCGCTAGGTTGCGCAGACCAGAACTTCCCCCGGAGAGGTCCCCCATGAACGCCCGGTTCCTGTTCGTCGCCTCGTTGTCCCTCGTCGGCGCCCTGCACGCCCAGGTGCAGGAAGCCTCGTTCCAACTCGTGCCCCAGGTCCTCGACTCCGGCACCCGCAACGGCAACCAGTCGTCGGGCTCGGTCGTGTTCCAGGACTTCGTCGGGACCAGCTCGGCCAAGTGGCTGCGGCTGCACCTCGACGGCACGGTGCTGCCGCCCGGTTCCCGGCTGTTCCTGACCTCGGTTCCCGACGGCGCGGTGCAGTGGTTCGACGGCGACTCCCTGCGCGACTACGGCCACCGCAGCGCGTACTTCAACGGCAACGCAGTGGTGGTCGAGTTGCAGGCCGGCCCCTCCTCGCACGGCAACCGCGTCCGGGTGACGGCGGTGGAGGCCGGCCACGAGGCGGAGCCCGCCACGGACAGCATCTGCGGCACGACCGACGACCGGGCGCTCACCAACGACGTGCGTCAGGGCCGTCAGTACCCCACGGGCTGCACGTCATGGCTCATCAGCGAGTCGGTGGTGTTGACAGCGGGACACTGCACGGCAACGGCCTCGCAACAGGTGCACTTCAACGTGCCGTTGTCGAGCTCGACCGGCAGCCTGCGGTTCCCAGGCCCCGAGGACCAGTACCCCTACGACACGACGACGCTGCAGCGACTCGACGCCGGCGTGGGCGCCGACTGGGCAGCCGTGCGCACGGTGCGCAACAGCAACACGGGGCTCTACCCTGGTGAGCGTCAGGGCTCGTGGTACGCACTCGGCTCGGTGCCCGGCACGCCGAGCGGCAACACGATCCGGATCACCGGGTACGGCACCACGTCCTCGCCGGTGGACCCGAGCTGGAACCAGGCCCAGAAGTCGCACACGGGCCCGCTCAGCGTGGTCGGGACCACGAACCTCGGCTACGCCACCGACACGACGGGCGGCAACTCGGGCTCGCCGGTGCTGCACGAGAACACCGGTCAGGCCATCGGCATCCACACACACGGCGGCTGCTCGTCGACGGGCGGCTACAACTCCGGAACGCGCATCGACCGCGCCGACCTCCAGACCGCGATCCAGACGCTGCTGCAGGGCGGCACGCCCACGCCACCGAGTGCCCCTACGGGACTCGAGGCACTGGGCGGTTCGACGAACATCGCCCTCAGCTGGGTCGACACGGCCAACAACGAGTCCGGTTTCCGCCTGGAGCAGTCCACCGACGGCGTGACGTTCTCGCTGCTCGCGACGCTCGGCACCAATGCCACCAGTTACGTGCACAACGGGCTGCAGCCGGCGACGACGCGCCACTACCGCGTGCGCGCAGAGAACGGCGCCGGCGCCTCGGCCTGGTCCAACACCGCCAGCGCGACGACGCTGCCGGCCCAGGACTTCCTCGCCGCCTCCGACGTGGCCAACCACGGCAGCCTGCTCAACGGCACGACCTACGTGAACACGCAGGCAGCCGACGGCGTGGCCGAGGAGATCCGCGAGGTGGTGCAGGGCCGGACCAACAGCCTGCAGCACGGCTGGACGGTCCCGGGGGTGCCCGCGACCGGCACGCGCGTGCTCCACGTGAAGGCATGGAAGACCGTGTCCACCGATGGCGACAGCTTCACGGTGCAGGTCTACAACGCCTCGCGCGCACGCTGGCAGAACGCGTTCACGATCAGCGGGACCACGGCACCGGGCACGACCCTCACCTACACGGTCCCGGCCGGCACCAGCGGCACGGTGCTGGTCCAGGTGGTCGACACGAACTCGTCCAAGAACGCCACGTTCCTGGACACGCTGTTCGTGGACCAGCTGTTCGTCCGCGCCCAGTGACCTGCACACCCGTGGCCCGCGCACGCGGGCCGCGGGCCGAGGTCAGTTGAGGCGGCCGCGCAGCTTGGCCAACTGCGCCGCGAGCGGGTTGACCGGCTCGGGCTCGGGCCGCCGTGGGGCGGCCGGGATGCGGACGCCGGGCCCACCTGCCCCACCCCTCGACGCAGCCGGGCCTGCACCGCCGTCGCGTCCGCCACCAGCGACCCCGCTGCCCGCTGCCGGGCGCTCGTGCGTGCGCATGGTGAGTGCGACGCGCTTGCGCGCGACGTCCACCTCCACCACCCGCACCTGCACCACCTGCCCGGCCTTCACGACCTCGCGCGGGTCCTCGACGAACCGGTCCGCCAGCTGGCTGATGTGGACGAGTCCGTCCTGGTGCACGCCGATGTCGACGAAGGCACCGAAGGCGGTGACGTTGGTGACCACGCCCTCGAGCTGCATGCCCGGCTTGAGGTCGGTGAGCTCCGAGACGCCCTCCGCGAAGGCTGCGGTGCGGAACTCGGGACGCGGGTCGCGCCCTGGCTTCTCCAGCTCGGCGAGGATGTCAGTCACCGTGGGCAGGCCAAAGCGATCGTCGACCAGTTGCCTCGGGTCGACGGAGCGCAGGAAGGAGCGGTCGCCGATGACCTCGCGGATGCCACGGCCACTGCGCGCGAGCAGCTTCTCCACCACCGGGTATGCCTCGGGGTGGACTCCGGACGCGTCGAGCGGGTCGGTGCCGCCGGGGACGCGCAGGAAGCCAGCACACTGCTCGAAGGCCTTCGGGCCGAGCCGCGAGACCTTGAGCAGTTCCTTGCGGGATGCAAAGGCCCCGTTGGCGTCGCGGTGCGCAACGATGTTGCGCGCGAGGGTTGGGCCGACACCTGCCACGCGCGCGAGCAGGTCTTCACTCGCGGTGTTGAGGTCGACACCCACGCTGTTGACGCAGTCCTCCACCACCCCGTCGAGGGCGCGTGCCAGCTGCGACTGGTTGACGTCGTGCTGGTACTGCCCGACGCCGATGGCCTTGGGGTCGATCTTGACCAGCTCGGCCAGCGGGTCCTGCAGGCGGCGCGCGATGGACACCGCACCACGCAACGAGACGTCGAGCTGCGGAAACTCATGGCTGGCGCGCTCGCTGGCCGAGTAGACGGAGGCACCGGCCTCGCTCACCACCAGCTTCTGGATGCGGGCCGCTGGGTGGCGCTTGAGCAGCTCGGTCACCAGCTTGTCGGTCTCGCGCGACGCCGTGCCGTTGCCGATGGAGACGAGCTCGACCTTGTGCTTCTGGCACAGGGCACCGAGGACGGCAAGCGAACCCTCCCAGTCCTCGCGCGGCACGTGCGGGTGGATGGTCGCGGTCTCAAGGAGCTTGCCGGTGCGGTCGACGACGGCGATCTTGCAGCCGGTCCGCAGGCCCGGGTCGAGGCCGAGGATCACCTTGGGGCCTGCGGGCGCCGCGAGCAGCAGGTCGCGCAGGTTGGCGGCGAACACGACGATGGCCTCGGCCTCCGCCCGCTCGCGCATGGCGCCGAACAGCTCGTTCTCGAGGTGCATGGCGACGCGCGCTCGGAAGCACAGCCGCGCGGTGTCGGCGAGCCAACCGTCCGCCTTGCGGTTGCGCATCTCGATGCCGAACTGCCGCATGACCAGGCCCTGACCCTGGCCGGTCGGGTCCTCGGCCAGCGGCTGGCGTTCGTCGCCGATCCCGAGCTGCAGGTCGAGGAACCCCTCCTTGCGCGCGCGCAGCATGGCAAGCGCGCGGTGCCCCGGCACGTTGGCGAACGGCTCGTCGTGCCGGAAGTAGTCGCGGAACCGCTGGGCCTCGGGGTCGCCCTCCTTGTCCTTGCGGACCGCTGCGACGACGAAGGCCTCGCGCTGGATCCAGGCACGGCTCGCGGCAAGGAGCGCTGCGTCCTCGGCAAAGGTCTCGATGAGGATGAAGCGCGCACCCTCCAGCGCGGCAGTCGGGTCGGCCACGCCCTTGGTCGCGTCCACGTAGCCTGCAGCAAGGGCCACGGGGTCCTGCGCAGGGTCGGCGAGCAGGCCCATGGCCAGGGGCTCGAGCCCGGCCTCGCGCGCAATCATGGCCTTGGTGCGGCGCTTCTGCTTGTAGGGCAGGTAGAGGTCCTCGAGTTCCACCTTGGTCAGGGCCGCGTCGATGCGCCCCCGCAGCTCCGGGGTGAGCTTGCCCTGCTCCTCGATGCTCGCGAGGACTGCCGTCCGGCGCTCCTCGAGCTCGCGCAGGTACACGAGTCGTTCGCCGAGGGTCCGGAGCTGCACGTCGTCGAGCCCTCCGGTTGCCTCCTTGCGGTACCGTGCGATGAACGGAACGGTGGCTCCCTCGTCGAGGAGCCTGACCGCCGCGGAAACCTGAGCCTCCCGGACCTGCAGCTCCGCTGCGATCCGGGCTTCCATCGTCTGCACCAAGGTGAATGCCTCCCTGCGCCGCCTGACCGCGGCGCGGAGAGGACAAGGTAGCGCGCCGGGGTCGCGCGTCCAGTCGCTGCTGCACCGGTCCGCGAGCCGCCACTTGCGCACAGGGCCGAGTGCGAACACCATCGCACCGTGCCTCCCCACGGGATCCCTGCCGCCGTCTTCTCCGGCGTGTTCGCCTTCGTGCTGGCGACGGCGTCTCCCGTACTCGCGCAGCAGGAAACGCAACGCGACCTGTCGCTGCTCCCCTACCGCCTGCGACAGGGTTGGAACACGCAGCTCGGGCTGCCGCAGGGAACCATCTCCGCCATCGTCGAGGACGCATTCGGCTTCCTCTGGCTCGGCACGTTCGGCGGGCTGGTGCGGTTCGACGGCAACGAGTTCGAGGTCTTCGACCAGTCGCGGGTGCCGCAACTGCGCTCGAACTACATCTCGAGCCTGCACATGGACCGTGAGGGCACGCTCTGGGTCGGTACCGCCGAGGGCCAGTTGCTGCACATGCGGGACGGGGAGTTCCGGGCCTTCGGGCGCGAGGACGGGGTTGCCAGCGGCGCGGTGGTCACGATGGTCGAGCAGGCGGACGGCCGGATCCTCGCCTGCAGTGACGGCGGGATGACGCTCTGGACGCGGGCGGGGCGGCAGAAGCTGCCGACGCCGCTCGCAGGACTGGAGTCCACGGCGTGGGCACACGAGGACCGGGACGGCACGCTGTGGGTCGCGGGGCTCGGCGGCATCCACCGCTGGGACGGGACGGAACTGGCACGGCTGCGCGCACCGTCCGGCGAGTACTTCGACCGCGCCGTCTGGGTCGGGACCTTCGGCAACGGCCAGGCGGCCGCGCTGACGGACCGGGGTCTGGCATGGTTCGGCCCGGACGCGACGGTGCTGGACGAGTCGGTGCGGGTCTCGACCCACACCGCGGCCTACCGGTCCGTGCGGCTCGACGACGAGACGATCATGCTCGCGACGGTGCCGGAGATGCTGATGCTCCGCCTGCGCGAGGGACGCATGGTGGCGGAAGGGTTCCGGCCGCTGCCTTCCGACAGCGCCCGGTCGTTCCACCTGGACCGGCACGGACAGCTGTGGCTCGGCACCGCGAAGTCCGGGCTCACGTGCCACGCGCGCGACGGCGTGCGCCCGATGTCCAACCAGTACCTGCGGCTGCACGAGGGCAACAAGACGCTTGCGGCATCCGCGACCGGGGACTCGTGGGTCGCTTCCACCGGCTCGAACCGGCTGTACCGCCTCAACCCAAGGACCGGGGCCTGCAACCTCGCAGCCACTCTGCCGGTCCCCACCGGCGGAGCGGGCGTACGCGGCATGGTCGAGCTCGCGGACGGTCGCGTGCTCGTCAACGCCGACGGCGGGCTGCACGTCCTCCACGGCACGGACTGGAAGCGCCTCGCGGACCCGGTGGACGGGTACCAGACGCCGATGGTGCTCGCGTCGGACGGCAGCGCATGGGTCGGCGGGCGGGGCACCGTGCTCAGGGTGCTCGGGGACCGCGTCGAGGACGTGGGAACCGGCCTCGGGTTCCCTGCGACGGCAACCGTGCACTCGATGGCGCAGTCGCCGGACGGCTGCCTCTGGGTGGGCACGCAGGACGCCCTCCACTGTCTCTGCAAGGGCCAGCTGCGCACGTGGACCACGGCAGACGGCCTGCCGGTGGGCCAGGTGCGCGGGCTGCTGCCGCTGCCGGACGGCAGGGTCTGGATCGGCACCTACGGGGGCGGCATCGCGTGCTTCGACGGCACTCGCATCCACCGGGTTGCCGTGGACCAGGGCCTGATGAACAACTCGGTGTCGCGGCTCGACCTCGACAGGCGCAACCGCGTGTGGGCGAACACCAACCTTGGAGCCTTCTCCATGCGGCTCGAGGACCTCGATGCCGTGGTCGATGGGACACGCAGCGTCGTGAGCTGCTACCCCGCCCGCACCGGCGAGGCCGGCGGCCCCTCGGGCGTGCTGGTCGGCGGACGCGACCTGCTGCTGCCCACGGTGTACGGGATCACGATGCTCGACCTCAGCATCGAGGAGCCGCCGTACGTGGCGCCAGGCATCCTGGTCACAGAGTTCGTGGCAAACGAACGCTCCCTCGACCCGCGCACCAACCACTACGTCCCGCCTGGCTCGCGCGACCTGTGGTTCCGTTTCCGGGGCTCGGACCTGCTGGCCCCCACGAGCCTGCGCTACCAGTTCCGGCTCAGCGGTTACGAGACCGAGTGGCAGGACGGCAACACGGAGACCACGGCGCGCTACACCAAGGTGCCTCCCGGCGACTACCGGTTCGAGGTGCGCGCCACCAACTTCAGCGGCCTCTCGAGCCGCACCGCGCACCTCGACTTCGTGCTGGAGCCCACCCTGTTGGAACAGCGCTGGTTCCAGGCGCTGCTCGCGTGCGTTGCGGCACTGGTCGTGGTGCGGGGGTTCAGCTGGCGCGCCACGCGCATCCGCCAACGCAACCGGGAACTGAGCCTGGAGGTGGAACGCAGGACACGGGCGGAGGAGGCCATGCGCCAACTCACCCACGGCGTCATCCGCGCCCAGGACGAGGAGCGCAGCCGCGTCGCCCGCGAGCTGCACGACGCACTCGGCCAGCGGGTCGCACTGCTTGCCGTCAACCTCGACATGATGAGCCAGCGCACGGCCGGGGTGCCGGGCATCCAGCGCGACCTCGCCGGCATGGCGGACCAGGTGCAGTCGATCGCGCGGGAGGTGCACGACCTGTCGCACCGCCTGCATGCCGCCAAGCTGGAACAGATCGGGCTGGTGCCGGCGCTGCGCAGCCTGTGCACCGAGTTCCAGCGCATGCAGGGGCTCGACGTGCAGTTCAGCCATGCTGGACCCGTGGTCGAGATGCGCGAAGGCACGTCGCACGGCCTGGACCGCATCGCGCAGGAGGCCCTGCAGAACGTCCTGCGCCACAGCAAGGCAGGATCCGTGGGGGTGCACGTGGCGTTCCGGGGCGACGAGTTGGAACTCGTGGTGCGCGACGACGGCATCGGCTTCGACCGGGAGCGCGAGGGCGAGGAGGGCCTTGGCATCACCAGCATGTCCGAGCGCGCAGCGCTGCTCGGCGGCACGCTTGCCATCGCCTCCGAGCCCGGGAAGGGCACCGTGGTGACTGTCAGAATTCCTCGCTCCGTGCCACGCAACAGCGAGGAATCCACGCGCACGGGTGCGGACCACCGGTAGACGCGCACGCTGGAGCCGACTACGTTCCAACGCGTGCGGCACGCGGTCCCACCCGTTCTCCCGGAGGGTGGGCACGTCCGCGGGCGCGAGCCGTGACCCCTGCCCCCGGGGACCACGCGCAGCACCCGTGTCCGCCCACAGCAAGCAGACCCATGATCGCCGAAATGACCCGACCACGCGTTGCCCTGGCCGACGACCACGCCATGTTGCTCGAGGCCTTCCAGCACCTGCTGGAGTCCTCCTGCGAGGTGGTCGGCACCGCGACCAACGGCGCCGACATGCTCGCCCTCGTGCGCGCCCAACGCCCCGAGGTCGTCGTCCTGGACATCTCGATGCCCGGGATGAACGGCATCGAGACCTTTCGCCAGCTTCGCCGCGAGTCCCCGGACACCCGCGTGGTCTTCCTCACGGTGAACGAGGACCCGGAGGTCGCCGCCCAGACGCTTCGCGAGGGCGCCTCCGGCTACGTGGTGAAGACGGCGGCAGCACGGGAACTGTTCGACGCCATCCGGGTTGCGATGTCGGGTGGCATGTTCGTGACACGGTCGATCGCCGACGCGGTGCACGCGGCGCTCCAGCGCCCTGCCAGCCGCGGCGACGCCTCGGGCCTGTCCCCGCGCCAGCGCGAGATCCTCGCGCTGGTGGCCGCCGGGTTCACCATGCGCGAGATCGCCGAGAAACTGTCCATCACGCCGCGCACCGTCGCCTTCCACAAGTACCGCACCATGGAGGTGCTGGACCTGAAGACGACGGCAGAGCTGATCCAGTACGCGGTCCGCAACAACATCGTCGCGCGCTGAGCGGCGACGAACGGCCTCCGCGCTGGACGGTCGGCCACCGTCCGCGCATGCTGACGGCATGAGTGCCACCATGTCTCCCGCATGGCAGGCCGCGCTGCAGCGGATCCGCGCGGCGCGCCAGGCACCCCATTACCTGCCCGCCATGTTGGTTGCGGTGCTCGACCACCTGGACCGCGGCTCCCTCGAACTGCCTTCCGTGTGGTTCGAGCCGATGGAACAGCAGTTCCTGCGCGTGCTCGTGCGCCACCGGCTGCAGGGCACCGACAAGGCATGGGACCCGTTCTTCCACCTCTCGGTGCGCGCCCGCGTGTGGACGCTGTGGCGCGGGGACGCTCCCGCGGACTTCTCCGACCTGCCGCTTGGCACCCAGCGCGCGACGCCGCGACCGAAGAGCCGCGCACAACTGGTCGCACGCGCGGACCATGCCGAGTTCGTCCCCGAGCTGGTGCCGCAGCTGCGCCTCGCGCGTGGGCGGGACCTCGTCCGCAGGGAACTCGAGGACATGCTCGGGGTCTGAGGACCTCCTCGCCGCACCTGCGCGGTCGCACACGCGTTGGCAGCCGATGCGCCCGGCCGCGCACCCGCTGGCAACCCGCACCGACGCTGCGTGGTCCGCGCTCCGACACGCACGCCGTCGAGCACACGGATCCCGGAGGACTCACTGCGCTGCACCGAAGCGGACCCGTGCGGAATCGGTTTTTTCCTGCCCCCGTCGTGCGGTCAAGGAACACGGGACGAGTCGTTGCTCGTCCTTGGTGCAATCGCATGCGAATCGAACCTTCGTATGTCCTGGAGAGTCCGCGGTCCTTGCAGTGGAGTCGCCGCGCCCTGCTCCGCCATGCCGTCACCGCTCTGGCCGGTGCCGGCGCGGGCTCCCTCCTCCTCGGACTCGCGCTGCGTGGCGGGACCGGTGCGGCGCAGTTGGAGCAGCCGCAGGCCCACGACCCCACGCTTGCCTGGCTGCTCGCACTGTGCGCGGACGACGCGACACCAGGGGCACTGCTGCAACACCACGAGGCGCTGCTCTACCTGGTGCCGCGTGCCTACCCGGAACAGGACCGGCTCTGGCGCGGCATCGAGCGCCTCGCGCGCACCGCGCTCGACCATCCGGACCTGCCAGGCCGTGCAGAACTGGTCCGCGACCTGTCCGAGTGCCTCGCCAGCCACGCGCGCAGCGCGGGCCGTGTGGAGTTGCTCGCGCTCGTGCCCGCACTGCTGGCTGCGGACGAGGGTCACCGCGACGCGATGCGGAAGGCAGGTGGCCGATGAGTCAGGGCCCCCAGCGCGGCATCGAGGGCCCCCGCATGGCCGTCGAGGGCACCACCATCCAGGTGCTGGTGAAGGACGGATCCACCGAGGTCGAGGTGGACCTCGTGGGCGGCAACAACCCACAGAAGTACCCCGTGGGCGCGGACGGCACCGCCACCGTGCCGGTCCCGCCCGGCTCCTCCGGCCAGATCCTCTACGTCGTCACACGCAGGCGCCCGATCCCGAGCGTGCTGCGCGTGGAGGTCGTGGCCTTCCAGTGAACTCCCGTCGAGAACTGCCATGAAACGCCCCCAACCATGGATCGTCCCGGTGCTGTTCGCAGCATCCATCCTCTCCCCCGCTGCCCGCGCCCAGCTGCAGGCCACGGTCCCACCGACCGCGGACGCCACCGAGGGGACCTCGGTGCTCTGGCTGCCGGGCACCGACCACGCGATGCGCCAGCAGACGATCCTCGACGGGTCGCTGCTGACCGGGTTCGTGGGACGCGACCTCGTGGCGCTCAGCTTCCGGCGCAACGGCCACGCAGCCGCGCTCGCGGGCGGCACCGCGCACTGGACCGTGCACGTGGCGCACGCACCCTGGGGCCCGCTGCAGGCGTCGACCTCGTTCGCGGCCAACGCACCTGCACCGCAGTTGGTGCACCAGGGCACGGTGCTGTTCCCCGCCTCGCCCGCGCCCACGGGCGCGGGCTGGGCCGTGCAGGACACCGTGCGCATCGACTTCGCCCAGCCGTTCCGCTACCTCGGCGGGCCACTCGTCGTGGACATCACCGGCAGCCTCGGGGCAGCAGGCAGCTTCTCCTGGCCCGCGGACGCCGTGCGCGAGAGCGTGAGCGGCACCGTGACCAACGTGGGTGACGGCTGCGGCACATTGGGCGGGGCCCTGCACCGGTGGGCACACGCGCTGCCCGGCACGCTCGTCGCAGGTGGCACCGCACAGTTCACGGCCTGGGGCACGCCCGGTGGTTTCGGGATGGTGTGCATCGGCAGCAGCGCACTGGCAAACCTGTACCCGCTCGCAGCCGTGCTGCCGGGCGCACCGGCGGGCTGCAACGTGCACCTCGTCGACGTGCTCGCCTCCGCAGCCGTGCCCTTCGGGGGCCCCGTCGACACGGGGCTCACGGCACTCGGTGGCATGGCCCACTTCCTCCTCCCGGTGCCCAACCAGCCCTTCGCACTGGGCGCAGGTTTCGCGAGCCAGTGGGTGGACCTGGCGCAGTCCTTCGCCACCAGCAACGCAGAGCTCTGGACGATCGCGCCGGCTGCACCCGCGCTGGGCATGACCACCGTGCAAGGACTCGCCTCGGAGACCTCGGGAACGGTGGACCCCACGGTCGCCCACGTGCTGCGTTTCTCGGGGATTTAGTCCTCTCGCGTCGGGACGGCGGATCCGTACCATCTGCCCTGCTGTACGGACCCCGGCGGAGGGATTCCCCCCGCGAGGGCACACCGGCCAGCGCACCGACGCATGGCCCGCAAGGCGACCTGGCTCCTGCTCCCTGCCCTGCTCTGGCTCGCTGCCTGGGCGGTGACCGGTCTGTTCGCGTCCGAGCCCGAGGCTCCACCCCAGTCCCTGTCCCAGGTGCTGGACCGCGGCCTGGGCGGCGAGGCGCTCGGGAGCGCGCTTGGCGCCGAGTCGGCCACCCCTGCAGGCCTCGACCGCGACCAGGAGCTGCTCGAGGCTCGCCTGGACCGGCAGCAGGTGGGCACCGCCGACCCGCGCCAGCCCGCCGAGGGCCCCACGATCCAGGTCTTCGGCGGCGACCCTGCCGAGCCGGTTGCAGGTGCCGAGGTGCGCTGGGTCGAACGTCGCACCGCCCAGCGCCGTCGCGACGGGCTGCTGCCGCTGCAAGAGAACGAGCTGCCGGAGCTGCTGGGCGCACGCGCACGAACCGACGGGGGCGGTGAGTTCCAGCTGCCCCCCGTGGTCGCGGCCACGCTGGTGAGTGCGCACCACGAAGGGCGCTTCGCGTTCGCCGTGCTGGAGGCGGGACAGCGCGGTGAGGTGCGCATGTTCCTGCGGGCCGACGAGTCCATCACCCTCGAGGTGCGGGACGCAGAAGGGCGGCCGATGCCGACGGCGCCGGTGGCGGTCTTCCAGGGCGCGCGCTTCGACGAGGCCCGACCGGTCTGGAGCGGCGTCACCGACGCGAACGGGACGCGCACCGTCAGGCACTTCCAGGAGTGGCGTGCCGGCGACCTGGGCAACCGCTTTGCAGCCGTGCTGCAGGTGCCCAACAAGGACGTCGTGGCCGTGGAGTTCCCCGGCGCGCCACTGCCCGAGGAACCGGTGCAGCTGCAGATGCCTGCCACAGGGCGCCTCGAGATCCTCGTCACCGACCAGGGCGGCAACCCCATCCTCAGCGAGTGCCAGCTGTCCATCGGCGCGAGCCGCAAGCAGCCGCTCGCGCTCGACCTGCCGGTGTCCAACCGGGCCGACTGGACGCGCCAGTCCAAGGCCCTGGGCGAGGAACCGGTCGTGTTCCCCTACGTCGGGCTGGGCCTCGAACTGGCCACCTTCCTGCGCCACAACGCCGACGAACGGGGCTCGCGTCGTCAGGTGCTGCGCGGGCCGCGCGAGCCGGGCGAGGTGGTGCGCGTGGCACTGCCCATCGGCCCCGAGTTCGCGGTGCTGGCCGCGCAGCTTGCGCTGCCGGACCGCCAGCCCTTCCAGGGCAGCATCGGGCTCTCGCTGATGAGCGTGAAGGGCGTGCTCGCCCTCGGACGCATCAACACCCTCGAGGACGGCCGCGGCGACTTCCTGCTGCGGGCAGACACCGAGGGGCTGGCCCTCAACCTCGACCTCCGCGCCGAGCGCGAGGAGGACGCCTGGGGCCTGCGCCTCCCCATCGGCCCCATCGGGCCGGGGATGCGTCGGGACCTCGGTTCCCTGGTGCTGCGCAACCTCGAGGAGGTGGCGCGCGGCGTCGTGGTCGACGACCTCGGCATCCCCGTGCTCAACGCTTCCGTCCGGCTACAGCAGTTCGTGCAGCGCGGCGACAAGGCCGACTGGGTGGACGCTCCCCTCGCCCGCACCAGCACCGACTCGGAAGGGCGCTTCCGCCTCGCCTGCCCGGTGCCACCGGCCGCGATCCGCCTGCAGGTGCAGGCCGCCAACCACTTCGCCAAGGAGACCGACCCGTTCGCGCCCGGCATCGAGCTTGCGATCCAGCTGGACCGGCACGGGGTGCTGGTCGGGTGCATCCTGTTGCCCGAGTGGATGCCACGGGACGCAGCGACGCTGACGCTCGTGTCGCAGAACGACCGCAAGCGCAACCGCACGGTGCCCCTGCGCACGCGCCGCAACGGCCAGTTCGCCGTCGGTGCGCTGGTGCCGGACCGCTACGACCTGACGATCACGGTCCGCAACTTCTCCGAGCCGCTCTTCCAGCTCGGCGGCATCCAGGTGGCACCCGGCGACAACCGCGACCCGCGGCTCGCCAACCTCGACCTGCGCAACTGGCTGTACCGCTACGCACTGACGGCCGTGGGCCCGCGCGGCGAGCAGCTCACCGACGTGAACGGGCCGATCCTGATGCGCACGCAGCTCGCGGACGGCAGCAAGCGCGAGACCGGCTTCCGCTGGCGCAGCGGCAAGGCCGAACTCATCACGCCTGCACCCTACATCGACGTCGTCGCCTTCGGCGTCGGCTACCAGCCCACGGTCGCCAACCTCAACCCCGGCGAGCAGACGCTGTACATGCACAAGTTCGCGCCGGCCGTGTTCCGCACGCCGGGCCTGCGCTCGCTGGTCGGCCCCGACCGCAAGGTGCGCGTGTCCGTGGTCTACAAGGGCAACACGGGATTCCCCGAGGGCGTGGGCGGCATCGACCAGCGCACGGGCGAGAAGTTCGCCTACTCGCGCTGGGAGCTGAGCCGCAGCTCGGGCGGCTGGCTCGACGGAAGCGACTTCGCCGAGGTGCCCATGTCGCGCGGCGGCCCCCACGACATCGTGCTGCGCATCTACGAGAACGCGCGCGAGGACAGCCGGCAGGAGAACGTGTCGCTGGGCGTGGTGAACGTCGACCTCGAGGGCCCCGGCGCCCGGCCGTACGTGCTGAGCCTCGACCCGCGCCGCGTGCAGGCCGCCTTGCGCCGCCTGCACCCGCCGAAGCGCTGAGCGCCGCGGCCGCCAACTCGCGCTTGAGACTGGCAGCTCGTGCAGGTATCCCACCTGCATGTCCACCATCGTCCACGTCCACGGCCGCGAAGTCCTCGACTCCCGCGGCAACCCCACCGTCGAAGTCGAAGTCGAGCTGGAGTCCGGCGCCATGGGCAGCGTGATCGTGCCCTCGGGCGCGAGCACCGGCGCCCACGAGGCCTGCGAGCTCCGCGACGGCGACAAGAAGCGCTACCTGGGCAAGGGCGTGCTGAAGGCGGTTCAGAACGTGAACACGACGGTCAGCGACGCACTGCTGGGCTCGGACGCCCGCGACCAGGCGGGCATCGACGCCCTGCTGCGCGAGGCGGACGGGACGCCCAACAAGGCCAAGCTCGGTGCCAACGCGATCCTCGGCGCGAGCCTCGCGGTGGCCAAGGCCGCGGCTGCGGACGCCAACCTGCCGCTGTGGCGCTATGTGGGCGGCGCGCAGGCGCGGCGGCTGCCGGTGCCGATGATGAACATCCTCAACGGCGGCGCGCACGCCGACAACAACGTGGACTTCCAGGAGTTCATGGTGATGCCCGTCGGCGCCTCCAGCTTCCGCGAGGGCCTGCGCATGGGCACCGAGGTGTTCCACTCCCTCAAGGCCGAGCTCAAGGCGCGCGGCCTCGCCACGGCCGTGGGCGACGAGGGCGGTTTCGCCCCCAACCTGAGGAGCAACGCCGAGGCCTTCGAGGTGATCCTCGTGGCGGTCAAGAAGGCGGGCTACAAGGCCGGCAGCGACGTGATGCTGGCGATGGACGCGGCCTCGACCGAGATCTTCGCCAAGGGCAAGTACACCCTCGAGGGCGAGGGGAAGACACTGGACGGCAAGGGCATGGTCGAGTTGCTCGCGCGCTGGTGCAGCGAGTTCCCGATCCTGTCCATCGAGGACGGCATGGCCGAGGACGACTGGAAGGGCTGGCAGGCCCTCACCGCGGCGATCGGCTCCAAGGTGCAACTCGTGGGCGACGACCTGTTCGTCACCAACACCCAGCGCCTGTCGCGCGGCATCGCCGAGAAGGCCGGCAACGCGATCCTCATCAAGGTCAACCAGATCGGCACGCTGACGGAGACGCTGGAGGCCATCGAGATGGCCCGCCGCGCCGGCTTCCGCGCCGTGATGTCGCACCGGTCGGGGGAGAGCGAGGACTCCACCATCGCCGACCTGGCGGTGGCCACGGGCGTCGGCCAGATCAAGACCGGCGCACCCTGCCGCAGCGACCGCATCGCCAAGTACAACCAGTTGCTCCGCATCGAGGAGCACCTGGGCGCTGCCGCCACCTACGGCATCTGAGCTCCCCCGCGCCCTGCACGAGGTGCTGGTGGCGGCGCGGGAGCCGCCGCGCTAGCCTGCCGGGGTCGAGATGGCGGCCTCCGACCCATTCCCCGCAGACCAGTCTGCCTTCCCCCACTGGGTGGCGTGGGGCAGTCTCGCCATCGCGCTCGCACTGTTCTTCGCCAACACGGTCCCCGCGGTGCGCGAACGCGCCTCGCTGCAGGCGACCGAGGACCAGCTCAAGTCGCTGCGGTCGCGCACCGACCGCGAACTGGCGCGCGTGCTGCCGAGCACGCCCGGCGGCAGCGGCGAGCGGGGCGAGGACCTGCAGGAACTGCTGCTCGCCATCGACCGCATGGGCTGGACGCCGGACGAGCTGCTGCGCGCCGTGCCGGAGCCCGTGGTGCCGAAGCTGGAGCCCGTCGACCAGCCGGGCGAGCCCGCGCCCGCGGACCCGTTGATCCGCGTCGAACCGCCAGTCCGGCGCTGAGCGCAGCCCCCACCAACGCAACGCGGCGGCCCCCGGGGGAGCCGCCGCGCGCGAGCTGCCGCAAGCGCAGCCTCAGCAGGTCACAGCGTGCCGACCTTGAACGTGACGCCGTTCGAGGTCACGGCACCGAGCAGGTTGTAGCCCGGGGTGAACGCGAAGGCCTGGGAGTGGAAGGTCACGCCGCTGAGGTTCGGCTGGTTCGGGATCACCAGCGGGTAGGTCGCGCTGTTGCCGGCGGGGAAGAACGCGTTGGTCACGTCGAATCCCACGTACTGGAAGCAGCCTGCGGCACCGAACGCAGCCAGGTCGAGGCCCGGGTTGTTCTGGGTGAAGCTGAGGATCATCGCGCCGAGGAAGGTGTTCGGGCCGATGTCCGTGACCAGCAGGTTCGGGTTGGTGCCCAAGACCGGGCGGGCTGAGGCGCCGAGGGCCAGGCGGGCGAGGCGGCCGCCGGTGTTGGCGACGCCGGTGGTGAACAGGGTGGAGAAGTCCGTGGCGCCGGGGTCGTTGGCGCCAACGCCCTCGCTGAAGCCGGCCAGCACGCCCGAGGTGGCGGAGGACGGCCAGCCCTGGCAGTCCTGGTAGCGCATCTCGAACGCGCCGGTCGCCTTGAGCGCCAGCTGGAAGGTGTTGAGGCGGACAGGCGTCGTCGAGGTGCCGCCGGTGCTGTAGTCCGGGATGCGGTTCCAGGTGACCACGAAGTCACCGCTCACGGGGTCGGTCTCCGCGGTGATCTGGCCGTAGCGGAAGGTCGTGGCCGGGTCGATCGTCGCCGGGTTGAGGTCGCGCCAGAAGCATGCGATGCGCGGGGCGAGGCCCAGCAGTTCGGCGACGGTGGACGAAAGGTCGGTGCTGGTCTGGATGCCGTCGAGCCACACGAAGCCGTTGGAACAGACCTTGAGGGCAGTGGTGCTGCCGGCTGCGAAGGGGAACGTGAAAGGCAGCGTGATGGCCGCGCTCAGGCTGTCGTCCGTGAGCACCAGGTCGGCGCTGGTGGGCGTGTACCAGGCGCCCGGACCGGCGACGGACACGTAGCCGCCGTTGCCGTTGGGAACGAACAGCACCGAGTTGGTGCCGGTGGGGTTGCCGAGGTCCGTCGGCGTGCTCAGCGTGGTGAAGTACTCGTAGAGCGAGGTCTTGAAGTTGTAGCAGCCCTGCCCGTAGGACTCGGTCCCGGCGTAGCCGGCCACCTTCCAGTCCACCACGGGGGCGTAGTTGAAGCCGACCGTGCCGGTCGTCGCACCCGAGGTGATCGAGTAGACGCGGGAGCCGAGCGCGACCTGCGGGGCGGTGGTCCCGGTCACGAAGTCGGACGAACTGGGGGTCGTGCTGGCCCCGGACGGGGTGTAGGAGCTGGCCGGGAACTGGATCTCCATGCACAGGTCGCCGGCAGCGGGGTCGTAGACAAACGGGGCGCTGAAGTTGATGTCGATGTACCACTGGCTGGGCGTCGCCGTCGTCGGCACCGTCGCGGTGCTGCCGACCAGGACGCTGCCGGTCAGGACGTTCTGCAGGTTGGTCCCGCGGTTGGCGGCAAAGGTCGTGCTCGCCGCGAGGTAGTCGTTGGGCGAGGTGGAGAGGTCGATCACCACGTTGTTGTAGGTGCCACCGCTGTAGGCAAGCGTGGCCGATGCATTGGCGCGGAAGCGGCAGCCCTCGAGCAGGACTGCGCTCGCGATGCCCTGGTTGGTGAAGTTCGTGGAGTCGAGGATGAACTGGATGCGGATCAGGCCCTGGGCGCGCGCCCAGGGGTAGGTGTTGGACGTGTTGCCCTCGATGGCACCAAAGCCCTGGGGCGTGACGAGCTGGGCGGTGAGGGTGGCACTCAGGAGCAGTGCCGAGGCGAGTGCGGTGACGGTGCGGATCATGGGCATGGGCCTCTCGGTGGATGGACAGGATCGGTCGTTGGGACCGGGACAGGATACCTCTGAGATACAAGACGGACCGCGCGGCACAAGGGTTCCGTGGGCGCCGCGGCCGACCGTGCGACGGACGTGCCCGCCCCAACGGGAGTTCTGCGGCGCGCAACCCGCTGGGGAGGGCCGTCGAATCCGCCGCGAGGAGTTGGTGTGCCCGCACCCACCTCCTACGCTTCGCTGCCTCGCGGCCGCGCGCGGCGCGGCACTCACCTTCCTGTCGACCCTTCCCCGTCATGAGCCAAACGAACGCCGACCCGACCGATCTGCAGCAGGTGGAGACCCTCCGCAAGGCCTACGCGGCCATGAAGGAGGAGATCCGCAAGGTCATCGTCGGCCAGGACCACGTCGTGGACGAGCTCTTCATGGCGATGTTCTGCCGCGGCCACTGCCTGTTGATCGGCGTGCCGGGCCTCGCCAAGACCCTGACCATCTCGACGCTGGCCAAGGTCCTGTCGCTGAGCTTCAACCGCATCCAGTTCACGCCCGACCTGATGCCCGCCGACATCACCGGCACCGAGGTGATCCAGGAGGACCGTGCGAGCGGCAGGCGCGAGTTCAAGTTCCTCGCCGGCCCCATCTTCGCCAACGTGATCCTCGCGGACGAGATCAACCGCACGCCGCCCAAGACGCAGGCGGCGCTGCTGGAGGCGATGCAGGAGTACCAGGTGACGGTCGGCGGCAGGCGCCACGACCTGCAGCGCCCGTTCTTCGTGCTCGCGACCCAGAACCCCATCGAGCAGGAGGGCACCTACCCCCTGCCCGAAGCGCAGCTCGACCGCTTCATGTTCATGATCAAGGTGGACTACCCCACCCTTGAGGACGAGCGCGAGGTGCTGCGCCGCACCACCGAGGACCGCAACGTCGACCTGAAGCCCATCATCGGCGCAGCGGAGATCCAGGAACTGCAGGCCATCGTGCGCAAGGTCCCGATCGCCGACCACGTGCTCGACTACGCGCTGCGCCTCACGCGCGCCACGCGCCTCACCACCGCGGACGCCCCGGCGTGGATCAAGGAGCAGCTGCAGTGGGGCGCCGGCCCGCGCGCGAGCCAGAACCTCGTGCTGGGCGCGAAGGCGCGCGCACTGCTCTCGGGCCGCTTCTACGTGAGCGCCGAGGACATCCGCGCCGTCGCCAAGCCCGTGCTGCGCCACCGCCTCATCACCAGCTTCGGCGCCGAGGCCGAGGGCATCACCACCGACATGGTGATCGATCGCCTGCTGGAGGAGGTCAAGCCCAACACCAGTGCTGCGCTCGAGGACGGCAAGCTCCCCAAGGTGATCCAGCAGTAGCCCTGCGCCCATGGCCCAAGGGACCCGCAGCCAGTACCTCGACCCAGCCGTCCTCGCGAAGGTCGGCAAGCTGGAGCTCCGTGCCCGGCTCGTGGTCGAGGGCTTCGTGACCGGGCTGCACAAGTCGCCCTACCGCGGCTTCTCGGTCGAGTTCGCCCAGCACCGCGAGTACGTGCCCGGCGACGACCTGCGCTACCTCGACTGGAAGATCTACGGCAAGTCGGACCGCTTCGTCATCAAGCAGTTCGAGGAGGAGACCAACCTCAAGGCGCACCTCTTCCTCGACCAGAGCGAGTCGATGAACTACGCCCACGAGGGCGGCATGTCGAAGTTCGACTACGCGGCCACGGCAGTCGCATCGCTGGCGCACCTGGTGCAGCAGCAGGCGGATGCCGTGGGGCTCACCATGTTCGACGAGAAGGTCGCCCGCGTGGTGCCACCGAGCAACACGAGGGCCGGCCTCGCGAACATCTTCCACTCCCTCGACGAGGCCAAGGCGCGCAACCAGAAGACCAAGGTGGGCGCGGTGCTCGGCGAGCTGGCGAGCCAGCTGCGGCAACGCGGCCTCGTGATGGTCTTCAGCGACCTCTTCGACGAGCCCAAGGCAGTGCTCAAGGGGCTGCGCGACATCGCCCAGCGTGGCCACGACATCGTCGTGTACCACGTGCTGGACCGCGACGAGCTGGAGTTCCCCTTCGAGCGCATGACGCTGTTCCAGGGCCTGGAGCAGATGCCCGAGCTGCTGGTCGACCCCAAGTCGCTGCGCGAGGCCTACCTCGCCGAGATCGGCGGCTTCATGGAGGAGATCCGCAAGGGATGCCTCGCGCAGGGAATCGACTACGTGCGCGTGGACAACAGTGCCCCGCTGGACGTCGTCCTCACCTCCTACCTCGCCAAGCGCACCGCGAGGGCGAAGCGCCGCAAGTAGCGCCGTGACGTTCCTCCAGCCCGCACTGCTGTTCGGCGCGCTGCTGTTCGCAGTCCCGCTGGTCATCCACCTGCTCAACCGGCAGCAACACAAGCGCCGGGAGTGGGCGGCCATGGAGTTCCTGCTGCGGGCCTACAAGAAGCAGCGGCGCCGGCTCCGCCGCGAGAACCTGCTGCTGTTGCTGCTGCGTTGCCTGGTCCCGGTGCTGCTCGCCCTGGCGGTGGCCCGGCCGGTGTTCCGGGAGGCAGCGGCCCTCCTGGGTGGTGGCGGCGCCGTGCACCACGTGTTCGTCCTCGACGCCAGCTACTCGATGGGGCTGCAGCGGGACGGCGGCCAGAGCGCGTTCGACCGCGGTCGCGCCATGGCAGCGCGTGCGCTCGAACGGCTGGAGGCGCAGCGCAACGACAACCCCAAGGTGACCCTCGTGTGCGCAGGCGTTCGCCCGCGCTTCCTCGCGCGGGCCGACCTCGACGTGCGCGGTGCGCGGGCGGACTGGATGGCACTGTCGCGTCCCGAGGACGGCGCCGCGGACCTCACCGAGGCCATGGGACAGGTTGCCTCGCTGGTCGAGGAGTCGACCGACCCCGAGGTGCAGGTGCACGTGCTGACCGACCTGCAGGCACGCGCTCTGGGCACCGCCCTTGCCGACCCCGCAGCAGCCGCGGCTGCCGGCCCCGAGTTCCGCGACACGCTCAAGGACCAGTTCGACCGCATCCGGAAGGTCGAGCGCGCCGAGCTGCACCTCGTCGACGTGGGCCCGTTCGCCTCGGGACGCAGCGGCGGCCGCGCCGACAACGTCCAGCTGCTCGGGCTGCGTCTCGAACAACCGGTCGCGGTCGTGCGCGTGCCGGTGTCGGTGGTCGCAACCGTGCGCAACGCGGGCACGAGCCCGGTGGCCGCGCAGGTCACGCTGGACGTGGACGGCTCGGAGCCCACGCGCAAGGTCGTCAACCTCGACCCCGGCGCCGAGGGCGAGGCCGAGTTCCAGCTGGTGTTCCGCGAGACCGGCAGGCGTCGCCTGCACGCCTCGCTGCAGGGCGACGGGCTCACGGCAGACGACGAGTGGTTCCGTTCGGTGGAGGTGCGCGAGCGCGTGCGCGTCCTGGTGGTCGACGGCGCCGCAGCCGAGGACCCGCTCCGGACCCATGCCTGGCTCTGGCGGTCGATCCTGGACCCCACCGCGGGGCAGGGCCCACCCGACGTGACGGTGTTCGACGTGACCTCGACAGACACCCTCGCGCTCCTCGGCGGGCAGGTCGACCCGGCAGCGTTCGACGTCACGGTGCTCGCCGACGTGGACCGACTCAACCCGCGCGCGCTGGAGGCCGTGCAGAAGGCACTGGCCGCGGGCCGTGGCGTCCTCGTCGCCTTCGGCGAACGCGCCGACCTCGCCTCGTGGAACCTCGCGCTGCACGGCGCGGGCGACGGACCGATGCCGTTCCGCCTGCAGCGGGTTGCGGGCTCACCCGCCGGCAGCGGGCTGCCGGTCTCCACCACCATGGTCGACCCGGACCACCCTGCACTGCGCGAGTTCGACGAGGAGGTCTACCGCGAGGTGCTTGGCGCGATCCCCGTGCACCGCTGGGTGGCCGCGTCCACCGAGGACCTCGCCCCCGACGCACGCGTCCTGCTGCGGCTGAACGACGCGGAGAACAGCCCGCTCCTCGTCGCGCGTGCCGTCGGTGAGGGCAAGGCAGCGTTCTGGCTCAGTGGCCCGGCTTCCGAGTACGTGCCGGACCGCTGGAACCGCTTCGACGACCCGCTGGTGGCGTTCCACCTGCTCCACGGCCTCGTCAAGTGGCTCGCGTTGCCTGCCGTCGACCCGTTTGCCGTGCAGGTCGGTGGGGAACTCACCGCCACCGTGCCCGCGCGCCCCGCCGAGCTGGAGGTGCAGCGCCCGGAGCGCGACGGCGGCGGCAGGACCCCGCTCGCGGACGAGCCGAGGCCGCTCGCCTCCGGCCGCTACGCCCTGCCCCCGTACGCACAGACCCAGCTCGCCGGGTGCTACCTCTACGAGGCAAGCCTCGAGCGGGAGTCCGGGCGCGAGCGGCTGGTGCTGCCGTTCGCAGTCAACGTCGACCCCGCCGAGGGTGAGCTGCGCTACGCGGCCCACGAGGAGGTGCGGGCCGCACTGGGGATCGAACGCGTGCTCACCGCACTGGCCACCGAGGGCAGGGCATCCGTGGACCCGCAGCGCAGCGAACTGGGGCCGAGCCTGCTCCTGGCGCTGCTGCTGTTCGTGCTGGGCGAGGCCGCGATGGCCCGCCACGTGTCCGTGAGGAGGAACTGAGCCATGACCCTCCTCCCCCAGCAACCCGCCGAGACCACGCTCCACACCGAGACGGTGTTCCGCTTCCTCGCGGCGCCAGAGCACTGGGTCGTGGCCCTCGTGGTCGTGCCCGGTGCCGCTGCATTCGCCTGGTGGGCCTACACCGGGCTCAAACGGATGGATCCGCGCTCCCGGGCGGTGCTGGCGGCGTTCCGGTTCCTCGCGATCCTGTTCTGCTGCGCCCTGCTCTTCCAGCCCGCATGGGAGACCACGACCTGGCGACGGTCCCGCTCGCAGGTGCACGTGCTGGTGGACGACAGTGCATCGATGCAGCGCCGCGACACCTACCCGGACAACGAGCAGCGCGAGGCCCTCGCCGCAGTGCCCGGCGTGGGCGACCTCGGTGCCACCAACCGCAGCCAGCTGGTGCGGGCGGTGCTCGGCCAGCCAGGGGGACTGCTCGAACAGCTGGGCAAGAACCACGACGTGCGGCTCTTCCGCGTGCAACGACAGCCCGTCGCCATGCGTTCGCTCGAGGAACTCACGGCACGCGGACAGCGCACACAGCTCGGCGATGCCCTCGACCTCCACCTCGGCGCGGCAGGCGGTGCCGACCTCGAGGCGGTGGTCCTCGTCTCCGACGGCCGCAACAACGCGGGGCTCGACCCCGTCGAGGTGGCGACCAAGTACGGCCTGCGCGGCATCCCGGTGCACACGTTGGGCGTGGGCGACCCCGAGCCGCCGCACAACGCATGGATCGTGGGCCCACCCGGACCGACCGAGGCGCTGCGCGAGGAACAGGTGGCGTTCGACGTGACCCTGCGCGCCGAGGGGCTCGCGGGCAAGCCGGCACGGGTCGAGTTGCTCGGGTCACGCGACGGCGGCGCCTTCGTGCCGCTCACCGCAGCGGACGCAGTGCACGGCCCGGACGGCGAGCCGGTCAAGGTCCGCGTCTACCACGCCTTTGCCGAGGCAGGCGACTGGACGCTGCGCTTCCAGCTGGCGGCGCTCCCGGAGGAGAGCCAGTTGGACGACAACGTCGACACGCGCTTCCTCCGGGTCAACGACGAGAAGATCCGCGTGCTCTACGTCGAGGAGCGCCCGCGGTGGGAGTACCGCTACCTCAAGAACGCGCTGCTTCGCGTCGACCCGTCCATCGAGGTGCAAGCGGTGCTCTTCGACGCGAACCCGCGCTTCGAACAGGAGCACAGCAAGACGCTGCCGCCGCTGCGCGACATCCCGCGCACCGAGAAGGAGCTCATGCAGTACCACGTGGTGCTGCTGGGCGACGTGAGCCCCGAGCGTCTCGCCCCCACCGAGGAGGGCATCCGCAGTTGGCTCGAGCTGCTGCAGCGGTTCGTGGAGTTCGGCGGCGGTGCCGGGTTCCTCTACGGCGACGCGGCGATGCCCGAGCGCTACCGCAACACGCCGCTGCAGGACCTGTTGCCCGTGGTGCTCGAGGACCCGTTGTGGCTTGCCGCCAACAAGCCGCCGCGCGACAAGCCGTTCTGGCCCCTGCTGGACAACCCGGACAGCCCGTCCGACATCCTGCTGCTGCAGCGCGACGTTGCCCAGAACAAGCGCCTCTGGCAGGAGGGCCTGCAAGGCTTCCTGGTGCACCACCCGGTGCTGCGTGCGAAGCCGGGCGCAACGGTGTTGTTCCGCCACCCGACCGAGGCGAACCGGTACGGCAAGCGCCCCATCGCGGTGACGAGCCCCATGCCGCGCGGCAACACCTTCTTCATCGGCACCGACGAGACCTGGCGCTGGCGCAACCCCTACGGCGAGACCTACATGGACGCCTTCTGGCGCAACGTGGTCCGCCACCTCGCCAGCGGCAGGCTGCAGCGTCGCGACGACCTGCTGGAGCTGGCCCTGGACCGCAACCTCGTGGAGACCGGGGACAAGCTGCGGGTGTCGCTGCGGGTCCTGGGCGAGGAACTCCAGCCCGCGGTCGGGGCCGAGTACGGGGTGTTCCTCCGCAAGGAGGACGGCACCGTCGAGCGGCGGCCCCTCCGGGCGGTGCCCGGCGAGCCCGGTTCGTTCCAGGCGACGTTCACGATGGCCGACCCGGGTGCGTTCAGCTTCCTGGTGCACGCCAACCAGAACCCCGCCGACCGCGTGCTCGCACGTGCCGACGTGCTGGTGCGGATCCCGGACCGCGAGCTGGCCGACTCCAGCCAGGACGCCGAGACCCTCCGCCGCGTCAGCGAGGCCAGTTCCGGCCCGGACGCAAAGGCGCGGAGTCTCTTCCTTGCGCAGGCGTCGTTGCTGGCCGAAGACTTCGCCGGGCGCAAGCCCTACGAGAGCCGTGAGGAGTCGCAGACGCGCCCCGCCTGGGACAGCATCTGGTCCATCGCGGTGCTGCTGTTGCTCCTTGGCACCGAGTGGATCCTGCGCAAGCGTGCAAGACTGGTCTGAGCCGGGCGGGACCGCCCCGCGGGCCACGCGCCTCCGACGGATCCTGTCCACCCACACCACCATGACCCGCAACCACGCACCGAGCACCGCCTCCTGCCGCGCCGCCCTCGCGCTGTGCCTTGCGCTGTGCGCCCAACTGGTGGCCCAGGACCCGGTCCAGCGGCCGCGGGTGCTGCCCGAGGGGTGGCGCGAGGTGCCGCAGCCGACGGAGTTCGCGGCAGGCCGCGACGACAGCCTCTTCAGCCTGCCGCGTTCGCAGGAGGACCTGCACGCGCTGGAGCAGGCGCTTGCCGACCTGCGCGAGGGCAACCACGCGGTGGCGGTGGACCGGTTGCACCGACTGCTGCGCGAGGAGTCCGGCGGCGTGGTGCCGGTGGGTCCCGGCCGGTGGCTCGGCGTGCGCCTTGCCGTGACGCTCACGCTCGCAAACCTGCCGCCCGCTGCAGCGGCTGCCTACGAGGCACTGGTCAAGAGGGAGGCCGGGACCGCCCTCGAACGCCCGCTGCACGAGCAGTCGACGGAACAACTGGCCCTGCTCGCGGAACGGTTCCCGGCCGCGGACGTGGGCCGGCGTGCGCGCGTCCGGCTGGGCGACCTCGCACTCGAGCGCGGCGACGCAGTCGAGGCAGCTGGCCACTTCCGCTCGGCGCTCGACGCGGCCCCCATCGGCTCCGATGCCGAGCGCGCATTGCGCGCCCGCCTCCGGGTTGCCGACGTGCTGCTGGGCCCGACGGCGTTCCGGTCGACGGGGAGCGATGCCCTCGTCGAGGATGTCCTCGGCGTGCTGCCGCCCGAGTCCGACCCGACGGGCTGGACCGCGGCGGGCGGACCCGCTGCCGCTGCGGGGCGGATGGCAGAGCCGCTCGGGAGTCCCACGAGCCAGTGGGCCGACGAGGTGTTCGCACCGGGCTTCGACTACGAGTCGGGCAACTTCGCGATGAACCCCGTGGGCGACCTCGGTGCCGTGCACGTGAACAACGGGCTGCGGCTGCAGACCTACGACCCGCTGCGCAAGGAGCTGAGCTGGGTGTCGCCGTGCCCGATGCTGGACGCGGGTGAGGAGTACTCCTCGCTGCGCGACTACGCAGGCGCGATGAACCCGGACCACGGGCTCTCCGCAGCCGTGGGCGATGACGTCGTGGTCGCACCGCTGCAGGTGCCGGAGCGCTCCGCCAACGTCGACTTCCGCGGCGCGTTCCGCATCATCAGCAGGATCCCCGAGCGGAGGCTGTTCGCGTGCGACCGCAGCACGGGCAAGCTGCTGTGGCCCACCACGACACCCTCGACGGACCGCTCTCGCGCCGCTTCCGCGGCCATGCCGCATCGGGACCGCCACGCATCCACGGCAGCACGGTGTTCGCGCCCGTGCACGACCGTTCGGGTGCCATCGCCTTCTACCTCGGTGCCTACGACCTCCGCACCGGCCAGCCGCGCTGGCGCCGCCTGGTGTGCTCGAGCCAGCAGGAGGTCAACATGTTCGGCAACGCGCGGCAGGAGTTCGCCGCCGGACCGCTCCAGGTGCGCGACGGCGTGGTGTACGGCACCACCAACCTCGGCATCTGCTACGCGGTCGAGGCAGCCACCGGCCGCATCCGCTGGCTGGGTGCCTACGAGGTGATCCCGCTGCCGCAGACCCAGTTGCAGGGACAGCAGGACCGCGTCGTCTACTTCGCCAACAACGTGCCCGTGGTGGCCGACGGCGTGGCAACCTTCACGCCGCTCGACTCCCGCTTCGCGCTCGCGTTCGACACCGAGACCGGCATGCCGCTCTGGCGCCTCGAGTACGAGGCCCGGGTGGACGGCAACAACGACGTGCGCTGGCTCCTCGGCGCCGTGCGCGGCGAGTTCGTGTTCTCGGGCGCGGGCATCGTGGCCGTGCAGGCGAGGCCGGAGGTGCGCGCCGACCTGCGACCCACCGTGCGCCAGGTGGTGCCACGCGAGCAGCTCTCCGAACGCGGCGGCCGCAGGGAGCAGCCCCGGCCGGCACTCACCGGCGAGTTCGTGTACCACCCCTCGCAGGGCAGGCTCGGCGTGTTCGGGCTCGACGGCGTGCCCGCACCCCACCACGGCGAGGTCAAGCTGCGCCAGCCCCCCGGCAGCCTGCTGTTCGTGGACGGAATCGTGGTCGCGCTGCGCGACCGCCTGCTCGACATCCAGTTCGACCCCGAGGCACTGCTCGGCCGCGCGGAGGCGATGCTGAAGCGCGACCCGGACGACCCCTCGGCGATCCTGCGCCTGGTGGCTCTGCGTCGCTCGCTCGGCTCGGGGCTGTCGAGTGCAGACCTCGAACCCATGTTCCTGCGCGGGCTCGCGGCAGCAGATCGCCGCGGACTCGGCCCCGACCACCCGCTGCGCCGGAGCCTTGCCCGCGAACTCTTCGAGTCCGTGCTGCGCCGTGCTGCCCAGACCCGGGGCGACGAGGCCGTGGCGCTGTTGCGCAGGGCGCGGGACATGTCGCCCGGCGCGCGCGAGTGGCTGGCCGTGCAGGCCATGCTGGTCGACGCACTCGCAGGGGACGACCGGGCCGTGGAGACCGAGCTCGCGGCCCTCGCTGCACGCAGCGGCACCGAGGAACACGAGTTCCGCGACGCCGGTCGCGTCCTCGTGGCTGCCTGGGTGCGGTGGCGCCTCGCGACGCTGGCGAAGGAACCTGCACTGGCAGTTGCACGCTGGCAGGAACTCCTCGAGCAGGACGCGGACGCAACCATCGGTCCCGCCCGTGCCGCCGACCTCGCGTCTGCAGCCATCGCCGAACTGGTCGCACGCCACGGCGAAGCCGTGTACGCGGCGGTTGCAACGCGTGCGGACGAGGCACTGGCCGCGGCCGACGGCGATGCAGTGGCGCTGGAACGGCTGCAGCGACGCTTCCCCCACAGCAAGGCGGCGGCAGCTGCACGCAACAGGCTGGTCGACCTCGCCGTGCAACAGGGCAACCTCACGGTCGCGCTGGAGATGCTGACGGGTTCGATGCAGGCACGCACCGAGACCGCTGGACTGTTGCGCAGGGCGATGCTTGCCTGCGCCAACGCCGGCAACCGCGCACTCGCGGCGGCGCTGGGCAGGCGGGTGGTGACGCGCCATGGTGCCGAGGCCTCGGACTGGCCTGCCGACCGCGGTGCGCGCCTCGCGGACGCAGTGGGAGCAGAACTCGCCGCGCTCGAGGCTCCCACCGCGCTGCCGGTCCTGGCCCCGCCTGCAGGCATCGTGGGTGCGATCAGGGCCCGCAACCTGCAGGCCAGCTTCGTGCTGCCCGAGGTCGACCGCCCGAGTGGCTTCCCGGCCGTCGAGGACGAACCGCTCTACGTCCGCTACGACGAGTACCTGCTCGCCTACGACCTGGGCCAGCGCGGCTCGGTGCCCCCGCTGCTCTTCCGCCGGCAGATCCGCTACGTCGACGGACTCGTGCGCTGCGGCCGCGTGCTCGTCGTGGTCGACACGGGCGAGGTCACCGGCATCGACCACCGCACCGGGGAGACCGTCTGGCAGCTGCAGGTCGAGTCTGGTGAGGACCACTACCTGCTGGGCGTGCAACAGGGCGTGCTCCACGTCTGGGTCCGCTCGGGTGGCGCCGACGGTGACGCCGCCCTGCTCGGCATCGAGCCCCTGCGTGGGTCGGTGCTGTTCCGTCGCGCCGCGAACGGCATGACCTCCGCCCCCAAGGCCCAGGCGGACGGCAACCTGCTCCAGGCCACCTTGGGTGCCGACGGCACCGCAGCCCTCGAACGGGTCGACGCCCTCAGCGGCACGACCGTGCGGCGCACGCCGCTCGACCGGGAACTGCTGGCAGGGCTCGGCATCCAGGCTGCCGCACTCCTCGGGTCGGGACTCTTCCCGCAGGGCATGGACCAGGACGGCGACCGCACCTGGCTCGCCATCGAGGGTTCCCTCGCCGGCGGCACACCGCGCGTGCTCTGCATCGACAAGGACGGCAAGCTCGTCTGGCAGTGGACCGGCAGTGCCGGCAGGAGGCTGCAGGCCGCAGCACGCCGGGACGGTCGGTTTGCCGTGGTGGAGTCCGGCCAGCGCAGTGGCGGCCGTGCCGTGGTGCTGGACGCGGCAACGGGCACCGTGGTCCGCGAGCGCGAACTGGGCGAGTCGGTGCAGGTCCTCAACTGGTCCTGGAGCCTGCAGTCCGAACCCGCACCCACTGCCCTGGTGGTGGCCGACCGCAACCCCCAGCGCCGACTCACCGTGGTGCCCGTGGCCGGGGACGCGGCCGGCGCCGAGTTCCCGCTCGGTGCGGAGGACGGGGAGCCGCTGCAGGTGGCACTGCTGGAGGGCGACCTGCTGGTGGCCGGGTTCCGCAGCGCAGGCCGCGGCCCTACCCGGGTCCATGCCTTCCGCGTCTCCGACCGGGCTGGCGCACTGCCCGATGGCAGGGCAAGTCTGGCGCTGCCGACGCCCTCACCCACTGGGCTGCGGGCACACGGTCCCTACACTGTGCTGGCAGCCAACGATGGCATCACCATCCTGGGCGCGACCGGGAGCAACCGATGAACGAACCCATGGAGTCGATGCACACGAGGCCGGGGAGTGGATGGCTCCGCCGCGCGATCCCCGTGGCCCAGATGCTGGCGCTCACGGCACTGCTTGCCCTGCCTGCCGTGGCGCAGGAGCGGCGTGGCGCCACCAACAACGAGCAGTTCATCGACGAGGAACTCCGCGGGGCCGTTGCCAAGGGCCTGGACTACCTCGCCCAGACGCAGGACCCGGCCGGCCACTGGTCCCAGCTGGTGGGCTACAAGCTCAACACCGACTACGAGGCCATCGACCCGCGACCGCTGCCCCACGTGGGCGTCAGCGCGCTCGCGCTGATGAGCTTCCTCGCGGGCGGGCACGTGCCCGGTCGCGGCAAGTACGGCGAGGTGCTCCAGCGCGGGCTCGACTACGTGCTCAGCTGCGTGCAGGACGACGGCCAGATCACCGAGAACGGCACGCGCATGTACAGCCATGCCTTCGCGACGCTGTTCCTTGCCGAGATCTACGGCATGACGGAGCGGCCCGAGGTGCGTGCCGGGCTGCAGAAGGCCGTGAACATGATCGTGGACTCGCAGAACAGCGAGGGCGGCTGGCGCTACCGGCCGTTCGCGACCGAGTCCGACATGTCGATCACGGTGTGCCAGGTGCTGGCGCTGCGCTCGGCGCGCAACGTGGGCATCTTCGTGCCGTTCAACACGATCAAGAACGCCCAGAACTACGTCTACCGCAGTGCCGTGCGCCCCAACGACCGCAACTACCGCGGCTTCCGCGGCTACGGCTCCTTCGGCGACGACGGCGGTGCGTTCCGCTACCAGCTGCGGCCCCAGGCCCGTGCGACGTTCCCCCTGACGGCAGCGGGCGTCACCACGCTGTACGCGGCAGGCGAGTACGACAGCCCGATCATCCGCGACGCCGTCGACTACATGAACCGGCAGCTGCCGTACTTCAACGACGAGCACGCAGGCCACTACTTCTTCTACTACGGCCACTACTACGCGGTGCAGGCCTACTACATCACGGGTGGCAACGCGTGGCGGGCCTACTTCCGCGCGACGCGCCAGAAGCTGCTCGACATCCAGCGCCCCGACGGGTCGTGGCCCTGCCACGCGGGCCCGGGCGAGGCATTCTCGACCGCCGTGGCCACGCTGGTGCTCCAGATCCCCTTCCAGTACCTCCCCATCTTCCAGCGCTAGGCCGCAAGGCCTGCGCACAACCCTCGCCCCGCAGTGAACCAAGCCGACCGACCTGAAGCCGAGAGCGTCGCACTGCCGAGGGAGCAGGTCGAGCTGCCGAGGGAGCTGGTCGAGCTGTTGGGTTCCCAGCGCGCGCGCGTGAAGCGGCGCTGGTTCGTGCACGGCCTCGGCATCGTGCTCGGCCTGCCGGTGGCCGCCGCCATGCTCTTCTACGCGCTCGACCAGCTGCTGACGCTGCCGATGCCCATCCGCTTGCTGCACGCTGCGGTGATCGCGGGCCTCGCGGGCTGGTCGGCCTGGCGCTTCGTGCGCTACCCGATGGCACGCGACCTGTCGCAGCAGGACGTGGCCCTGCTGCTCGAAGCGCGCTTCCCGGAGCTGCACCAGCGCCTCGTGAGTGCCGTGCAGCTCGGCACCACGACGCAAGCTGGCCTGCGCAACCAGTCCGCCGAGATGGTCCGCGTGCTCGTCGACGAGACCATGGCCACGGCCCGGGCCCTGCCACTGCACGAGCTGTTCGCCCCAGCGCGCACGCTGCGCGTCTGGGCCGGCACCATGGCCGTGCTCGCCCTCGCCACGCTCGGCGCGGTTGCGCAGCCGGCGACGGCGCGCGCCTTCCTGTTGCGGCACCTCGGTTTCTCGGTCGCGTACCCGCGCGCCACCAACCTCGTCGTCGAGCTCCCCCCTTCCGGTCCCGAACTCCACCGGGTCGACAACGGCAGCACGACGACGCTGACCATGCCTGCGGGCGGCGACCTCCACGTGAGCGTGCTCGCGCAAGGCGTCGTGCCAGAGACGGTTTCGCTGGTGGTCAAGGACGCCGAGGGCGACGAGCGCAGCACCGGCACGACCGCACGCCCGGGCGGCAGGTTCCGGCACGTGTTCCGCAGGGTGACCGGCTCGTTCAGCTTCCACGCCACGGGCGGGGACGACGAGCAGGGGGACCGCGTGGTGGAGGTGCGCACGATCCACCCGCCTGCAGTGGCCACCGTCGAGGCACAGTTGACCCCGCCTGCCTACACCGGGCAGGGCACCGTGCTGCAGAAGGGCGGTGCCGTGGAAGCGCTGGTGGGCACCGCAGTGGAGCTGCGCGTCGTCGCCACGGCCCCGGTGCGGAGCGCCACTGCCGTGTTCCTCGAGGGCGGCAAACGGCTGGAGCTGCAGCCCAGTGCACTGACCGACGACTCCGGGACCTCCCCCGCGTTCACGGGCAGGTTCGTCGTGGAGACCCCCGACCGCTACCAGGTCGAGTTGCTGGGCGAGAACGGGTTGCGCAACCCCAACCCCGGTTCCTACCCCGTGGCCGCGCTGCAGGACTACAGCCCCGTCGGCCGCTGGCTGCAGCCGGACGAGGAGGGTGCCGCCATGCTGCTGCCCAATGCCACGCTGTGCGTGCGCTACGCCGCGAAGGACGACTTCGGGCTGGCTGGTGCCGAACTGGTCGTCGAGGCACCGGGCGGCCGCGAGCAGCGCATCGCACTGCTCGAGCCCCCAGCCGGCGACGCGAGACCGCCGCTGGCCACGGGCGGCCTGAGGCTGCTGCGAGTTGCCGAGTTGCTCGGTGAGACGCGCGCGGCACAGGAGGGCCTCGCCCTGCAGGTCCTGCTGCGGGACAACAAGGCCCCGCAGCCGAACACGACGGAACTGCCGCGGCGCAGCGTGCAGGTGGTCGACGAGACCCAGTTGGCCGCAGCCGTGGCAAGACACTTCCGCTCGCTGCGCGAGGAGGTCACGCAGGCGCTGGAGGTCCAGGAGGACCGTCGCGCCCGCATCGGCGAGCTGGTGCAGGATGCGCTGGCACCGGGGCCGTCCGTCTCGCAGGTGCTCACGTCGGTCGAGGTCGGGCAGGGACGCGTGCAGACGTCGGCGGACCGCTGCCACCTGCAGCTGATGCGTGCCTTCGACATGCACCTGTGGAACGGTCTCGACACGTCGAACCACGTGGGCAAGGTCGTCGAGCTCTACACCACCTGGTACACGGCGCGCCCCGAGGCTCCAGCGTACGACCCAGGCTTCCACCGGGAGCTCACGAGGCTCCGTCGCGAGGGTGCGGTCGGCGGGCTCGAGCTTGTGCTCGACCCGATCCTCGGGATGGTCACCCTTGCCGACGGTCTCGCCAGCACGCTCGGCCCCAGGGCCTCGCGGCTCCTGACGGAGGCGCAGGTCGCAGCCGACGGGGTCGAGCTCAACCGGTTGCTCGGCGAGATCGCAGCCGTGCAGGACCAGGCGATTGCCGCCCTGACCCAGCTCCGCGACCGGCTCGAGGAGTGGAACGACTACCAGGACCTGATCCAGGAAGCCCGCGCACTGCGCGACCGTCAACGGGACGTGCAACTGCGCACCGAGGAACTGAGAGGACGCAAATGAAGACCCTGGCAACCCTCTGCCTGCTCGCATCCCTCACGTTCCCGGCTGTCCTGCACGCCCAGCAGCCGGCCTCCGGTGGAGCTCAGGACGTGGAGAACCTGCGCCGCGACCAGGAGGAGATCCTCCGCAAGGCCGAGCGGCTGCAGGCACTCATGGACCGGCTCGCGCAGCGGTACGAGCGCGAGGGTCGCAAGGAGCAAGTGGCACTGCTGCGGCAGGGCATCGAGCACCTGCAGCAGTCCGGCATGATGCGGGAGGTGGCTGGGATCCGCGACGACCTCGTGGCATCGGCGCTGGCCGAGGCCGTGCGCAAGCAGCGCGAGGTCGTGGAGGGACTCGAGCGCCTGCTCAACATCCTGTTGGAGCGCCAGTCGCTGGAGAACCTCGAGCAGCAGACCGCGGAGGCCGAGCGGATGGCCCGGGATGCGCGCCAGCTCGAGCAGCAGCAACAGCAACTCCAGCAACGGCTGCAGCAGGCGATGCGCGGCCAGATGAGCCCGGCCGAGCAGCAGATCGACCGCCAGCTCGAGCAGCTGGCGCGCGAGCAGCAGGCCGAGGCCCGCGCCAATGCACGGGATGCAGGTGCACGCAGGCCGGCCCTCGAGAACGCGATGCGGCAGGTCGACGAGCTGTTGCGGCAGCAGGAGGCGCTGGAACAGCGCGCCCAGCAGGAACTGGCAGGTCAACCGGACCCCACCCGCAACCAGTCCTTCGAGCTCGGCAACCTCGCCCAGCAGGTGCGCGAGCTGATGGGCGACGTGCGCGACCAGGCCGCTGCAGAGCGCCTGCAACAGGCTGCAGGCGAGCTGGAACAGGCCCTGCGCGGCGGCGACCAGGCTGCCATGCAGCAGGCGCGGGACCGCCTGCAGGCCGCGACCGAACAGGCCCCCCGCGTGCAGGGACCCGATGGCCCGCAGCAGGACCCTGCGTGGCGCGAGCTGTCCGAACAGCTGCGCAAGGCAGGCGCTGCCGACACGGAGAGCGGACGTGACGAGCTGCGCCGCGCTGCCGAGGCTGTGCGCGAGCGCGCCGAGGACACGGCCACGGCAGCACGCGAGACCAACGCCAGGGAATCGAACCAGCTGGGCGAGGCAGCGAGAGCCCAGGCCGAACAGCTGGCACAGGCACGCCCGGAGGCCCCGAAGCAGGGCTCTCCTGCCGAGTCCGCGCAACAGGCCGCCGAACGCCTGCAGGAGGCCGGCAAGGCCGCAGCCGCGGGCGAGACCGAGCGCACGCAGCAGCAGCTGTCGGAGGCACTGCGCGGGCTGGAGGAGGCGCGCAACCGCCTGCAGCAGCAGTCCCCCGCCGCCGAGCGGCGCGCCGGACAGATGGCAGCTGCCGCGGACCAGACCGCACGCGAGCTGCAGAACGCACCCGGCGCCGAGGAGGCCGAGCGCAAGGCAGCAGAGGCCCTCGAGGGCGCCGAGCAGGCACTGCGGCAGACCGGGGAACAGATGGCACGCAACGCCGAGGGCAACGAGCCCGGGACCGGACCCGAACAGGTCCGGCAGCAGGCCCAGCAGGGCCTGCAGCAGTCCCGCCAGGGGTTGCAGCAGGCACGTGAGTCCTTGCAACAAGCACTCGACCAGACCGGCGAGGAACGCGCAGCCGAGCGGGCACAGGCCGCCGAGCGCCAGCAGGCGCTCCGGCAGCAGGCCCAGCAGCTGCAGCAACAGCTGCAACAGGCCGCCGAGCGTGGCGAGCTGAACGAGGCCCAGGCCCGCGCCGCCGGCGAGCAGCTGCAGCAGGCCCAGCAGCGCATGGAGCAGGCGGTGCAGCAGCTGCAGCAGAACCGTCAGTCCGGTGCGGCGTCGAGCCAGCAAGAGGCCGCACGCGAGTTGCAGGAGGCACGGCAAGCGGTCCAGCAGGAGCGCACGCCGAGCCAGGAGCAGCAGCAGGCCCTGGAGCAGGTTGCCAAGGAGCAGCAGCAGCTCGAGGAGGACATCATCCGGCTGGCACGCGAGGCCAAGGAGCGGCAGAACCGGGCCGCCGAGCGCGCACTCGACCAGGCTGGCCAGGCCTCCCAGCAGGCACGGCAGCAGATCGGCGAGGGCGACGAACAGGAAGCGGCACAGCAGCAGGAACAGGCCCGCCAGAAGCTCGACGAGGCGGCAAAGCAGCTGGAGCAGGAGCGCGACCGGTACCAGGACCTCCGGCAGGAGGAACAGCTGTTCCGGATGAAGGAAGAGCTCCAGAACCTGCTGGCGAAGCAACAGCCCATCACCCAGGGCACGCTGGAGGTCCAGCAAGCCTCCGGACCCGACGGCGTCCCGCGCGCGCAGCGGCGTCGCCTCAACCAGTTCGCCGAGGAGGAGGCCGAGCTCGCCGGCAAGCTCGAGTTCATGGCCAAGGCACTGGTCGAGGAGGGCAACCTGGTGTTCCAGGCCGTCCTCAAGGCCAACCAGGAGGACCTGCGGGAGGTCTCACGCCGGCTGGGCGGTCGCAACCCCGACCCGGGCACCTACACGACCATGCTGCAGCAGGACGTGGAACGCCGGTCGATGGAGCTCATCGCCGCCCTCGACCGCGAGCGCGAACGCCGCCAGCAGGAGCGGGAGGAACAGCGCAAGCAGGAGCAGCAGCAACAGCAGGAGGAACGCGGCAAGAACCGCTTCAACCCGCAGCAACAGCGGCTGGTCTCCATGATCGCCGACCTGCAGATGCTGAAGACACTCCAACTCGACACCCGCAAGGCTGCCGAGGACCTCGACAGGTTGGTGCAGCTGCGCGGCGACGAGGGCATCAGCGAGGCGGAGAGTGCCCTCATCGAGCGGCTCGGCCACCGCCATGGCGAGGTGAGCAACCTGTTCCGTCAGCTCAAGACGCAGATGGAACAGGCGCTGGAGCAGATGCAGGGTGGCGGTGAGGAACAAGGCAACGGAGGCGGCAAGTGAATCTGCACGTCGGCATCGGCATGGCACTGGCCACCCTCTTCCTCGGGACACCGGGGCTGCGCGCGCAGGACCCGGCAGAGATCAAGCGCATCGTCGAGAAGGTCGATGCCGAGCTCACCGAGATCGAGAAGCTGCTGCAACAGGGCGCCAAGGCGGCCAAGAGCGAGCCCTCGCGCATGCTCAAGGAGAGCGCGGAACGGAGCACCAAGGTCGTCGAGGGCATCGACGAACTGATCCGCAAGCTGGAGGAGATGCGCCAGCAGAACCAGCAGCAGCAACAGCAGCAGCAGGACCAGCAACAACAGCAGCAGCAACAGGACCAGCAGCAACAACAGCAACAACAACAGCAGCAGCGGAACCAGCAACAGCGGCGCGAGAACGAGAACCCCGAGTTCCAGCAGCAGCGTCGGCCGGAGGAGACAGAGGGCCAGCAGCCGCAGCCACAGCAGGGCGAGCAACCGCAACCCCAGCCCGGCCAGCAGCAGCAACCACAGCAGCAGCCCATGGGCGAGCAGGAGCAACCGGCGGCAGGCGAGAACCGCCAGGGCAACCAGGCGCCGCAGGATCCGACGGCCCCGGGCCAGCCGGGCAGTGGGGACGGCAGCTGGGGCGAGTTGCAGCCCTACGTGAACTTCCTCAAGAACCGGGGTTCGCCGCCCAAGGTGCCCGAGAAGTTCCGCAAGTACTGGCAGGAGTACCTGCGCCAGAAGAAGTGAGACTCACCGGTAGCCGTCGGGCGCGATCACGACCTCGCGCCGCGCACCGATGTTCCAGCAGAGTCCCATCGACAGCATCACGGCCAGCGTGGAGCTGCCGCCGTAGCTGAGGAAGGGCATCGGCACGCCGGTGGACGGGATCATCCAGCTGTTCACGGCAGCATGCATGAGCGACTGGAACCCGATCCAGGTCGCGATGCCCACGCACACGAGGCGGCCGAAGCGTTCGCGCGTGCGCAGTGCCAGCGCAAGCAGGCCGAAGACGAGGCATGCCACGAGGAGCAGCACTGCCGCGCACCCGAGCAGCCCGGTCTCCTCGCCCACCACCGCGAACACGTAGTCCTCGCTGCGGTAGGGCAGGAAGTCGTAGCGGTTCTGGGGCCCCTGCGCGTAGCCGTGGCCGAGCCACCCACCGGCACCCATGGCGATCAGGGCCTGCCAGGGCTGGTAGGCCGGACCGCGCTGCAGCTGGAGCATCTCGGCATGGGCCTCGCGGTCGAGCGACGGGTTCGCGAGCAGCTCGGACCACTGGTAGTGCGCGGCCCAGGTGTCGATGCGCACCTTCTGGTAGCCGTGGATCACGAAGAAGTACGCAAGGACGGCACCCACCATGCCGATGCCGAGCACCGCCAGCAGACCGCGAGTCGGGGCACCGGCGGCCCAGCACATGGCGAGCAGCACGGGCCAGAAGACCAGCGAACTGCCGAGGTCGGGCTGGCGCAGCACGAGCAGCGCCGGGATGGCTGCCACCAGCATCGGCACGAACAGCCCCTCGAAGGTGGTGCTGCGCGTCTTGAACCGCAGCAGCGCCGCGAGGGCCACGACGACGATGGGCTTGGCGAACTCGCTGGGCTGCACCGAGAACCCGGGGAACGTGTACCAGCGGCGGGCGCCGTTGATCATCGGTGCGAACCACGGCAGCAGCGCGAGTGCCACCAGCACGGCACCGTAGAGGAGCCATGCGATGCGCAGCGTCCTGCCGTACGGGACGAACAGCAGCAGGAACGAAAGCCCGAACCCACAGGCGAGGAACAAGGCCTGCTTGCCGTACTGCTCGGACACGTCGGGACGGTCCAAGGTGGCGGAGTGGATGAAGGCAAGCCCCACGAGGCCGAGTGCAGCGGTCACCAGCACCAGCCACCACGGCACGTTGGCGAGCACCTCTTGTGGCCTCACCTGGGTGCCTCCGCGTCGAGGTAGCGCCGTCGGAGTGCCGGGTCCCGTTGCATGCGCAGCAGGACGTCGGCAACAAGCCGTCCGCCGGCGTCCGCGCCATGCACCTTGTCGGGCACGCCGTAGACGACGGCACAGAACGCGACCTGCACCGCCTCGGTGCCGCGCAGAGGCAGGTAGCCGGCGAACCACGCGTTGTTGGCGTCCCCCTCGTTGCCGATCTCCGCCGTGCCGGTCTTGCCGACGGCCCCGAACTGGCGCAGTTCCTCCACCTCGTCGGCAGTGCCGTGGTCCACGCAGGCTGCAAGCCCTTCGCGCACGGTCTCGAGGATCCATGCATCGACGTCCAGTGCCGCGGCCGCGCGCTCCTCGCCGCGCAGGAAGCCGACCTCGTGCAGCACGCCGGTGGCGAGTGCCGCATACGCACGCGCGACCGACACCGCATTGGCCTCGACGCCATAGCCGATGGCGCGCATCTGCGGGTAGGTGGACTTGCGGGCGTAGCCCGGCGCCGGCCAGAGGCCCTTTGCGATGCCGCGGGGACGCGGCTGCCAGTTGGGGACGAACGGGTCGAGCGGGTCCGAAGGGCTGTGCAGCCCGACCCGCACCAGGGCCCGCTCCAGTCCTGATTCCCCGAGCCCTTCTGCCGCCTGGAAGAAGAAGGTGTTGCAGGAGTCGGCCAGCGCATGGACCGGTTCCCTGCCCTGCTCGCCGTGGGCATGGTCGCAACGGAGCGGCTGTCCGCGCAACCGCCGGTAGAGCCCCTTGCACGGCTCGAACCCGCCGTGGTCCTTGTGCGGTCGCCCGCTGCCCTCCGCCTGGAGCTGCTCCAGCATGACGAACGGCTTCACCAGCGACCCGAGGTCACCGGCCCCGTGCCAGCTGAGCACCGGCGGGATGCGGGCCGCGCCGTCGCGTTGCAGCGGTGCACCGGCGAGCCCGAGCACGTCGCCGCTGCGGGCATCGACCATCGCCAGGGCCACGTCCACGCGCCCTGCAGGGGCACCGCGCTGTGCAGCCTCACCTTCCCACTGGATGCGTGCCCGTTCGGCCTCTTGTTCCAGCACCTCCTGCAGGTCGAGGTCGACCGTCAGGGTCACGTCCTCGCCCGGTGCGACGAGCATGCTGGCCCACTGCACCTGCTCGCGGTTGCGCTTGTCCCGCTCGACGAGGCGCATGCCGAACCGCCCCGACAGCGCGTCGTCGTAGGCCTGCTCGAGCCCGCCCGTGCCGCTGCGCCCCTTCTCGCGCAGCACCGACTCGAGGTGCTGGCGCGCCCGGCTGCGGTAACTGTCCGTGATGCCGTCGGGCGCGAGGTCGTCTGGCACCAGGCTGCCGAGTTCCTCCTCCTCGAGCGTCGACTGCACCACCAGTTCGGCCGCCTCCCTGCGGTCGTCGCGCTCGAGCGCACCCACGCGACCGAGCACCACTCCCAGGGTGGAGAGCGGTTCGGGCGAACGCTCGCGCTCGACGGTGGGCTCGAGCCAGAGCCCGGGATGGTCTTCCTCGACGGTGCGGAGCGCGGCAGCGAGCGTGAACGGCAGTCGCTTGGCGAGCACGACCAGCCGGCGCACCTGCGGTGCCTCCCCGCCGCGGCGCAGCCAAGCATCGCGCTGGCGATCGAGCTCGGCAACGATGTCGCCGCGTCCGACGCCAGAGTCGATGACTGCGTCGAGGGACTCGAGCTGCTGCACGAAGCGGTCGAAGGACTGCTCCAGCACCGCGGCATCGAGGCCCGGCAGGCAGTCGCCGATGGTCCCGTCGCGACCCGAGTCGAGGGCGCGCGTGAGCGCACTGGCGACGCGCCGGCGCGACTGGCCGGTGCACCCTGCGAGCAAGGACGTGGCGTAGAAACGCAGGTCGCGCGCGTAGTCGCGGTTCGCGGCGCCCGGACGGATGTGTGCGAGCGGTTGCGCCAGGACGAGCGCGCATGCAGCCTGCGGACCGCGCGGGCCCGCTGCATAGGAGAACCGGACGTCCGCCAGCTCCGCGAAGTGCTGCGCCACGTGGGTTGCGCCGTGCACTGCTGCGCCCATGGGATGCATGCGCCGGAACTGCTCGTAGTCGACGGCCACCTGGAACGTGGGCACGTCGCGCGCGAGCACGCGGCCCAGCCGGTCGGTGATGGCGCCGCGGAGCGGCGGGATGGACCGGAACGCCCAGCGGTTGTCGAAGCTGCGCTGCAGCCACTGCTCGCGCTGCTCGACCATGACGAACCAGCAGTGCACCAGCACGGCAAGGAGCGCCACCCCGAAGAGGCCTCCGATCCAGCGGATGCGCTGCGCGCTGTTCACGACAGGTCCTCCTCGAACCCGCGCAGCGGCGGCAACCGGCGGAACACGGCCAGCAGCGGCGGCACGAGCAGCGCGGACCAGAGCACGTTGGCACCGTGGAGCTCGGCCGAAGCAGAAGGTTGGGAGAACCAGGCCCCGAGCAGTCCCGAGAGCCGCGGCACGACGATGGCCACGACGGCAGCAAGCGCACCCTGCCAGAGCCAGTTCCTGCGGAACACGATGGACCGCAGCGGCACGACCAGCGCAGTGGGCGTGCCGACCACCAGCATCTGCACGGCGAGGCCGGCATCGTCGACCAGCGCCCGTCCGGCGGCGACGCCCAGCAGCAGAACGGGCAGGCAGGCTGGTCGTGCGAACCACGCCAGGAAGACGCAGAGGAGGACCGTGGCGTCGAACAGCGGTTGGCCCGTGCTGCCGACCCATCCCTGCAGCAGGTAGAGCTGCGGCACCAGCAGGAACCAGAGCACCCAGCGCATCAGGATCCCTCCTGCACCGTGGTCACTTCGGCACCACGGCCGAGGTCGACCGGCTCCAGCTCGAGCCACAATCCGTCCGCCTCGGCAGGCGCCACGCGCCCGAGCCGGAGGCCCGGAGGGCAGTCGGGGCCGTTGCTGCCCGTGAAGAGCCAGCCCCGTGCCGGCGAGGGACCCTGCACGGCCACCCGCAGCCCTTGCGCGGCCCAGCCCTCCACCGTGCCCTGGAGCTCCACCACCGGCTGCCCGGGCTCGTCCGGGAGCAAGAGCAGGGACCACGGGTGCCGCGTGGCGGCAAATGCCGTCACCAGTCCCTGACCGAGGACCAAGGTGCGCACGGTGCCGATGCAGACGCCGTCCTGCGACACGGCAGCCCCGTCCGCAACCCGGGCACTGCGGGGCCACGATGCATGCAGCCGGCGCGCCTCGGCACCGGGCAGGGACAGCAGCTGTGCAGCCACCGAGCCCCGGGACCCTGCAACGGGCGCAGCATCCTCGGGGCGCTGTTCGGCACGTGGGTGCCACACCACGACGTGGGACACGGCACGCGGCTCGACCGCGGGCTCGACGTACACGCCGATCGTCTCCCCGCTGGCGTAGCCCCAGATGCGGGCGCGCCCCACCAGCAGGTCTGTGGGCAGGCCCTGCCCCCAGGGCTCAGGCACGCGCAGCGAGCGAACCTCGGCACCGCTGTCGCGGAAGCGCGACGCCCCGTATGGGTCGTCCCACAGGCTGGTGCGGAGTGGCCAGGGGTCGAGCGAGGCCGCTGCCTCCACCACCAGGTGCAGCGGACGGGCACCCGTGGGTGCCTGCATGCTGGCGGCCACCCGCAGGCACTCGGGGTGGTGCAGCATCAGCACGCGCGCAGGCTGCGCAGCACCCTCGTCCGCGGGCCCTGCCTGCCCGGGACGGGCGAGGAAACCCACCAGGGCCTCTCCGCTCGTCACGAACGTCGCATGGCCCTGCAGCGAGGCGAAGCTGCGGCCGAGCACGAGTTCGCTCGGCTGGCCTGCGCCGCCCGGACGACGTCGCTCCACCACGGGCACCACCTCGGGCACGAGGTCGGGGTCGACTCGTTCCACGGCCCCGCGGACGAGCGTTGCCCGCAGGCGCTGCGTCAGTTGTTCCTGCAGGCTGCCGCCCGCGGCAGAGACTGCACTCCCGGCCTCGACCGGCACCGGCTGCAGGCGCGCCACGAGCTTGAGCGGCAGCGCCACTGCACCGAGCAACGCCTTCTCCACAGGCTCGGTGAAGGAAGGCAGGGCAAGTGCACAGAGCGCCGCCACCAGGGCACCGTAGAGCCCCACGGGGAACACGCGATTGCCCCAGCGTTGATCCAACCCGCCTCCTCGAGAACCACCCTGCCGGGCCGCCGCGCAGCGCGCGGCAGCAGCCGGTCCACCACCCGCACCGGCGCTCAGCCCAAGTTGTCGCCGGCCTCGAGGAACTGGGAGTAGAGCTCCAGGTTCTCGAGGAAGATGCCCGTGCCGCGCGCGACGCACTCCAGCGGACGTTCGGCGACGCGCGTGTCGAGCTCGGTCTCCCGGGCAATGAGCTCGGGCAGGCCGCGCAGCATGGCGCCACCGCCACAGAGGGTGATGCCGGACTGCACGAGGTCGGCAGCGAGTTCGGGCGGCGTGCGCTCGAGCACGGACTTGATCGAGCTGACCACCTTGCGCACTGGTTCGGCCAGCGCCTCGCGCACGTCGGCGGAGGAGATCACGGCACGACGGGGCAGACCCGTGAGCGAGTCGCGTCCGCGGATCTCCACCTCCGTGTCCTCCTCGTCCTCGAGGGGCATGCAGTTGCCGGCAGCGATCTTGAGTCGCTCCGCGGTGATCTCGCCGACCAGCAGGTTGAACTTGTTGCGGATGTAGTGCGCGATCGCGTCGTTGAAGTCGTCACCTGCCACGCGGAGGCACTCTGCCGTCACGACGTTGGCGAGGGAGATCACGGCGACCTCCGAGGTGCCACCGCCGATGTCCACCACCATGCAGCCGTGGGGCTCGTGCACCGGCAGGCCCGCACCGATGGCGGCGGCCGTGGGCTCGTCGACGAGGAACACGCGACGCGCGCCGGCGCGCTCGGCAGAACCGATCACCGCGCGCTTCTCCACGGGCGTGATGCCCCAGGGCACTGCGATCACCACGCGAGGCTTCACCATCCTGCGACCACCGCAGGCCTTGTTGATGAAGTAGCGCAGCATCTTCTCCGTCACCTCGAAGTCGGCGATGACGCCGCTCTTCATCGGACGGATGGCCTGGAACCCAGGCGGGGTGCGACCGAGGTACTCGAGAGCCGCGGTGCCGACGGCACCGCCGTCGAGCAACACCTCGTTGGAACCCTTGCGGACGGCGACGACGGATGGCTCATCGAGCACGATGCCGCGTTCGCGCACGAACACGAGCGTGTTTGCCGTTCCCAAGTCGATCCCGAGATCGACCGAGAAGCGGCTCATGAGCCACTCAAACGGTTTGACCATGGACCCCTCCAGAGGGGTTTCCCCGAGTTGCAGGTGCGGGGTCACCTTGACCAGCAGGACATGCTGCCTTGACCGAAGGCAGCAGGACGCAACGTAGCGAGGTGCTGCAGTATGGCAACGGGGAACACACGCACTTCGCGCGCCCGTCGCACGCGCATGGGGAAGCTTGTGCACACCCACTCTCCGTGCGCCGCATGGACGTGCAGCCACGCGCCCGCGCGCGGAGCGGACGCCCCACCCGCGGGTGCGCGCCCGGAAAACAAAGAACCCCGCGCAAGGCGGGGTTCCAGGTGCGGCTCGGCAAGGCCGAGCCAGACGAGTCAGCGCCGGTCAGGCGTAGGCCTGAGAGGCCACGTTGACCAGGACGATCGCGATGAGCACGAGGATCGTCGTGCCCAGCACGATGCCGTCTTCGAGCCCGAGACCGCCGGTCTTCACTTCCTCGACTGCCTCGACGGGAGCCGCTGCCTTCTTCTTGCTGGCCATGTTCAAGCCCTCCGTGGGGGTCTCAGTTGGTCTGGGTAGAAGCGCTGTCGCCGACGTTCACGGCGCCCTTGACGATGTCGAGGGTGCAGAACGCAACCTTCTTGTCGTTGTCGGCAGCGGTGACGCGGGCCTCGCCCTTGTAGCCCTTGGCGTCGTAGATCGCGAAGCGGTAGCCGACCTTGACCTCGGCCGACTCAGGGTTCTCGGTCACGCTGATGGTGACGAGCTTGTTGTTCGACACCTGGGTGACCGTGCCCTTGAAGGCGGGGACGGCCATGCTCTCCAGGAAGCCCTTGGCCTTGGCGACGTCGACCAGCAGGGTCAGCTCGCTCTTGTCCTTGGACAGGCTGGCGATGGTGGCGTCCTTGTTGGTGCCCGAGTCGGTGAGACCGGCCACCTGCTGCTCCAGGTCCTTCTGGGCGGCGACGGCGGCGTCCTTGGCGGCAACGGCCTCGTCCTTGTCCTTCTCGGCGGAGAGGGCCTTGGCGTACGCCTCCTTGGCCTGGCTGAAGGCCGAGGCCAGCTCGCTCTTCATCGCGGCGGCGCTGCTGTTCAGCGCCTTGACGTCACCCTCGATGCTGGAGAGCTGCGCGTTGAGGCGCTTGTTCTCCTCCGTGAGGCGGTCGTTGTCGTTCTTCAGGTTCGCGATCTGGCGATCCTGCTGGGCCTTCTGGAAGTCACCCTGGGTGACCTTGCCCGTCAGTTCGGCGATCTGCGAGTCCGTCTCGCTCTTCAGCTTGCCGAACTCCTGTTCTTTGGCGGTGAACTTGTCCTTCCAGTTGTCCTGCTTCTGCAGGTACGTGCCGGAGAAGCCGACGAACGTGCCGGCGAGGATCAGGTTGAGAACGATGAAGACGCGGCCGAGGGGACTCATGGGGAACCGTGAACTCCTGGTTGCGGCCAGCGGGTGCCAGGCGCCTTTGCCTGGTTGGACCGCTGTCGCGCGAGAGATGCGATGGGACGTGGGGTCAAGCCACCCGGTGAGCCGCAGGTCAGCAACAAGAGGGAGAGTCTGTTGCCCACCGAGAGGGTGCGTAGGGCGCGGATCCTAGCCCCACGAAGGGCAGGGTCAAGAACCGCCTGCATCGAGAGTTCGAGTCCCGGAGAGCCGTCGGCTCGACCAGAGGACGCAGAGCCAGCCCAGCGCCAGCAGCACCTCGTGCCCGCGGACCAGGGAGGCACCGGCGGGCAGCCGCCCCGGGCCCGGCTGCACCGCGACCTCGAGGACGCGCGGTCCGGGGCTGGGCGCCGGGACCTTGGGCAGCAGGCCGACGACCCGCCCGTCCCGGGCCACGTGGGCAGTGAGGCCGTCCATGGTGCAGCGGACCAAGGGGGTGTCGGTCTCCAGCGCGCGCACCACGGTCATGGCCAGCAGTTGTTCCAGTTCGGCGCCCCCCTCGTACCAGGCCTCGTTGGACAGCACGGCGAGGAACCGGGCACCGTCGGCCACCGCCTCCCGCCCCACCCAGCCGAAGGCGTTGTCGAAGCACAGCATCGCACCAAAGGGGACTTCCGCGCCCGCGTCCGTGCGGGCAACGAGCAGCGGCTGGGGCCGACCGAAGACGTTGTCGGGAACCGCCCCCATCCACGCTCGGACGGTGTCGCGGACCGCCTGTGCCGCAGCCTCGGGCAGCAGGAAGAGGAACGGCACGTACTCGCCCGCGGGCACCAGCACCCGTTTCTCGTGGTGGCCGTGCACGGTCCCACCCGGCCCCAGCAGCACCGCAGCCGGGGTCTCGGTGCCGTCCGCGCGGACCACCATGGCACCCACCAGCAGGCGGGTGTCGCCGGGCAGCTCCGGCAGCGGCCAGCCGCGGCCCTCCCACCTCGGCTCCCCGGCGGGAGCCGAAGCCACGTGGCCCGGGTGCGTGCTCTCCGGCCAGAGCACGAGGGCGGGCGGCTCGGGACGGGCCAACAGCTCGCGCGTCGGATCCAGCAGGCGGCTGCGGTAGACCTCGGCGTACTCGCGGGCGCTGGTGAGCCTCGCGGGATGGTACCCGGGCTCGACGGCAGCCATGCGGACCGGTGCCGCAGGCGCCGCATCGGCATCGGTGACCCCTGCCGCGGCAGCGCGCGCACCCAGCGCCAGCAGCAGCCATGCTGCGAGCCCTCCGGCGAGGCGGAACCGGGCTCTGCCGAAGGGGGTGGTGCCCGTCTGCCAGCCGCGGAAGGTGTCGACGGCCGCGGCGCTGACCCAGCCCACGAGGCCGTTGAGCAGCACCTCGCCGCCCCACCGCACCGGTGCGAGCAGCACCGGCCACTCCCACAGGGCGTGGCACGGCTGGCCGTGGGGGTAGTGCATCTCCGGCATGTGGGCGCGCAGCCACTGGATGGCCGCGACGGCAAGGGCCCAGGCCCAGGGACCGTTGCGGGCACCGCGGAGGCGGACGAACCACGCGGCGAGCAGGGTGTAGCACCCGCCGACGATGCCGATGGCAACCCATCCGGGCAACAGCACGTGCCGCAGGGAGAACGAGAAGCAGAGGATGTGCGCTGCGCCCACGGCATGGCCCCACAGCAGCGGGCGCGTCGTGCGGGTGAACAGTGCGTACGTCGCCATCCACCCCGGGACGACGAGGAACTCGGCCCCGACGAACCACGCGGGCGGGGTCGCCGCCCACAGCAGCAGCACGGCTGCGAGCGCGAGCGCGGCGTCGGCACGCGGACTCGGGCGGGAGCCGTTCACCGGGGACCGGCCGTTGCGCCGAAGGGAGTGACCGGCAGCAGGGTGCCCGCAGCAGGGGCGGTGCCCGCGGGCACCAGCGCGTAACCGTTTGCCGGCACCAGCGCGAACGGGTCGCCGCTGGGCGAGACCGGCAGCATCCGGGCGACCAGCGCCCCATGCTCGTCCGGGCCGAGTTGTGCAGGCACGGCCTGTTCGCGGGAGTTGGCGCGCGGGAGCGCGCCGCCGGCACGGGCCAGCTCGGGGCCGGCGTGGACCGGGGCACCGCACCAGCGGTGCAGCCAGGGCCGCACCAGCAGGTCGAACACGGTGAAACAGGAAGCGGGGTTGCCGGGCAGCGCGAAGACGGCGCGGGCGCGAGGCCCCTGCGCGAGGCCGAAGAACGTCGGCTTGCCCGGCTTCAGCTGGATGCCGTGGAACACGGGCTGCACGCCGAGGGCCGTGAGCGTGGTGTGCACCAGGTCGTGGGTGCCCTTGCTCACGCCGCCGATCGTCACCAGCACGTCGGCCTCGGCGAGCCCGCGCGCGAGCAGCCCGCGCAGCGGTCCCTCCTCGTCAGGCGCGATCCCGAGGCGCACTGGTTCGCCGCCGCACTCCGCGACCTGCGCCGCCAGCGCGTGGCTGTTGCTCTCGCGGACCTGGTGCGGCAACGGCTCCCGGTCGACGGGGACGACCTCGTCCCCGGTGGCGAGGATGGCCACGCGAGGCCTGGAGGCGACGGTCACCTGCACCCGACCCAGCACGGCAAGGGCACCGACCTCGGCGGCGCGGATGCGGGTCCCGCGGGCCAGGAGCCTTTGCCCCGGCTGCACCTCGGAACCCATCAGGCGCACGTTCTGCCCGCGCCGCACGCCCTCTCGCACCTCGACCTCGGTGCCCTCGTACCCGCTGGTGTGCTCCACTGGCACCACCGTGTCGGAACCGGGCGGCACCACGGCCCCGGTCATGATGCGCACGGCCGTGCCTGCCGGCACCCGACCGGGATAGGGGTGGCCAGCCAGGCTCTCCCCCACCACCGGAAAGCGGCTGCCCGGTGCAAGTTCCGCGCGATCGCCCAACCCGAGGGCAAAACCGTCCATGGCAGCCCGGTCCGTGGCAGGCCATGGGCCGTCGGCACACACGTCCTCCGCAAGCCACCGCCCGAGTGCTTGGGCGAGCGCGACGGTTTCGTGGGGGCACTGGGCACAAGGGGCCTCGAGGACCGCCTGCCTTGCCGCTGCGAGGGAAATCACGCCTGCCATGAGATGCTGCTGCGAATAGAACCTGTTGCCTCGTAGTTTGCACCACGGCAGTCCCGCCTCCCAGCGGGATTGCGCCTCCGAACCCGTCCGAGCCACGAAGCCACGCCCATGCCCAACGCCCGTCTGACCGCGCGGATGCTCCTCGTCTGCGCGCTGGCAGCCTGCAGCGCCGAAACCGTCCAGGAGAAGGCGGCTTCCGCGGACCCAGCCCTCGTCCGCGTCGCCCCGGCAACCCTCGAGAAGGTGCAGCGTGAGATCCCCACCACCGGGTTCCTCGAGTCCGAGCACCGCGACGACATCAGTGCGCGCGTTGCGGGCAGGATCCGGAGCCTGCCGGCAGACACCGGCACCAAGGTGACCAAGGGCCAGCTGCTCGCCGAACTGGACGACCGGGAAGCCCTCTCCGCCATCGAGCAGCTGCGGGTCCAGCTCGACGCACGCAAGGTCGACGAGGGGCTCGCCCAGCTGGAGGTCGAGGCTGCCGCGCGCCGCGTGGAGCAGATGACCCTCGAGGCGCGCAGGGCGCGTGCCGAGTACGACCGGCAGGCGTCCATGGACAAGGAGTTCGTCTCCCCCAAGGCGCTGGAGGAGGCGGAGATCACCTGGCGCGGGGCCGAACAGGCCACCCAGGTCGCCGAGTTCAACCGCCGGAAGTCCGAGCTGGAGCTCAAGCGCCTCGGGTCCACGCTGGCCGAGCTCTCGGCCAAGATCCGCGAGAACGAGGTGCGGCTTGAGCACCACCGGGTCGTCGCGCCCTTCGACGGGGTGATCGTGGAGCGCATGGTGGCGGACGGCGCCAACATCGCTGCGGGCACCAAGCTGTTCGAGATCATCGACCCTCGCAACCTGGTGGCCTACCTGGACCGACCGCAGTCCGAGCTGGAGCTGGTGCGGCACGCCCGGGAGGTCCGCTTCACCACCGATGCCATCCCCGGTCGGGAGTTCGCAGCCGACGTGGACCTCGTGAGCCCGGCCATCCGGCGGGAGACCGGGCACTTCAGGGTGCGCATGCGCGTGCGCGAGGCGGACGCCCAGTTGCTGCTGCACGGCATGTTCGTGCGCGCGCGCATCCTCGCCGAGGAACAGCGTGAGGCACTCATGGTGCCGAAGGCAGCCATGCTGTCGGAAGGCAACGTCGCGGTGGTGATGGCCGTGCGCGGCGGCAAGGCGACGCGGGTGGACCTCGACCCCGGGCTGGAACTGCAAGACCGCGTCGAGTGCCGCAACCGCGGCGACGGCGGGCTGCAGCCCGGCGAGATGGTGATCGTGTCCGGCCACGAGGACCTCAAGAACCAGAGCCCGGTCCGGGTCGCCCAGTAGCGATGCAAACCGAGCGCTCGTTCTTCGACTTCACCACGCGCCGCCCCGTGGCCATCACCATGGTCGTGGTGGCCGTGTGCGTGTTCGGCCTGGTCGGCCTGTTCCGGCTGCCGGTCAACCTGTTGCCCGACATCTCGTACCCCACGGTCACGGTGCGCACGGAGTACGCGGGCGCGAGCCCGCGCGACGTCGAGGAGCGGTTGAGCGAGAAGGTGCAGGAGCTGGTGGCCGTCGTGCCCGGGGCACGGCGCGTCTACAGCATCAGCCGTGCAGGCGTGAGCGACGTGGTGCTGGAGTTCGCGTGGGGCACGCAGATGACGTTCGCGGTGGCCGACGTGCGCGAGCGCCTCGACCGATTCTTCCCGCCGCCCGGCGCTGGCAAGCCGCTCGTGCTGCGGTACGACCCGAGCCTCGACCCGGTGATGACGCTCGGACTGGTGGCGGACGCGACCGAGGTCGACACGGTGGCGTTGCGTCGGTACGCCGACCTGGAGCTCGAGGAACAGCTCGCCCAGGTGCCGGGCGTGGCGGCGGTGCGGCTGCGGGGTGGCGACGAGGAGGAGATCCGCATCGCGTTGGACGAGCAGGCACTCACGGCACGCAACCTGAGCGTCGACACGGTCGCAGCGCGGCTGCGGGCCGAGAACATGAACGCGGCGGCAGGCGCCATCGAGGAGAGCCGCACCGAGTTCCTCGTGCGCGCCCTCAACGAGTACCGCACGCTGGAGGAGATCCGCGACACCGTGCTCGTGGAGCGCGAGGGCGCGGTGATCCGGCTCGGCGAGGTGGCCAAGGTGACCCGTGTGCCCGCCGACCCTGAGGTGGTCGCCCGCATCGGTGGCCGCCCGACCGTGCTGGTGGACCTCTACAAGGAGGCTGGCGCCAACGTCGTCGAGCTGTGCCGCAACGTGAGGGAGCGGACGCTCGGCACCCGGTCGCAGCAGGAGGCGGTGGCCAAGGGGCTGCACCTCGCCCCGCTGAGCGAGAAGGCGGAGACCGACGCGCTGGTCCGCCAGTCGGAGCTCCGCCAGCGGCGCGTGATGACGGAGTACCTGGCCTTCGACCTGCGCAAGCAGGGCATGGACCTGCAACTGCTGCAGGACCAGTCGCAGTTCGTGCAGGGCGCGATCGACGAGGTGCTCTCGAATGCCGTCCAGGGCGGCGCACTGTCGATCCTGGTGATCTTCCTGTTCCTGCGCTCGTTCGCCACCACCGCGATCCTCGCGGCGTCGATCCCCATCAGCCTGGTGGCGACCTTCGCCCCGATGTTCATGACCGGCATCGACATCAACATCATGTCGCTGGGCGGCCTTGCGCTGGGTGTCGGCATGCTGGTGGACAACTCCATCGTCGTGCTGGAGTCGATCGCCAAGGCACGCGAGGCGGGCATGCCCTCCGCACGGGCAGCGGTGGCGGGCACGAGCCGCGTGGCCGGTGCGGTGGTCGCGTCCACGCTCACCACCGTGGCGGTGTTCTTCCCCATCGTCTTCGTCGAGGGTCTCGCGGGCCAGCTGTTCCGCGACCAGTCGCTCACGGTGGTGTTCTCGCTGCTGATGTCCCTGCTGGCGGCCATGTTCCTGGTGCCCATGCTCGCCTCGCGCAGCATGGCGCGGGAAACGACGGACTCCCCCATGCTTGCTTCGGGCTGGCACTGGGTCGTGGCAGGCCGACCGACGGAGGGCGCTCCTGCAGTACGTCTCGTGGGGTACGTGGGCTGGGCGGTGGGCCTGCCCTTCCGGGCCCTCGGGTTCCTGCTGGTCTGGCTCCGCATCGGCCTCTGGTGGTCCCTGCTCCGCGCCTTCGGCATCGTCGGCAGGCTGGCGAGCCTCGCACTGGCCCCGGTTGCATGGGTGTGGAACGCGAGTTTCTCGGCGCTCGAGCGCGTCTACCCCGTGCTGCTGCGGGGCGCGCTGGCGCGGCCCGGCACCGTGCTGCTCGTGGCAGCTGGCTTGGTGGGCGCATCGGTCCACGGCGCGCGCAGCCTCGGCCAGACCGTGATGCCCGAGGTGCACCAGGGTGAGTTCTGGGTCGAGGCCTTCCTGCCGCGCTCGGCCACGGTCACGGCGACCGACGAGGTGTTGCGGCGACTCG
>JBEGVB010000082.1:0-5783 GCA_041178545.1 Planctomycetota bacterium
GATCTTCGGCATCGACGTGGCGGTGGAGGAACTGCTGCTCGCGCACTGCGAGCGCTGGGGACGCGAGCAGCACTTCGTGCTGGTGGCGGAGGGGCTCGACCCGCGCGGCGTGGAGTTCGGCAGTGCCGGGCGCGGCGGAGCGCCGTTCCGGTTGCTGGTGGACCCGATCGACGGCACGCGCGGGCTGATGTTCGACAAGCGCAGCGCCTGGTGCCTGATGGCCGCGGCGCCGGACCGCGGCGCGGCCACGCGGCTCTCCGACGCCGAGGTGGCGGTGATGACCGAGCTGCCGACGACGCGGCAGGCGACGTCGGACGTGCTGTGGGCGGTGCGCGGCGCCGGGGCACAAGGGGAACGGCACGGGTTGCACGACGGCACGCGCGCTTCCTTCGTGCTACGGCCCTCGGGCGCCGTGGACCTGCGGCACGGGTTCGCGACCGTGAACAACTTCTTCCACGGCGGCAAGGAACTCACCGCCCGGCTGGAGGAAGCGATCCTCGACCGCGCGCTGGGACCGTGGAACCCGCTCAAGGCCGACGTCTACACCGACCAGTACATCTGCTCGGGCGGGCAGCTGGCCGAGCTGGCGCTGGGCCGCGACCGCTTCGTCCTCGACGTGCGCCCGCTCGTACACGCGAAGCTGGGGCATGCAGCAAGCCTGTGCTGCAGACCCTACGACCTCTGCACGATGCTGGTGGCGCAGCAGGCAGGCTGCGTGGTGCTCGACCCTCTGGGCAACCCGCTCGACGCGCCCTTCGACACCACCACCAACGTGGCGTTTGCCGCCTATGCCAACCGAGCGCTGGCCGACCGACTCGCACCGATCGTGGCCGACGAGGTCCGGCGGTTGCTGCTGGCCTGAACCAGGTCAGCCCTGCGCACGCGGTGCGCCACTGCGCAGCCAGCCGTCCACCTGCACGATGCGGTCGGTCTCGGCGATCCACGCACTGAGCTTGCCGCCGTACACGCAGCCGGTGTCGAGCCCGATGCACTGCGGCCGCACCACGAGGCCACGGCGCGCCCAGTGGCCGAACACGACGCGCTTGCTGCCGCGGTAGAAGTCGTCCCACGGACGGTAGGGCGGTCCGGGAGGCGGCCAGTCGTCTGCGGGCTGGTTGCCGGCGGCATCGCAGTACCGGACGTTGACCGCGTAGTCGACCTGCTCGGGCGTCAGGGAGCCGAGCATGTCCTCGGTCCATGCCGGGTGCAGGCCTGCGTGCACCTGCACGAGGTCCGCGTGCACGCGCACGACCGGCTGGACCGCGAGCCAGTCGCGCAGCGCGGGATCCGTGCACCTGCCGCGCTGCAGCCAGTACAGGTCGTGGTTGCCGAGCACGGGTCTCGCATCCAGCGAATGGAGCAGTCGCAACACGCCCTCGGAGTCGGGGCCCTTGTTGACGAGGTCGCCGAGCGGGTGCAGCACGTCCGTACCCGCGACGAAACCGACGGCATCGAGCAACCGCTGCAGCGGCTCGAGGCAGCCCTGGATGTCGCCGACGAAGATGCGCCGCATGCGCGCAGCGTAGCGCGCACCGCACGAGGTGCGAACTCGTGCGTGCTCCTTGCAGGTCGGTGTGCGCGCCCGCATCCTTGGCGCGGGCGTGGACATGGCAAACGGCGCGAACCCGGCACCCGTGACGGCAGCGGAGACCCGCTGATGGTCCTGCTGCGCCGCGTGGGCGCGATCAGCGGCTTCACGCTGGTGTCGCGCATCCTCGGCCTGGTCCGCGACACGCTGATGGCCTGGGCGTTCGGCGCGAGCTGGGTGTCGGGAACGTTCCTGCTCGTGTGGGTGTTCCCCAACCTGATGCGCAGGCTGCTGGGCGAGGGCGCGCTCTCGGCTTCGTTCGTGCCGGCGTACACGGCAGCACACCGCAAGGGCGGCGCCGAGGCCTCGCGCCTGCTCATGGCGCAGGTGATCGGCACCATGCTCACGTGGCTGGTGCCGCTCACGCTCGCCGTGGTGGCCCTGAGCCTGTTGGTGCCGGCCGAGTGGTTGGCGCAATCGCTCGAGACCGGCATGCCCGGCGCACGGCTGATGCTGCAGCTGAATGCCGTGCTGTTCCCGTACGTGGTGCCGATCTGCCTGACGGCCATCTACTCGGGCGCGCTCAACGTGCTGGGCTCGTACGGACTGCCTGCAGCGGTGCCCACGGTGCTCAACCTGTTCTGGATCGCGGCCTTGCTGCTGCTCGGCCAGGTCGACCCGCCATGGACGCTGCTGGCGCCCGATCTCGCCGCTACAGGCCTCATGCTGCTGCCCGCAGGCCTCGGCACGACGGCAGCACTGGCCGTCCCGCAACTCGTCCACGAGGCGCTGACGCCGGTGCGCGATGCTGCAGCAGCCGACGGCGCCGTGTTCCTCGGCTGGTTCCTGCTGGCAGGTGGCTTCGCGCAGGTCCTCGTGGTGCTGTGGCCGCTGCGCCTCGCCGGCGCGCTTGCGAAGCCCATAGGCGGCTTCCCGCCCGCCGGCACGCCGGGTCGCGCCGTGTTCGTGGCCATGCTGCCGGCGATCCTGGGCATGTCGGCGAGCCAGCTGAGCACGCTGTCCGACCAGGTGCTCGCGTACTGGTTCGTGTCCCCGGGCGCCAACACCTACCTGTACCTCGCCAACCGCCTGCTGCTGTTCCCCCATGCGCTCACCGCGCTGTCGGTGGCGGTGGCGGTGTTCCCGAAGCTCGCGGAGAGCGCGACCGACACCGACCGCAAGGGCATCCGCGCCACGCTCGACACCGCCACGGGCGCCACACTGCTCATCACGCTGCCGGCCGCCGTGGGCCTGATGGTGATCGGACAGGACCTCGTCGAGGTGCTGTTCCAGCGGCAGCGCTTCACGGCCGAGGACGCCGACGCCACCGCCATCACGTCGATCTGCATGGTGGCAGGCCTGCCGTTCATCGGCCTGGTGCAGCTGTATGCGCGCGCCTTCTACGCCGTGGGCGACAATGGCGTGCCCGCGCGCTTTGCCGTGCGGTTGCTGCTGGTCAACTTCGGGCTCAACCTGCTGCTCGTTCCGTTCCTTGGGTTCGGCACCGAGGCGATTGCCGCCACTTCCAGCCTCACCTCGGCACTCAACGCGTTGCTCCTCATGCGCGGCGTCCACCGCCACTGCGGCAGCGGTCACGGCATCGGCATGTCGTGGCTGCGCAGCTTGGTTGCCTGCGCGGCCATGGTGGGCGCGATTGCATGGGTCCGGCCCGAGGTGGGCGACGATCGCATGCAGATGCTGGTGTGGCGCATCGCGCTGCCGATCGCAGTGGGCGGTGCGGCCTACTTCGCCACCCACCTGCTGCTGCGCAGCCCCGAGCTCGGTGCCGTGCGGGCCCGGCTCGCCCGCCGCGGGTGACCAAGGCTCACTCCACGCGCAGGAAGTCCAGCCAGCTGTTGTTGCCCTGGTGGATGCGCAGCAGCGGCCCCACCATCTCGAAACGCCGCGTCTCCGTGGCACCTGCCGACTCGACCTTGATGTCGCCGCCCTCGTCGTTGAAGTGTCCTGCGACGACCGTCATCTGCAGTGAACCGCCCTGACGCTGCCAGCGGCGTACGCCCGAGCGCAGCATCGGGAACTCGACGGACTTGCCGGGTCCCTGCAGGTGGATGCTCAGGTACCGCCTCCCCACGAACATCCAACCCTCGCCCGGCTGCGTGGCCACGGCACCCTCGCGCACGCGGGACTTGAGGCGCCAGGTGCCCTCGATGGGGTCCGGTGCGTCGTCGCGCTGCAGCAGGTCGTCGCGCAGCGCAGGCCGCACGCGCGGTTCCTCGACCGGCGTCTGGGGTGCCGCGTCGGGCGGCGGCGCGGCGGGGCGCGGTGCAGGCTGTGGGTCCTGCGACGCGAAGACGGATACGAGCGAGAGGATCGCGAGAGCGAGCGCGGTTCTCATGGTTCAGTCGATGCGGACGAGGACGTTGTCGAGTTCGGGCTCGGAGGCACGGAGTTCGATGCGGCGCTCGCCGCTGCGCACCGCGCCGGACTCCTTGTCCTTGCGGTACGCGAACAGCCGCACCGGGCCCGAGGGCAGGTCGGTGAACTCGTAGGACCCGTCCATGCCCGTGGTGCAGGTGGTGAGGCCGTCGGCGCCGTTCTCGTGGTACACGGTGGCGCCGTTCACCGGCGACTGCGTCAGCGCGTCGAGCACGTAGCCGCGCAGCACGATGGCCTGCTCCACCACGACCTCGGCACGTTCCGCGACCGTCGCCTGGCAGCCGCGCTGGGTGAACCCTGTGGGCAGCCCGTGGACCACGAGCCGAGGCCAGGTCCACGCAGGAACGTGGTCGAGACGGAAGGACCCGTCCGCTTCCAGCCTCGACTCGACGCCGGGCAGCCCGCGCGCGACCACGCGCAACTCAGTGGCAGAAACGCCCGCGGGCAGTTGGACCCGGCCTTGCAGGGGCTTGGTGGAGGTGACGACGGCAAGCGGGACTTCGGCACCTTCGGCGCGGAGCGCGTCGACGTGGGCGAGCGAGTGGCCTGCGCTGAGCACGCGCAGCGTGGGTTGGGCAATCGAGTCGTCGAACCCTCCCACGGTGAAGTGGCCGTCCGCACCACTGCTCCCCTCCGCCAGCGGCAGGCCACGCTCGCCGCCACCCATCACCACGATGCGTGCGCCGGCCACGGGCACCGGCAGGGCGCGGGCACCGAACAGCCACAGCGGGGAGGGTTGCACCACGCTGCCCGAAACGGCCCCGTCGGGGTGCAACACCACGTGGTGCTGCTCGCCGGCAGCCACGGCAACCGAACCGGTGCCGCAGCCCGGAGCGCTCCATCGCACGAGCGCGCGGCGCGGTACGAGCTCCCGTGGCGCACGGAACGAGTCGCCACTCGCCACGACCACCTCGCCGAGCCGCGGCGGCGGCGAAGGGTCGGATGGGCCGGTGGCGTCCGCGAAGAACTCGAGCCGAACCTCCGGGACCCCGCCACCGTCGACGGTGGTGAAGTGGAACACGACCTGCTGGGCACGGTGGTCCATCCACACCTTGGCGCCGATCGCAGCCAGCACGCAGGGCAGCACGTAACGGATGGTGAACGGCAGCCGCTGCCATGCGTTCGGCTTGGGACGCGGCTTCCGCCGCGGGCGCGGGAGCGCGCCGGGTTGCGTGCTGGGCTCGGGCTGCGTCACGTGCACGGAGCGTAACGCGCACGCATCGAGCGCGGTTCGTTGCCGTGGTGGATTCCTGCGTGCTGGGTATCCTCAGGCCATGAACGACCCGAACGTGGCCAAGCGCGCTGCGGCCGTTGCGGCCGCCAACCTCGTCACCTCCGGCATGACGATCGGGCTCGGCAGCGGCTCGACCTTCTTGTTCGCGCTGGAGCGTCTGGGCGAACGCATCCGCGCCGAGGGTCTCGCGGTGCGCGGGGTGCCCACCAGCAGCGGCACCGAGGCGGCAGCGCGCAAGTTCGGCGTCCCCGTCGTCTCGCTCGACGACGTGGACGTGCTCGACCTCGCCATCGACGGTGCCGACGAGATCGACCGCTCCAAGCACATGATCAAGGGCGGCGGCGCCGCGCTGCTGCGCGAGAAGATCGTTGCCGCCGCAGCACGCGAGATGATCGTCATCGTGGACGAGGCCAAGGTCGTCAACGTGCTGGGCGAGCGCTTCCTGCTGCCGGTTGAGGTGCTGCCGTTCGGCTGGAAGCAGACCGCCCGCAAGGTGGCGGCCACTGGCTGCACCACGGAGCCGAGGAGGACGAAGGACGGCGCGATGCTCGTGACCGACAACGGCAACCACATCCTCGACTGCCGCTACGCAGGCATCGTCGACCCTGCCGGCCTGCACACGGC
>JBEGVB010000083.1:0-11902 GCA_041178545.1 Planctomycetota bacterium
GCGCGCCATGCCGGGGTCGATGCGGAGGGCCTCGCTGATGAGGAAGGCAGCCTGGTGGTAGTCGCCGGTGGCGAACAGCGCATCGGCCTGGACGAAGCACAGCGAGGGGTCGTCGGGCATCGCCTTGCGCGCGCGCTCGTAGGCGTCGACGGCCTCGGCGAAGCGGCCCTCGCGGAAGTAGAAGTCACCGAGGCGCACGTACTTGGCCGCGGTCTCGGACGGCGTGGGCTGGGGCCGTGCGGCGCCGGGTGCCGCACCCACCGGGCCACCGACGGCTGCAGGCGCGTTGTTTGTGGGCTCGACGTACTCGACGGTGCTGTAGTCCGCGGCGCCGTACTGGGTGGCCGGCTGCTCGACGTAGATCACCTGGGTGGCGGGGGTGGTGTAGTAGACCGGCTGGTAGACGGTCGTGGGCCACCACCAGTAGGCGCGGCCGGGGTAGCACCACGAGGACCACCAGCCGTCGTACCAGCACGAGCTGCGCCAGCTCCAGTAGGGGGTCCAGCAGGAGTAGTACGCAGGGTAGGACCAGCCCCAGCCGATCGTGCTGCAGCCTGCGGACCAGTAGAAGCTGAGTCCGTAGTTCCAGCAGCGGTCGTACCACGGGTTGTAGTAGTAGGGGTCGCAGTACCCGCGGTAGCCGTGGTTGCCGTAGTAGGAACCACCGTAGTAGGAGCCGCCGTAGTTGGTGTTCACCCGGCCGGTGGCGCGGGACACGAGGCGCGGCGACTCGGTGGACGCCGTGGTGACGATGCCGCCTGTGGTGCGCGGCCTTGCGACGGCGCCGTTGGTGTCGCTGCCGACGAGGGGCTTGCCCGAGGCGGGCATGCCCCCGAGGCGCGGCTTGTCGAGGTCGTAGCGCTCGACGGCGCGCGGCTTGGCGACGGCAGGAAGCTCACCCGTGCCTGGCTTGGTGTTCCAGTTCTCGCGGCTGCCCGCGACCGGCTTGGCGATGGGTTCTGCGGTACCGATGGGCTTGGCGTTGGCCACGGGCTTCGCCGCACCGGGCTTCGCGCTGCGTGGGGTGACGCTGCCGGGCTTTGGCGCGTAGCGGTCGGCGACGGCGCTCGAGCCTGCGCGCGGCTTGGCGTCGAACACCGGCTTGGAGCGCGGCATCTCGAGCAGTTCGTTGCGCGGTTGGAGGCCGGGCTTGTCGAAGGTGGAGCCCACGCCGCGGGTGCTGCCGCCGACGGCACCCGGCACGGACGGCGCGACGGGCTTGGGGGTGGCGGTGCCGGTGCCCGTGGGCTTGCGCGAGGCGGAGCCAAAGGTGGGGCCCGTGCGGGGCGTACCGGTGCGCGGCGTGGCGTCGACGTCGGTGTTCCAGCCGCTCGGCGAGGTGGGGGCCGTGGGCCTGCTGACGGCGCCTTGGTTGTTGGTGGGGCTGCCGCCGAACACCGGCTTGCTGGGGAGCGGGTTGTTGGTGACCGGGGCGCTGGGGCGCGAGGAGACCGTCGGTGCGGTGTTGGTGCGCGGGGTGGCGACCGGGCGGCTCGTGGGCTGGGACGGCTGGGGCGCGGGGGTGTAGCTGGGGCGGGAAGGAGCGGAGGGCTTTGGGCTCGAGACGGAGGGCACCGAGGGGCGCGAGACCGGGGCGGGGCGGCTGACGGACGGGGTCGAGACCGGGCGGGGCGCGGGTGCCGGGCGGCTCACCGAGGGGGCCGGCCTGCTGACGGACGGCGCGGGCCTGCTGACGGAAGGTGCGGGGCGCGGCGCCGGGGCGGGCTTGGAGGACGAACCGCCGGGCTTCTGGGCCACGGCGGTGGCACCGAGCAGGAGGGCAGCGAGGACAAGTGCAGTGGGGACGCGCATGGCAGATCTCCGGAGGACCGATGCCGAGCAAGAAGGATACCGGACCCGCGAATCCTCGGGGTCGGGGTCTTGCCATGGGCGGTTGGGGCCGACGGGGCGTGGTTCCCGTGGACCCCGGTCCGCGCGCCGGGTCACCTGTCCTCCCGGCGCGACAGCGCACCCGGCCGGTGTCTCGTTGCGCGGGGTGCCTCGGGGGGGTGTTCCGGGCTCCCGCGGTCGGCTCATCCGTTGCGCCGCAGCACCCGCCCCGCACGCCCGGGGGCAAGGGTGCCCTGGTCCACGGCCACGGTGCCGTTGACGACCACATAGGGGATGCCCACCGGCGGGAGCAGGGGGTCCTGGTAGGTGGCCTGGTCGAGCACGGTGGCCGGGTCGAACACCGCGAGGTCGGCGTGCCAGCCGACCCGCACCTCGCCGCGCTCCGCGATGCCGAACACCTGTGCCGGCAGCCGGGTCATCTTGTGGACCGCCAGCGGCAGGTCGAGCACGCCGCGCTCGCGGACGTAGCGACCGAGGACCCGCGGGTTGTTGCCGCTGCCGCGCGGGTGCGGCTTGTCGGCGGAGGGCAGCCGCAGCCCTGCGTCGGAGGCAATGGCGATCCAGTCCTCGGCGAGGAAGGTGGCCACGTCCTCCTCACTCATGACGTGGTAGACCATGCCCACGCGTTCGCCTGCGGACGCCGCAAACAGGTCCATGGCCATCTCGGCCTGCGCGTCGCGGTCGTCCGACCCCTTCACCTTCGCTGCCGCCTCGGCGATCGTGAGGCCCGCGAGGCTGCTGTTGCCCGGTGCGCTGGCGATGCGCGCGTAGCGCAAGTCGCCGAAGCCGACGCGGTCCATGGTCGCGTGCAGCGCCTGTTTCATGGCCGCGCGGAAGGTGGCGTCGTCGCGCAGCCGGGCCGCGAACTCCTTGCGCCCGATCGCCAGCTCGGCCGAGGGGAACAGCACGTCGAGGGACGTGGAGCTCGCGTCGTACCCATACTGGTCGGCGGTGACCGACTGGCCGCTGCGCCGTGCGGCGAGCAGTGCGTCGAGCACCTCGCGGCTGCGGCCCCAGTTGGGTCGTCCCGAGCACTTCACGTGGCTCACCTGCACGTGGATGCCTGCATCGCGTCCCACCTGCAGGGCCTCGGCCACGGAGGTGAGCACGTCGTTTGCCTCGTTGCGCATGTGGCTCGCGTAGAGGCCGCCGTGGCGCGCGGCCACCTTGGCGAGCGCGGTGATCTCGGCAGTGGTCGCGTAGGTGCCGGGCACGTAGATGAGTCCGGTGGACACGCCGAAGGCGCCGTGGCGCATGCCCTCGTCGACGAGCTGCTCCATGCGCGCGAGCTCCTCGGCCGTCGGGTCGCGCTTCTCGGTGCCCATCACGGCGGTGCGGACGGTGCCGAGCCCGACCAGGCTGCCGTAGTTGACACCGACGCCACCTGCCTCGATGCGGGCGAAGTGCGCTGCGAGGTCGCGCACGGAGGACCCGCAGTTGCCGGTGACGATGGTGGTCACGCCCATCTGCAGGAAGTTGCCGCACTGCGGGTTGCGGGCCACCTCGCTGTCTGCGTGCGCGTGCACGTCGACGAAGCCGGGGGCGACCACGAGTCCGGTGCAGTCGATCGTGCGCGCCGCAGTCGCACCGCGCAGGTCGCCGAGCGCCACGATGCGTCCGCCGCGCACGGCCACGTCTGCCACCACGCCCGGGCGGCGGGTGCCGTCGACGACGGTGCCGCCGCGCAGCAGCAGGTCGTGCGTGGGCGCGTCCTGGGCGCCGAGCGTCGTGGTGAGTGCGAGGACGAGGGCGGTCGCGTGCGCGCGCATGGGCCCATGATGGGTTGGCGCTGCATCGGTGGCCAGCCCGCGCCTACACTCCGCGCCGCCATGAAGCTGTTCTCCCGCCTGTTCCTGCGCGGCCTTGCTGCCGTGCTCCCCGTGGTCCTGACCGTGTACCTCGTGTGGATCGCCGTCAGCGGCGTCGAGAACCTGCTGCGCGAACTGATCAAGTCGGTGTTCCCCGGGGTCGCCTACTGGCCCGGGATGGGGTTTGCCGTCTCGGTCCTCGTGGTGCTGGCGGCAGGCATGCTCATGTACACGTTCGTCGCGCGGACGCTGTACCGCTGGCTCACCGAGCTGCTGGGACGCATCCCGGTGGTCAAGTCGGTGTACGGCATGGTGCTGGACGTGGTGAACCTGTTCGGCGGCAACGGCAAGAAGCCGTTCCAGAAGGTGGTGCTGGTGCGGCTCGAGCCCGCGGGCGCGGAGTTGCTGGGCTTCGTGACGCGCGAGGATTGCGCGGACCTGCCGGGCTTCGGCGCCGACCGCGTCGCGGTGTACCTGCCGATGAGCTACCAGCTCGGCGGGTTCACGGTGATGGTGCCGCGTGCGCAGGTGCGCGAGGTGCCCATGGGCGCGGAGGAGGCGCTGCGCTTCTGCGTCACTGCAGGGGTGAAGTCGCAGCCTGCGGTCGCTGGCGGCACCAAGGCCGCGGGATAAGGTCTGCGCCATGACCTCGATGTCGTTCGACCGCCGCTCGTTCTGTCGTCTCGGGGTGCTCGCTGCCGGGGCGTCGTTCGCGTCCTGCACCTCTGTGCGCGGCGTTGCCACGGGCGTGCGCCCGGTGGTGCTGTCGACGTGGGACCACGGCCACCCCGCCAACGCAGCTGCGCTCGCGGTGCTGGCCAAGGGCGGCAGCGCACTGGACGCAGCCGAGGCCGCCGCTCGCGTGGTGGAGAGCCACTGCCCGGACCGTTCGGTGGGGCTGATGGGCATGCCGGACCGCACGGGCTTGGTCACGCTCGATGCTGCGGTGATGACGGACGACGGCAGGGCGGGTGCCGTTGCGTTCGTGCAGGGCATCGAGCACCCGGTGTCGCTCGCGCGCATGGTGATGGAGCGCACGCCGCACGTGATGCTGGCCGGGGCGGGCGCCGAGGCATTTGCCGTGAGCCAGGGGGTGCCGGTGGTGGAGCGGCCGCTCGACGCGGCGCAGCAACAAGGCCTCGACCAGTGGCGGGCCAAGCAGGCCACGCCTGCGACCGGCCCCGACAACCACGACACGATCACCGTCCTCGTGCTGGACGCGCAGGGGGTGATGGCCGGTGCTTCGACCACGAGTGGCGTTGCGTTCAAGATGCACGGCCGGGTCGGCGACACGCCCATCCTCGGTGCCGGCATCTACGTCGAGGCAGGCGTGGGTGGCGCGGTGTGCACGGGCCTCGGTGAGACGGTGATGCGCACCCTCGGGGCCCATGCGGCAGTCGAACTGATGCGGCAGGGGGCGAGCCCGCAGGAGGCGTGCGAGGAGGCCATCCGAAGGCTGGTTCGGCGCAACCGCGAGCCCGCCACCAGCTACCAGGTCGGCATGCTGGCCCTCGACCACGCCGGCCGCGCGGGCGCGTATGCGGTGCAGCCCGGGTTCCGCTACGCGCTGGCCCGCGGCACCGAGAACGTGGTGCACGACTCCGCCTTCGCCGTGAAGGTCTGAGGCCGCGGTCCGGGTGCGTGGGTCGGACGTTCGTACCGCGCGGACGGGAGCAAACGCGCCCTCGCCTCGTCGGCGCGATGCCTTAAGCTGCGCCGTCCCCCAAGCCACTGCCATGCGCACGAACCCCCTCGCCGGCCTCGCGTTGCTCCTGGTCCCGTCCGTCGCCACCGCCCAGCAACCGGGCTGGCCGCTGTCGATGGACTTCGGCCCGTTCCTGATGGCGACCTTCGACGGGGGCGGCACCTCGGGGTTCACCCACAAGGGCGCGGTGGTCAAGCTGGGCGATGCGGGTGCCGTGTCGTTCGACACCGAGATGCTGCGCATGTCCGCAGCGTGGGTCGACGGCTGGTTGCAGCTCCGCGGCACTGCGTACGACGGCTCGCACGGCCCGATGCCCAAGCTGCGCGGCCGCAAGGTCGCCGAGACGCGGCTGCTGCCCGGCTGGGCCAAGGACGGATCGTTTGCCGACCCGCGCAAGGTGCCGTACGGCCCGGTGCCGAAGGACTGGGGCGCGTGGCGCGGCGTGTGGCTGCACGGCAACGACGTGGTGCTCGGCTACACGGTGGGCGGCATGGAGGTGCTGGAGCAGTACGGCATCGAGGGTGAGGGCACGGGCCGCGTGATCGCACGCACCATGGAGATCGGTCCCTCCGACCGCGAGCAGGTGATGGTGGTGCTCGATGGGCCCGACGGCAGCGCGGGCACCGCGGTGGCGGGCAGTGCACAGCCGGCCGTCGAGCTGCGTTGGCCCGCGCCCACGCCCGGGCTGGTGGAACTGGACGCGGACACGAGCCGCTGGGAGGGGCTCTCGATGGGCGCGCCCACGGCAGGCGACCTGCTCGACCTGTCGAGCGGCACGGGCGCGGTGATCCGCTTCGTGCCCGGATTCGCCGTCGCGCACGGGGTCAAGCTCGACCCGTCGAAGCCCGTCGACGAGAAGCTGCTGGCGCTGCCGAGGTTGCAGGACGGCAAGGCGGCCAAGACCTCGGACGACTGGGAACACAGCGTCTGGTTCGACAAGTACAAGGTCGGTGACGAGGAGACCGACGACGGTCGCTTCCACGTGGACCTGCGCAAGGCCGTGGACGTGTCGCGCATCAACACCTTCACCTGGCACAAGGCCTACCGCTCGATCCAGCAGTACAAGGTGTACGGGTCCGACGCCGAGGTCCCGCCCGCACCCGAGGCAGTCGACCCGGCTGCTGTCGGCTGGAAGCTGGTTGCCGACGTGGACACCGAGAGCCTTGGCCAGGGCGACCGCCATGGCGTGGGCATCGCACGCGCGGGCGGGCTCGGCCGCATGCGCCACCTGCTGTTCACCGTGCGCAGCGGCAGCGCGTTCTTCAGCGAGGTGGACGTGTTCGGCGGCGAGGTGGTTGCTGCCGTCGACTCCCGGCCGCGGCAGGGCGACCGCGCAATCGCGGCCCTGCAGTCGGCAGTGCCCGGCGTGACGATTGCCGCCGACGGAGCGCGCATCGTGATGAAGGTGGCGCCGCACAAGGACACGTTGCGCGTCAAGCTGCTGCTGGGCGGCGGCGACGACGAACAGGTGCGTGCCTCGCTCGCGCAGGCAGCCACCAGCCCACAGGCCCGTGCCCTCGCGCCGCTCACCAAGGGCGGCCCGTCGCGCTGGGGTGATCCCATCGTGACCAAGGGCGTGCGTGCCGCGGACGAGGACGCCTACGTGGTCGACACGGTCACGATCCCGTTCGAGAACCGCTACGGCTCCCGCATGCGCACTGGCGCGTTCGACTTCTTCGCCGACGGCCGTGCCGCGGTGAGCACGTGGAATGGCGACGTGTGGGTGGTGTCGGGCATCGACGGCAACCTCCAGCGTGTCGAGTGGAAGCGCTTTGCCACCGGCCTGTACGACCCGCTCGGCCTGCGCATCGTCGACGGCACCGTGTACGTGCACGGCCGCGACGGCATCACGCGCCTGCACGACCTCAACGGTGACGGCGAGGCCGACCACTACGAGTGCTTCAACAACGAGGTCTGCGTGACGCCGAACTTCCACGAGTTCGCGTTCGACCTGCAGACCGACCCCGAGGGCAACTTCTACTTCAGCAAGGGTGCGCCGGTGCGCGGTGGCGGCCGCGGCTTCGAGACCATCGCGCCGCACCACGGCACCCTGATGCGCGTGGCGAAGGACGGCTCGCGGCTCGACGTCGTCGCATCGGGCCTGCGCGCGCCCAACGGCATCGGCATCAGTCCCGACGGCACGGTACTCACCTCCGGCGACAACGAGGGCACCTTCATGCCGCGCTGCCGCATCAACTGGATCACCAAGCCGGGCTACTACGCAGGTGTTCGCGACACCGCGCACCGCGCCGACGTGCCCGAGCAGCCGGACCTGCCGCTGTGCTGGATGCCGATGGACGTGGACAACAGCTCCGGCGGCCAGACGTGGGTGACCAGCGACCGCTGGGGCCCGCTGCAGGGTCGCATGCTGCACCTGAGCTACGGCACGTGCGGCCTGTACCTCGTGCTCAAGGAGCCGGGGGACGACGTGGTGCAGGGCGGTGTCGTGCGCTTCCCGACGAGCTTCTCGTCGAGCTGCATGCGCGGCCGCTTCAGCCCCGTGGACGGCCAGCTCTACGTGGTCGGCCTGCAGGGCTGGCAGACGAGTGCGGCGCGCGAGGGTGGCTTCCACCGCGTGCGCTGGACCGGCAAGCCGCTCACCATGCCGGTGGGGCTCAAGACGTCCGACAAGGGCGTGTACCTCACCTTTGCCGAGCCGCTCGACCGCGAGCTGGCGGAGGACGTGGAGAGCTACGGCGTCGAGATCTGGAACTACCTGTACTCGCCCAACTACGGCTCGCCGGAGCTGTCGCTCCTGCACCCGGAGCGCAAGGTCGAGCAGGGCAAGCCCAACCGCGACCCGCTCAAGGTCACGGGTGCCAGCCTGTCGGCCGACGGCCGCACGGTGTTCCTCGCCGTGGAGGGCATGCGCCCTGTGATGCAGATGAAGGTGTCCTACAACCTGGAGACCAAGGACGGTGACCGCGCGAAGGGCGAGGTGCACAACTCGATCCACGTGTTGCGTCCCGACCAGGGCATGCCCAAGTGATCGTCCACGGATGGTGGTGAGACCATGATGCGCGTCGTAGCACTCGTGTTCGCTGGCTGGAGCGCAGCCGGTTGGTTCGCAGCGGGAGGCACGGAGGCGGCTGTCGCCCCGGTGGCAGCCCAGGACCCGACGGTGAGCCAGGTCACGCAAGGCCTGAAGGTCACGTGGGAGCCGGTGGTCGCCGAGAAGCGGCAGAAGGAAGGGGCGCACAGCTACCGCGCCCGCTTGCTGTCGCTGCACGTGGACAAGGGTGAGTCGCCCACCCCGCTGCTGTCGCCGGGGATGTTCCGTGCGACGTTCGAGGGCTCGATCCCCGTGCCGGTGCGCGAGCGCTACACGTTCCGCGTGTTCGGCCGCGGGTCGGTGGAGATGAAGCTCAACGGCGAGGTGGTGGTGCAGGGACGGTTGCGTCCCGACCGCGCCGTCGAGTCGCAGTCCGTGCGGCTCAAGAAGGGCGAGAACGAACTGTTCGTCCAGTTCGACAGCACGGCGTTCGGCGAGGGGTCGCTGCAGGTGCAGTGGATGTCGCCGGAGTTCACCTGGGAGCCTGTGCCGCCCGCCTTCCTGCGCAGCAGGCTCACGGACGAGGCCATCGCCCGCGGCGAGCAGATGCGCCATGGCCAGCAGTTGTTCGCATCGAACCAGTGCGCGAGCTGCCACCTACCCATCCGTCCGCTCGGCGAGTCTGCGGAAGGCGAGCTGGAGGCGAAGGGTCCCGACCTGCAGACGGCAGGTGCGCGCATCCGGCCTGCTTGGCTCAAGGGGTGGCTCGACAACCCGCACGCCATGCGCACCGAGGCGCGCATGCCCGACCTCGGGTTGTCGGCACAGGAGATCGATCACCTTGCCGCATGGATCCACTCGACCTCCAAGCCGTTGCCGGACCTGGCCTTCACGGCCGAGGACGCGGAGCGGGGGGCAGGCCTGTTCCTCGAGCGCGGTTGCGTCGCGTGCCACGTTGCACCCAAGGGGGCGCGCGAGGATGCCGCGCTGGGCGACCGCATCCACCTCGGGTTCGTCCCGCAGAAGTGGCACCATGCCGCGCTCGTCGCGTACCTCGAGGACCCGCACCGCGACTACGCCGACAACCGGATGCCCAACCTGAAGCTGTCGCCCGAGGATGCGCGTGCGCTCGCAGCGCACCTGGTGGCCGGGCACGTGGCTGCGGCCGATGAGGCCCCGCGCGGCGACGCGAAGGAGGGCTTCCGCATCGCACTGGCCAAGGGCTGCGTGCGCTGCCACGACATGGGCACCACGGAGGACAACTCCAACTTCCGTCGCCTCGAGGAGATCAAGCCCGAGGGTGGCTGCCTCGACGCGCCGGGCGGCAAGGTGCCGGACTTCTCGCTCACGGCAGGGGAAGTGGCGGCCCTCAAGTTGTTCCTGCCCCACGCGCAGGATGCTTCGTACCGCCGTGCCCCGCTCGACCACCTCGCGCGCTCGCTCACCGCGCAGCGTTGCACCTCGTGCCACGGACTCGACGGCAAGGCATCGGTGTGGGCACAGGTGGTGGAGAAGCTCGGGGCGGACACGCCCGTGATGCCCGAGCAGGACCCGGTCGCACAGGGCGTCCCCGCGCTCACGTGGGTCGGCGGCAAGCTGCAGCCCTCGTGGATCAGCCGCTTCCTGCGCGGTGAGCAGGCTTCGGTGCGCCCGTGGATGCACGCGCGGATGCCCGCCTTCGCGCGCGAGGGCGCCTCGCTCGCAGAAGGGCTCGTGCACGAGCACGGCTTCACGATGGAGGACGAGGACCTCGGTGCCTCCAACGCGGCCATGGCGGTCCACGGGCAGAAGCTGGTGAAGATGGGCGAGGGGTTCGGCTGCGTGCAGTGCCACGGCGTGGGCAAGCAGCCCCCGGTGCAGGTGTTCGAGCGGCAGGGCGTGAACTTCGCGGACTCGGTCAAGCGCCTGCGCAAGAGCTACTTCACGCGCTGGATGGCGGACCCGCCCCGCATCGACGCCGACTCGCGCATGCCCAAGTACGCGGATGCCAAGGGCAAGACCGCCTTCGGCGACGTGCTGGATGGCGATGCCGCCAAGCAGTTCGAGGCGGTCTGGGAGTGGATGCTCACGCTGAAGTGAGCGTCCGACCCCAGTGCTTCACGTGGTCTCGGTGGGCTGCGTCGCTGCAGTGGGTTCGGTTGTCGGTCCCGCCTGCACGGCCGGACGGCGGCCGTAGAGCCAGTTCCACCCGTTGCGGATGTCCTCCAGCACGAGGTACATCGCCGGCACCAGGAAGAGGCTGACCAGCGTCGCGAACATCACGCCGAAGCCGAGCGAGATCGCCATGGGGATGAGGAAGCGCGCCTGCAGGCTCTTCTCCATCAGCAGCGGCGCGAGGCCGCCGAAGGTGGTGAGCGAGGTCAGCATGATCGGCCGGAAGCGCTGTGCGCCTGCGCTGCGTACGGCGTCCAGCAGGCTGTGGTGCCGCCCGCGCTCCTGGTTGACCCAGTCCACCAGCACGATGTTGTCGTTCACCACGACGCCTGCGAGCGCCACCACGCCGAAGAGCGAGAGGATGCTCAGGTCGAAGCCCGTGATCATGTGGCCCGCCACCGCGCCCACCAGGCCGAAGGGGATGGCGGTCATGATGAGGAGCGGCTGCAGGTAGCTGTTGAGCGGCACCGCGATGAGGGCGTAGATGGCGAACAGTGCGAGGGCAAAGCCTGCACCCAGCCCCGCGAGCAGCTCGCGGCGCTTCTTCTGGTCGCCCTCGAAGCCCCACGACAGTCCGTTGTACTGGGCCACGAGGGCAGGCAGCACGCTGGTGCGCAGGTCGCGGTTGACGGCCTCCGCGTCTGCTGCGGGGTCGCCTTCGTCGATCTGGCCGCCGATGCGGATCACGCGCTTGCGGTCGACGCGCTGGATGGACGAGTACGAGCGGCTGCGTTCGACCTCGGCCACTTCTGCAAACGGCACCTCGGCGCCCTGGGGCGTGCGGATCCGCATGGTCTCGAGGTCCTGCAGCGACTTCCTGCCGGCCTCGGGGTAGCGCACCATGACGCGCACGTCGTCGCGGCCGCGCTGCACGCGCTGGGCCTCCTCGCCGTAGAACGCCTGCCGCACCTGGCGGGCAAGGTCCTGCTGCGTGAGGCCGAGCGCCTCTGCCGTCGGCTTGATGCGGAGCTTGAGCTCCTCCTTGCCGACCTTGTAGCTGTCGGAGACGTCGAGCACGGCAGGGTACCGGGCGACGAGCGTCTTGAGGTCTGCTGCGGCTGCGCGCAGCACGTCCATGTCCTCGTGGTACAGCTCGACGTCGACGTCCTTGCCGGTGGTGAAGAGCGACGAGGTGAAGCTGAGCTCGGTGGCGTCCGCGACCGGGCCGACGCGCTCGCGCAGCATGGTGAGGATGGATTCCGATCCGAGGGTGCGCAGCTCCGACGGCAGCAGCTGGATGTTGAGCTCGGCGAGGTGGGATCCGCTGGCGCCCTGGGCATCCCGCTGGCCGGCGTTGCGCGCCTGCTCCACGGCGTACGGCTGCTCGCCGACCGTCGCGAGCATGTGCTGGAACAAGGGCCTGTCGCCGTGCGGGTGGCTCGTGTCCAGTTC
>JBEGVB010000084.1:0-12835 GCA_041178545.1 Planctomycetota bacterium
GTGGGCCGCATCGCCAAGCGCGCCGCCGAGCTGATCAAGCTGGGCAAGGACCCGAAGGCCGAGGGTGCGATCCCGCTGGAGATGCTGCAGCGGTACATCAACCACTGGTCGTCGGCCTCGATGGACCTGTTCGGCGGCGAGGACAGCACCAATGCCGCAGACGCGTTCGCACAGGGCCTGAAGGGCCGCTACCGCGAGGGTGACGGCATCTACAAGGACCCGAAGGCGCTGGGCCAGAACTACGCGCTCGAGACGCCCACCGAGGACGGCAAGATCGTGAAGAAGGACATCCCGCTGCGCCGCGCCATGAACGCCGTGCTGCTCGATGCCTACATCGCGGACTGCAAGCGCATCGTCGAGCGCTGGAACCGCGACCTCGCCGCCATGGGCGTGGACTTCAAGTTCAGCCTGCCCGACCACAAGTTCAACCGCCACCAGGGCGTCTACGCGGGCTTCCGCTTCGACACCAAGGGCAACTTGATCGACGAGGCAACGTGGACCCACCACCACGCGGTGTGGCTGCCCACGGCAGAGGACCGCGCGTACGTGAAGTCGTGCATGAAGCCGGTCTACGAGCCGGGCAAGTTCGCCAACTGGATCGCCCCGCCTGCCCAGGGGCCGAACAACACCCCCATCGACTACGAGTACGTCAAGTTCCACTGACCCGCGCGCGACCTGCGGCGACGACCGTTGCCGCAGGTCGCGACGGAAGGCACTCTCCCTGCCCCCCATGACGAAACTCTGCTACGTGTGTGAAGGCGGCGACTGCACCGAGAAGGGCAGTGGCGAGCTCTACGAGACGCTCCGCGCGATGATCAAGGAGACCGACCCGCAGGAGCAGCACTGCAAGGTGCGTCGCTATCCCTGCTTCGGCGCCTGCGCCCAGGGCGTGAACGTCACCGTCTACCCCGACAAGGTCTTCTACAGCAAGGTCACGACCACCGACCTGCCCGCCATTGCCGCGCACATCCAGGGCAATGGACCCGTGGTGAAGGAACTGACGGGCAAGGTGATGCCCGACGTCGAGCAGATCATCTGGGACATGCTCGACAGCCCGTACTGACGGGCCCTGCGCAAAGTCAGCGCCGCGTCAGGACGATGCGGTGCACGCGCACCTCGGCAGGAGCGCCTTCCTGCTTGCGCAGTGCAAGGTCGACCAACCCGCCCTCACACGCGTGGACCCCGTCCACCTGCAGCAGGGCACTGCCGCCGCTCGCGGACAACTGGACCGCGACCGGCGCGTCCTGCGGCTCCACGGCCACCGCCCAGTTGCCGGCCGGCAGCTGGAGCTGCTGCAGCACGGCAGGCTCCGGGCTGCGCAACGAGAGGTCGAGCCCGCTGCGCGCAGAACGAACGGCCACGGCGCGGGCGCCCTCGTACCACTGGCCACAGGCAACGATGTCCGCGAAGCGCGGGTCCTGCGGCGTGAGCTGCTCCCACGGGAACTTCTGGAACGCCCGGGGCTGGCGGTAGCTGCCCACGAGGAAGGCTGGCACGACCACGCGGTCGTCGGTGCGCTGCACGCCCACGCGTCCCTCGACGCGGGTCCAGAGCGCAGCCTTGACGGTGCGGCTGGGGGCGCGAGGCGGTTGCACGCCTCCCACCTCCAGCAGCACGCAGCGGTACTGCTCGCGGAAACCCGGCAGTGCCTCGAGCTGGTAGTCGCCCACGAACAGCGGCAACGGGAGGCCGGGCGGGCTGCCGAACTGCACGAAGTCGGGCTGCAGCGAGAGCACGTGGGGGCCGTTCCCCTTCATGTGCCCGGGCAGGAAGAACTCGCGAGGGATGCCCGCTCCCGGCGGCGACTTGGCGATGGTGCGGTCGTTGAGCCCCATCATGTCGATGCAGGGCAGCCTGCTGGCGAACGGCAGCGCGCCGGCACCGTCCACCGCGACCAGCGGCCTGGTGTCCGCGAACGCACGACCGAGCAGGTCGCCGAGGGCAAGTCCTTCCCACTCCCACTGTTCCTCGTGCACGGCAGTGGTGCGCGGGTCGTTGCGCGCGTCCCACACCAGCAGTGCAGGCATCGCGAGCGCGAGGCACCACGCAAGCACGGTGCCGCCGCGACACCAGGCAGCCACGGCATGCAGCCCGCCGACGGCCAGCAGCGCCGCCATGGGCAAGAGGGGCTGGAAGTGGCGCCAGCCAGGGAAGTGGTCGCCGCCGATGGCCATGAGGTAGGTGCCGAACACGACGAGTGGCGCCGCGCAGGTGAGCAGCCAGCCGCGTTCGCGCTCGCGCCCCCACCCTGCCAGCACCCCCACCAGTGCGAGGACGAACAGGCCACGCAGCACCAGCGCACCGTCCAACAGGTAGCGGAACCCGGACTGCAGCGACAGCAGGCTCACGCCTGCCTTCACGTGGGCAGTGTTGGGCACCCAGTCCCCGTGGTACCACAGCCGGAAGGCAGTGTGGGCACCGACGGTGAGTGCAGGCACCACGGCAAGCGCGGCGATGCGGGCGAGCGCGCGACGGAACCCGTTCGGAACCTGTTCCGCCGGCGCGGTCAGTGCCGCGGCGAACCCTGCCGTGGCGCACCACAGGGGGGCGTCGGGGCGGGTCAGGCACATCAGCGCCATGGCAACGCCTGCGCGCAGCACGTCGCCCCCGGCGAAGCCCGAGCGGTGGCAGCGCTGCAGGCCACGCAAGGCGAGCAGCGCGAACAGCATCACCATCGGGCCCTCGAGCCCTGCCATGGTCCACACCGCCAGCGGCGAGCACGCGGCGAGGAGCAGGGGCGCGGCAAGCGAGCCGGGGAGCTGCGCGGCACTGCGCGGACGCACCATGAGCGCGAGGACGACGACGGAGGCGACGCTGCAAGCGAGACCGAGGGCCCGCGCCGCCCAGACCGCAGAAAGCTGCAGCTTCATCAGCCCTGCGGAGGCGAGCACCCAGAGCAGGTTGCTGTAGCCCTCGACCGTGTCGCCGTCGTTCCAGGTCAGTCCCCTGCCCTGCAGCAGCCGCTCGGCGTAGCGGAGGGAGATGAAGGCGTCGTCCGAGACGAACGGGTAGGTCCACTCCACCTGGAACCCCAGCAACACGATGCCGGCGACGGCTGCATGGAGCGCGAGGTTGCGCGAGGTCCACGGCCTGAACTGGTGCCCGTTCGACGAGTCCACCGCCGGATGCTAGCGGCGCGCACGAGGGCGCGCGCCACCGTCGTGCGGCAACCGTTGCAGCACCGTGGGGGGACGCGACGGTTGACTCCCGCGCTCACAGCGAGCTAGAAGCCGGTGCAGCAAGGATCCGCGTGCACACTGCCACCCTCCACCTCCTCGGTCCCGGCATGGTCGGGTGCTCCATGCTGCGCCAGCTGACCGGACTGCCGGTCCTGCTGGTGGCGGTGAGCGACTCGCGCGGGACCGTGCACGACGCGCGGGGCCTCGACCCCGTAGCCGTGGTGGCGCACCGGAGGGCAGGTCGCTCGGTCGTCGAGCTGCCCAACGGCTTCGCTGCCCCCACGGTGGATGCCGTGCGCCGCGTGCAGGCCGACTTCGTGGTGGACGCCACCCCCACCGACCCTCGCGGGACGGAGGCGGCCGTGGCCCGAGGGGATGCCGCGCTCGATCACGGCGCATTCCTCGCGCTCTGCGCCAAGAACGCCCTGGCTGCTGCCTGCGGTCGCTGGCTGCAACCGCCGCTCCGCAGCCGCCTCGGCATCAATGCCTCGCTCGGCGGGTCGGGACGGCAGTTCCTGCGCGAGCTGGACTCGTTGCGCGCGGACTGCACCGGCCTTGCCCTGGTCGGCAACGTCACGACGACCGTCGTGCTGCAGGCCGTCGAGTCAGGTGCAAGCGTTGCCGAGGGCATCGAGGTGGCCAGGCGGCGCGGGCTGCTGGAACCGGACCCGACGCTCGACCTCGACGGCAGCGACGCAGCCACCAAGCTGTGCGCGGTCTGGAACGCCTTGTTCTCCGGTCCCACGGCACCGCGAGCAGGACCCGAGACAGTGGAGCGGCAGGACATCCGCGGGGTCGACGTGCGCACGGTGCGCGAGCGCGTGGCGCGGGGCGCCACGACGCGACTGGTGGCCCGCGGCGGGCGCGACGGGGGCCTGCGGGTGGGCTTCGAGGAACTCCCGGCAGGTTCGCCACTGGCCGCACCCCCGGACCGCGTGGTGTACGGATATGAACGGCCCTCGGGACTGCACGTGCACCACGGCACCGCACTCGGGCACGACCGGACGGCAGCCGCACTGCTGGTGGACGTGCGGGCAGCCCTCGGGCTCCCGGTGCCCTGACGGGCGACGGGCCGCGGACCACAGGAAGAGTGTCCGGGATCCGGAGCCTCCCGCTATCCTCTCGCGACGTGAAACCGCCGTTGCTGCTCACGCGACCCGCAGGGTCACCGCCACAGACCCTCGAGGAGTACCGCCGCGAGGGTGGGTACGAGGCGCTTGCGCGCTCGCTGCGCAACTACACGCCGTCCGACGTGCTGGTCGAGGTGGCGCGCTCGGGACTGCGCGGGCGGGGCGGGGCCGCGTTCTCGACCGAGGCGAAGTGGAAGCTGGCCATGAAGGTCGAGGACGGTCCCAAGTACGTCGTCGCCAACGGCGGCGAGCACGAGCCGGGCAGCCGCAAGGACAAGCACCTCGTCGAGTTCTACCCGCACAAGGTGGTCGAGGGCCTCTTGCTGTGCGCCTACGCAACCGGCGCGACCAAGGGCTGGCTCTACCTGATCGAGGACATGGCTGGCCCGATCGCGAGTGCAGAGCGGGCGATCGCCGAGGCGCGTGCCGCGGGCCTGCTGGGCAGCCGCATCCTCGGGTCGCCGTTCTCGTTCGAGCTGGAGGTGCACCGGGCACCCACCACCTACATCGCCGGCGAGGAGACCGCAGCGCTCAACTCGATCGAGGGCCAGCCGGCCAAGCCGCGCAAGAAGCCGCCGTTCCCGGGCGAGGCCGGCTTGTTCGGCAGGCCCACCACGGTGAACAACGTCGAGACGCTCGCGCACGTGCCCGGCATCGTGCGCCACGGCGGCGACGCGTTCGACAAGATCGGCACCGCGCAGAGCAAGGGCACGCTGCTCTTCACCCTCGGTGACGAGGTGAACCGGCCCGGCGTGGTGGAGGTGCCGTTCGGCACCACCTACCGCGAACTCCTCGCGGAACACGGCGGCGGCATGCGCAGCGGCAGGCCGGTGCGCGCCGTGCTGCCGGCCATGTCCTGCGGCTTCCTCGGGACCGAGCACCTCGACCTGCCCATCAGCTACGAGACGCTCCGTGCCGTCGGCAGCTCGCCCGGCTGCGGCGGCGTGCGGTTCCTCGACGACCGCGAGGACGTGGTGGCCTTCACGCTCCGGGTGGCCGAGTTCTTCATGGCCGAGCAGTGCGGCCAGTGCCCCCCGTGCCGCATGGAGACCAACCAGTTCGTGCACATCCTCAAGGCCGTACAGGCGGGCAAGGGACCTGGCTACGACGAGAAACTGCGCAAGCTCGCGGAGTTCAGTCGACGCAAGGGCTTCTGCTCCCTCATCGAGATGGCAGCAGCGCCCGTGCTGAGCGCCCTCGACGTCTTCAAGGCCGAGTTCGCGGCAGCTGCGGGCCCTGCCCCGGCCGCGCCCCAGGGCTGAGGTGGAACGGTTCCACGCAGCGTGCACGCTGGGCCTCGAAGAGGCACTGGCAGGGGAACTGCGGGAGCTCGGCGCCGCGGAGGTGACCTTGCGGCGCGGCGGCGTGACCTTCGGCGGCGACCTTCGCACCGGCTACCGGGCGTGCCTCTGGGTGCGCAGCGCCATCCGCCTGCAGCACGAGCTCGCGCGCGGTCCCGTCCGCAGCAAGGAAGACCTGTACAAGTTCGCGTCCTCCGTCGACTGGTCGCGCAGCATCCGCGCCGAACAGACCGTTGCCGTGGACTGTTCGATCCGGGAGAGCTTCACGACCGACAGCAGGTTCCCTGCCCTGCTCGTGAAGGACGCCATCGTCGACCAGTTCCGCAAGAAGCACGGCCGCAGGCCCGATGTCGACAAGGACCAGCCCGACCTGCCGGTCAAGGTCGTGCTGCAGCGGGGCGAGGCGATCCTGTACCGCGACCTGGCTGGCCGGACGCTCCACAAGCGCGGCTACCGCGAGGTCATGCACAAGAGCCCGCTCAACGAGGCCTTTGCGGCCGGACTGCTGCTGCTCACCGGCTGGGACCGCAAGCAGGCGCTGTGCGACCCGATGTGCGGGTCCGGCACGTTCCTCGTCGAGGCGGCCATGATGGCCGCGGACCGCGCTCCCGGCCTGCGCAGCAACTTTGCCTTCGAGCGGTGGCGTGACCTCTGGACCCCGGCTTGGGACGAGTTGCGTGCCGAGGCCGAGCGCCGGGCTGCCGTCGGAGCAGCTGCGCCGCAGCCGGAGATCGTGGGCAACGACCGCCACCCCGGTGCCGTGAGCCTCGCCAAGCTCTCGCTCAAGAATGCAGGGATGCGCGGCGTGCGAATCGCCAGTGGCGACGTCCGCGAGTACGTGCCGCAGGCGAAGCCGCAGCTGGTGGTCACCAACCCGCCCTACGGCGAACGCCTCGAGGCAGATGATGCTGCCGCGCTCGCGGACACTTGGCAGGCGCTCGGCACGTTCCTCAAGCACAGGTGCCCGGGTGCCGTCGCGTGGGTGCTGAGCGGCAACCCCGAGACCACGCGACACCTCGGCCTGCGCACGAGCAGGAAGCTCGTCGTGCACAACGGACCGATCGAGTGCCGCTGGCTGCGGTACGAGATGACGCCGTCCGTCGGGCCTGGTTCGCCCACGGCGCCGAACGCGGGCGACTGATCAGCGCCGGTCGCGCTCGCGCCAGCCGAGGAACGTCTTGTCGCTGCGGTACTGGTCGGCAGTGCGCGCAATGTCCTGCTGCACGGGACGGAGAGCGGCCTGCTCGGCACCTCGGCCGAAGGCCCCGTACCAGCGCAGGGTCTGCTCGGCAGTGCGGTCTGCGTCGCGCAGCACGGCTGCCGCACACAGGTCGTGGTGGAGCACCGGCTGGTCCCACCAGGTGCCCGAACGGAGGAACGGCGGGGCGCCAGCGACTGGCCCCACGGAGAACAGGTTGCCGCACGGGAAGACCTGGCTGTCGGGGACGACCTTGAGCTGCAGCAAGAACGCCACGGCGCCCCGGTCGGCGAGCACCGGTCGCTGCTGCTCCCGAGCCGCCTGCAGGACCGCGAGCACGAGCGATCGGTAGGCGTTGGTCTGCGCCTCGGTGGCGAGCGTGAACCAGTCCGTGTGCACGAGGTCCGGGTCCTGCGCCGCAAGCGCTGCGAGGTAGGCATCGAACGGGCCGCGGATGCGCGCAAGGAACTCGGGCTCGGCAACCTCGGCGCTTGCTGCACTGGTTCCCTTCACGTCGGCAGCGAGCACGGTGAGGTCGGGGCGGAATCCCTTCGTGTCGCGGTACAGGCGGTGGAGCATCCGGAGCTCCCACCCCGCGAGCAGCAACACGCTGCCCTGCGGCGCAGAACGGTCGAGGTCGGCCACCAGTGCGTCGCCGCAGTCGTAGTCGGAACGGTCGCATGCAGGCAGGTTCCATGCAGCGTGGGCGGCAAGCGCCGCGATCACGACCCACCTCGCACCACGCCGTGCGAGCAGTGGGGCGACACCGGCTGCAACCGGCAGGGCGAGCAGTGCAAAGGCGGGCAGCAGGTACGAGTCCATGTTGGCCACCATGGTCCGACCAGCCTGCACCCAGCAGGTCACGAGCCAAGGTGCAACCAGCACGGCAAGCAGCCATGGCGAACGGCGGGCTGCAACGCCGAGCCCGAGCCCCGTGGCAACCAAGAAGAGTCCGTACTCACGCACCGTCACGCCCAGCAGGTACTGCCAGCGTCCCAAGACATCGGCCTCGGCACGGAACAAGCCGTCGCCGTAGAAGCCGCCGCCGAGGTGGCGCAACAGCCGCGCAACCGTGTCCGGGTTGCCGAACTCGAATGCCTGGGACCCCTGCGCCCGCACGAACAACAGGACCACGCCAACGAACCACACGCAGGCAGCAACGCCACCTGCAGCGGCCCAACTGCGAGCGCCGACCCTGCGGCCTGCTCCGCAGAGTCCCGCGGCTGCAAGGGCGAAGGGAGCGAGCACGAGCATGGTGGCATGGTGGTTGGCGAGACCGACCCCGAGGGCGACTCCCACGGCAACACTCCAGCCTCGCGACACGGGCGCGCGCAGCAGCGCCCACAGCAGGGCGGCAGCGGCAAGTGACTGCAGCGAGTACACCTCGACTGCGTTGGCCCACTGCCACGAGACCATGCCTGCACCGAAGGCCAGTGCAGCCACCAGCCCGGCGAGTTCGCGGTCCAGCACGCTCGCGGAAGGCACCGTGTGCTGGACGAAGGTGGCACCCGCCCGCTGCAGGAAGGCACAGGCAAGGGCCCCGAGGAGCGCGACGAATCCGTGCAGCACGGCAACCGCGTCCCCCACCCAACTGCCGACCAAGGTGGCAACGTGCGCCAAGGCGACCCAGACCGGGAAGCCGGGCGGGTGCGGCACGCCCCAGTGGATCGCACACCACGCCAACTCGGCGGCATCGTCGAACCCGACGCATGGTGCTGCCGTCGCGAGGTACGCACCGAAGGGCAGTGCGAATGCCAGCAGGGGCGCGATCCGGCTGCACGACAGGGTCATGCGCCCAGTCTCGCCGCGCGCGCCGAGCCGTGCCAGACGGTGTCGTGTGGACTCTTGGCAGGGCCTCGCCCATCCTGCGCCCATGACCCGCACCCTCCACGTCGACACCCATGGCGCACGCATCGCAGTCCACTGCACGGGCAAGGGACCGCTGGCGCTGCTGGTGCACGGCTACCCGCTCGACCACCGCATGTGGCTCGACCTGCTGCACAGCCGCGCGGCGGAGCACCGCACCCTCGCAGCCGTGGACCTGCGTGGGCATGGTGGATCCCGGCAGACGGGAGGTTCGCCAGCTGCAAGGCTCGACATGGACGTGCACGGTGCAGACCTTGCAGCGGTCGTGCAGCAGCTGGGCGGCGGGTCGGCGGACCTCGTCGGCCTGTCGATGGGTGGTTACGCGACGCTGGCACTTGCTGCCGCCCACCCGGAGGTCTTTCGGTCCATGACCCTCGTGGACACGCGGGCTGGTGCGGATGGCGACGCCGCCCGTGCAGCGCGCGACGGCGCAATTGCCACGGTCGTGGAGAAAGGGCGCGGGACGATTGCAGAAGCCATGCTGCCGAAGCTGCTCGCACCCGGTGCCGACCCGCTCGTGGCGGCACGGATCCGCACGATGATCGAGTCCCAGCCGGTGGAGACCATCGTGGCGGACCTCCGTGGCCTGCGCGACCGGCCCGACCGCACCGCACTGCTGCCGACCCTGAGGGTGCCCACCCTGGTGGTGGTCGGTGAGCAGGACATGATCACCCCGCCCGCCGAGGCACAGGCAATGGCGGCCGCAGTCCAGGGCGCACGACTCGCCGTGGTGCCCGGCTGTGGCCACATGACGCCCATGGAGGCGCCAAGGGCCTTCGTGGACCTGCTGGTGGACTTCTGGGCGTCCTGACTCAGCAGGGGTGGTTGCGGACACGACGACCGAGCAACCACCCGATGGCAGCGCATGCCGCTGCAACCGGGAGCGCCCCGACCGCGAGCTGGGCGGTGGATGCATCCATGTCGCGCAGGCCGACCTGGAGCCGGGCACCGCACCAGTCCCCGAGGCGGAAGACGAACGTGTCGAGGAATGCCTTGGTCTTGTGCTTCTCCTCCAGCGACAGCGGGGTGTAGAGCACCTCGCGCGCCGGCTTGTCGAGCGCGAACTGGGCGCCGCGGCGCATCACCTCGACCATCACCAGCGTGGCAATCGTGGGAGCGAGCGCGAGTGCGCCGAGACCGAGGGCCGTGGCGAACGGCATCACCAGCAGCACGGCGCCGACGCCCACGAACACGAGCACCCGGCCGGTTGCGAAGAGTTGCAGGACGAGCACGAACGACTGGCCAACGAGGTTGAGGACGGCAAAGAGTTCCTCGCGGGAGGCGCGGTCCGGGACGATCTCCGCCACCAGCAGGTTCTGCTGGAAGTAGACGGGTGTCGACATCGCGCCCATCAGCAGCATGTAGAGCCCGATCCCCCAGAGGTAAGGGCTGCGCACGAAGCGCCTCATGCCCTCGAGCACGCCTGCATCGGCGATGCGCTCGCGCTTGACCAAGACGGCCCCCTCCGCGCCCTGCTCGCGCATGGCGCGGCAGCGCATGGTCATGCGCGCGAAGCAGAAGACCGCGGCCTCGAGACATGCCGCCGCGAGCAACAACTGGTGCTCAGGCTGGATGAGGTGGGCCAGTTGGTGGATGACGAGCGAGCCGACGACGGCACCTGCGGTGCCGCCGACACCGACGAGCCCGAAGAGCCTGCGCCCCTGTCCCGTGTCGAAGTGCTCGACGGCTGCCATCCAGAACAGCGTCGTGGCGAACACGTTGAACGTGCTGAGCCATACGAAGTACCCGGCACCCACCAGCACGGGAGTGGCATCCCATGGCATGTCCTTCGCGCCGTGGAAGTCCGTGCCCGTGAACAACACGCAGAAGGCGACCATGCACACGGCGAAGGCGTGCCAAGCGAGCGGGACGAACCTGCGGCTGGGCAGCCAGTTGGCGAGTGCCATGACGCAGGGGTTCACGAGCGTCACACAGAGCAACGTGGCGCCGAACAGGTCGTCGAGCCGGTCGGCACCGAGGTCGGTGCCAATACGCTCGCGCAACGGTCGCAGCAGGTAGTAGGAGCAGAGCACCAGGAAGAAGGTGACCGCGCTCCACAGGGTCGCTGCACGCTCGGCCTTGCTCGCGTCCTGCAGCCGCAGCAGTCGATCGAGGATCCTCTGCACCCGCGAAGCCTACCCGTCGCACCCCCTGCTGCCGAGGAAGTGGTCGGTGCCCCGAGGGTCAGGCCTGGAAACGCGCCTTCAGTGCAGACCGCTGCGCCGGTGCGTCAGCAGCCCCCGCAGCAGGTGGCTTGATCCACTTCTCGAGGGTCACCTTGAGCACCTCGAGCTTGAGTGGCTTGGTGAGGAAGTCGTTCATGCCTGCGTCGTAGCAGGCCTGCCGGTCGGCAGGCAGCACGTTGGCAGTGAGTGCGACGATCGGAAGCTTGGACTTGTGGCCGGGCATCTTGCGGATGCGGCGGGTCGCCTCGAAGCCGTCGAGCTTGGGCATCTGGCAGTCCATGAGGATGAGGTCGAAGTCCTCCTTGGCCAGTGCGTCGAGCGCCGCCTGTCCGTCGCCAGCAAACGAAGGCACGCAGCCAACCTTGCTGAGGAGACCCTTGAGCACCTTGCGGTTGATCTCGTTGTCCTCCGCGACGAGGACCTTGGTGCCGCGCAGGTGGTCCTTGCTGCTGAGGTTGCGGCGGTCGTCCGCCGACATGAAGCTGAGGTCGCCGCCCGACGAAAGGTCGTCGAGCATCTTGATCAGGCTGTGGGCGCCGATCGGCTTGCCGAGCCACGTGGTGATGCCAGCCGCCTGGAGGGCGGACTCGTCCGGGCGCGCCCCGAAGGAGCTGGCGAGGGCAATGCGCAACGGGGGCAGCGATGCATCCGAGGTGATCGCCCGCGCAAGGTCCATGCCGCTCATGCCGGGCATGGCCAGGTCGATGAGTGCCATCGTGAACGGCCGCCCGCGTGATGCTGCAGTGCGCAGCATCTTCATGGCCTGCAGACCGTCTTCTGCCACGTCGAGCCCGATGCCGGTGGGTGCCAGGTGGAGGACCGAGAGCTCGCGCGTCGTCTCGTGGTCGTCGACCACGAGCATGGCATGCTGTTTCATGTCCGCCGGTGCGAGCGGGACTGCTGGCGTGATGACCGGCAGGCGCAGGCGGATCCAGAAGCATGAGCCCACGCCCGGGGTGCTCTCGACACCGATCTCACCGCCCATGAGGTCGACGAGCCTGCGCGAGATCGCGAGACCGAGGCCGGTGCCGCCGAAACGACGCGTCGTCGAGCTGTCGGCCTGGGTGAAGGGCGTGAACAGGCGGTCCTTGACCTCCGGAGAGATGCCGATGCCGCTGTCCCGGACGTCCAGCCGGATGAGCTGTTCGCGCTCGCCGTCCTCCTCCAGTTCGAGGGAGACGACGACCTCGCCCTGCACGGTGAACTTCATGGCGTTGCCGAGCAGGTTGAGCAGGACCTGGCGCACGCGTGCACCGTCACCCTTGAGCGTCTCTGCGACTCGCGGGTCCGCATAGGTGACCAGCTCGATGTACTTCTGCTCTGCGGTCGCAGCCATCAGGCCCGCGCACTCCTCGACGATGCGACGCAGGCTGAAGTTGGTCTCGTCGATCTCGAGCTTGCCTGCCTCGATCTTGGAGAAGTCGAGGATGTCGTTGAGGATCAGGAGCAGGGCATCCGCTGAGGACTGGATCGTTCCTGCCATCACACGCTGCTCGCCCGCGAGGTCGGTCCGGAGCATCAGCTCGGACATGCCCAGGATGCCGTTCATGGGCGTCCGGATCTCGTGGCTCATGTTGGCCAGGAAGTAGCTCTTGGACACGGCGGCGGCGTCTGCGTCGCGCCGCGCCTTCTCCAATGCCTGGATCTGGCGGCGTGCCTGGCCGCTGAAGCGTGCAGCAAGCAACACGAACACCACACCGACGACTGCGCCTGCACCCAGGAAGATCTTGAGGCCGAACTGGAGGTCGGCACGCGTTGCCGCCTCGCCGCGCACACCGCTCTCCTTGAGAGTGGTGTCCATGGTCGCCACCACCTCGCGGCCCTGTTGCTGCCACCCGAACACTCGCTGCCGCAGGTCGTTCACCCTCTGGTCGGACTCGATCTTCCTCAGGTGCAGGAAGGCAAGTCCGTCCTCGGACGGCTTGACGCGGTGGGAGTTCGGGTCGACGGAACTCGTGCTGCCGAACAAGGCTGC
>JBEGVB010000085.1:0-9121 GCA_041178545.1 Planctomycetota bacterium
GTCTCGAAGAACGAGACGAACGCATGCTCGACCGCGGTGGCCGGCAACCGGCTCGGCGCCAGCCTGCGCGAGACCTGCCCGTACTCCTGTGCGGCAGGCGCACCGAAGTAGAGCTCGGGGATCGGTTCCGTCGGCGCGTCGACACACCACTGCATGCCGTCGCGCGCGGGCTCCAGCACCTGCAACGTCTGTGCGAGCGGGCGCAGGTCGCGACGCGGCAGCGCGCGGAACGTCGCCAGTTCGAACCAGCTCTCCGTACGGTCGTGGAAACGCCAGAGCGTGCCCTCGCTCGTGTGCACGCCGTGCAGCACGCGGAAGGCACCTGCGAGCGTGTTGAGCACGATGCGTGGCACCGGCTGGCGGGTCTCGACCACTGCGAGCCCGATCTCCGGGTGGAGCCTGCGCGTCAGCGCGCCGCGTCGGCACGCGCGCAGCGACTCCTCCACTGCAGCGAGTTCTGGTTCGTAGGCTGGCGCCAGCCGCCCCGGCTCACGGAGCAACTCCTCGGCGTGCTCCAGCAGCCAGCGGTACCGCGCGAACGACTTCTTGGGCCCACTGAGCCCTGCGAAGTGGTCGCGCACGGGCGACTGCGGACCGGCGAGGTTGGCGACGATGCGGTCGATCGCGAACCCGCGCCACGTCGTGAACAGCCCGAAGTCGCCGGTGGCAGCGGCGGCGAGCAGCAGTTCCTCGTGGGCGAATGCCAGTTGCGGTTGCAGCACGGCCACCAGCGAACCGAACCCATCGGTGTCGTAGTGGTCGTTGAGCACCACGGTTGCGCCGGCGAGGAACTCGTCCTGCTCGGCAGCGTCTGCACGAGCGAACTGCATGCAGATCCCGGTGCTCAGGTCCGCCTTCCACTTCGCGGGCGTGCGGTTGCCCGGCCAGTGCGAGAGGTTGGGGCCGCGCGGTGTCATGCCGTCGACGCTCAGGTGCCAGTCCGGCGTGCCGTCGACACCGGCGAAACCGAGCTGGAGGCGGGGGGCGGTCATGGCTGCAGGAGTGGACCGGACCTGGCATCCGGTTGCCACCCGGCTTCGCTGGTCGCACCTCCGGTGGATGCTTGCATCTCCCCTCCCGCTCGCTAGAGTCCTCGGCCCCTCAACGTGTGGGGGCGTAGCTCAATTGGTTAGAGTACCGGACTGTCGATCCGGTGGTTGCGGGTTCGACCCCCGTCGCCCTCGCCACACCAACACCCGGCGGCAAAGCAACTTGTCGGCGGGTGTTGTCGTTTCTGGTGCGCGGCTGTTCCGGGCGCGCCGTCACTGGCGGATCCCGGCCGCTCAGCCGGTGCCCTTGCGGAGCTTGGAGCCCTTCTTGCGCCTGGGCTTGGCTGCACCCGGCTGCGAGGCCACTGGTGTCTCCGGCTGCCGCTGCGTGAGTTCCAGCAGCACCTGCTGGCTGCGGATCACTGGCTCGTTGGTGCCGCGGACGACCCGCTCGCTCTCACCGTTGGGCAGGATCGCGCGACCCTTCACGTTGTCGGCGAGGCTCAGGCCGAGCACCTCGTCGACGACGCGCTCCTTCAGCTCCGGGTCGAGGATGGGTGCCGCCACCTCCACGCGCCGGTCCAGGTTGCGCACCATCCAGTCCGCCGACGACAGGAACACCTGCGGGTTGCCGGCGTTCTCGAAGTAGTAGACGCGCGAGTGCTCAAGGAAGCGGTCGACGACCGACCGCACGGTGATGTTCTCGCTCAGGCCGGGGATCCCGGGCCGCAGGCAGCACGTGCCGCGCACGCAGAGCTGGATGCGCACGCCCGCACGGCTCGCCTCGTAGAGGGCGAGGATGAGTTGCTGGTCGGTGAGGCTGTTGATCTTGGCGCGGATGGCCGCCGGCTTGCCTGCACGCGCGTTCTCGGTCTCGCGCTGGACCATCGCGGAGAGTCGCTCGCGCATGGTGAAGGGCGACACGAGCAGGTGCTCCATCGGGGGCACGCGCGCATAGCCCGTGATCATGTTGAAGGTCTCGGCGACCTCCTCGCCCACCTCGGGCCGCGCGGTGAGCAGGCCCAGGTCGGTGTAGGTGCGCGCCGTGGTGGGGTTGTAGTTGCCGGTGCCGATGTGGCAGTAGCGCTTGATGCCGTCGTCCTCGCGGCGCACCACGAGCATGGTCTTGGCATGGGTCTTCATGCCCACGATGCCGTACACCACGTGCACGCCTGCCTGCTCCATGCGGCGTGCCCACTGGATGTTGGCTTCCTCGTCGAAGCGCGCCTTGAGCTCGACCACCACGGTCACCTGCTTGCGCATCTGTGCCGCCTCGATGAGGGCCTCGACGAGCGGCGACTTGGAGCCGGCACGGTAGATGGTCTGCTTGATCGCGAGCACGCGCGGGTCGCGCGCGGAGAAGCGCACGAAGTCCTCGACGGTCGAGAACGACTCGTAGGGATGGTGCAGCAGGATGTCGCCCTCGCGCAGGTCGGCGAACATCTCGTCCGCACTGGCCCACTGCGTGACCTTGCGCGGCTGCACGGGCGGGTCCTTGAGCTCTGGTGCCTCGACGAGCTGGTGCAGCTCCATCAGGCGAGCGAGGTTGACCGGGCCGTCGCAGAGGTAGAGGTCGTCGTGGTCGAGGCCGAATGCCTTGAGGAAGCGTTCGACGATCTCCGGGTGTGCGTCCTGGTCGATCTCGAGGCGCACGGGCTCGCCGCGGCGGCGCTTGACCAGTTCCTTCTCGATGGAGCTCAGCAGGTCCGTCGACTGTTGGTCGTCGACCTCGAGGTTGCTGTCGCGCGTCACGCGGAAGGCGCAGGAGTTGAGAACCTCGAGGCCCGGGAACAGCTCGGCCAGGTGGGCCTCGATGATGTCCGCGGTGAAGACGTAGCAGCGCTTCCCGTCGTTGTCGGGCAGCCGCACGATGCGCGGCAGCACGCGCGGGACCTGGACGACGGCAATCCGGTGCGTGCGCCGGGCCTGGCGCGGGTCCAGCAGCAGCACGGCGAGGTTCAGCGAGAGGTTGAGCAGCACCGGGAACGGGTGCGAGGGGTCCACCGCCAGCGGCGTGAGGATCGGGTGGATCTCGCGCTGGAAGTGCTGGTCCAGCCACTGACGCTGTTGTGCGCTCAGCTGGCGGATGGTGCAGAACTCGTACCCGGCCGTCCGGAAGGCGGGCACCAGCTGGTCCCGCCAGGTCGCATGCATGTCGCGGTAGAGGCTGCGTGCCGACGCGCGGACGCGCGCCAGTTCCTCCGTGGGCTTGAGCCCGTCCGGGTTCTCGCCCTGCAGGCCCGCGTCCAGCAGTTCCATCAGGGCGGCGACGCGGATCTCGAAGAACTCGTCCAGGTTGCGGGACGTGATGGCCAGGAACTTGACGCGTTCCAGCAGGGGGTTGGCCTCGTCGCGCGCCTCGTCGAGCACGCGCCGGTTGAAGGCGAGCCACGACAGCTCGCGGTTGGCGAACAGCACGGTCCGGTCGACCGACGCCAGTGGCATGTCGGGCGGGATCGCGATCGGCGGTGGGGCTGCGGGCGGCACCAACGGGACTGTCGGCAACGCACCGGCAGGAGCCGGAGTCCCCTCGGGGACGCGGAACTGCCGCGCGAGGTTCTCGTGCGCGGGCGGTGCTCCGATGGGCTCGAGGAACTCGCTCATGGCAGTTGTGGGCGGGATCGGACTCGATGCCTCGGCCTCGGATCCACGCCGTCCGAGCGTATTCATCGACTCTTCATCAAGGGCAACAGGTGCCGGGGAATCTCGCCACGGACCCAGAGCACGATGCCATGGTGGTTAGGCAACCAGCGACCACAACCGGTGGCACTCGCCCGGGCGGGACGCAGGCTCCCGAGAAGTTGGGGCACGGTCACACCGCCTGCCAGGCGGTCCCGGCCCTGCCGTGGTGCTGCAGGAAGGACTGTGCCCCTGCCTCACCGAGATACCGGCGGAGCATGAGTGACGGTGTCCGCAGCAGGTCGACCAGCAACAGCGCATCGACCGAGCCGAACTCCTCGTCGGCGGCTAGGGCGAGGAACGTGCCGTTGAGCCGCAGGTACTCCGTCAGCAGCACGGGAACGCCACGCTGTCCAGCCTCGAGGTCGCGCACCACGGCAGACACCTTGTCGAGGTCCGCGACTGCGTTCGGCTGCAACTGCAGTGGACGTACCTCCGGCTGCCAGGGCTTGCGCGAGTGGACGTGTCTTGCGAGCTCTGGATCCGCCCGGTGCAGGCGCAGGTGCTCGAGCATCAGCTGGATCGAGACCTGCTGGTGCGCGGAACTGATGCTCACGGGGCCGAACAAGTGACGGTACCGCGGGTTCCTCACCAAGAACGCGCCGATGCCGCGCCACAACGACAGCAGCGGGAGGTGATTCCTCTGGTACTCCGGGGCCACGAAGGAACGACCCAGTTCGATGGCTGGCTGGATGCGTTGGAAGAAGGCGGGCGAGAAGCGGTAGAAGCCAGCCGTGTAGAGCGCGGAGGGGCCACCAGCGGGAAGCAGTTCGTCCGTCAGCCCGAGCCTGTACGCGCCCACCAGGGCGCCCGCGTTGCGGTCCCATGCGAAGAGGTGCAGGTAGTGCGGGTCGAACTCGTCCAGGTCGCGTTCCGTCCCGGTTCCCTCGCCAACCTTGCGGAAGCTCACCTCGCGCAGGCGACCGATCTCCATCAGCAGGTGCGGCACCTGTTCTGCCCGGGCGACGTGGACATCGAATGACCCCGAGCGCACGAGGAGCGAGTCCTCCGGCAGTGCACGCACCTCGGCCGCGAGCAACTGCGGGTGGACCGGTCCGGCAATCTCTGCTTCCTGCCTGCGCCCCCCAAGGGGTGTTCGCTCGTGCGCGCGGCGTGAGAGGACTTCGCAGCGCAAGCGGATGTGTTCGATGCGGTCCGCGTCAGAGGCAAAGCGCCGCAGTTGCACCGGGGGGATGGCTGGCCCGATCACGACCTGACGCGGTCTCCCTCGACTCGCCAGCAGGGCGCGTGGCAGCAGCGCGGTTCGCAACAGGGGATGGAGCCTGCCTGCGAGACGGAACCAGTTGCCGTTCGACCCTCCGAGCCACGTTGGGACCACGGTTGCGTCGGTGAGTCGCTGCAGTGCCGCGACGCCGGCAGACCAAGGCCCGTCGACGGCCAGACCATCCTTGGACTCCGGCGCAACCATGCCGGCAGGGAAGACCACGAGACAGCCGCCGTTGCGCAGGTGTCGCAGTGCCGCCCTTGCCGCTGCGGGGTTGCGGGCCCCGTTGCCCAACACGTCCACTGGGATCAGCAACCCGCGCAATGGCTCGACCCGGGCCAACAACTCGTTGCCGAGCAGCCTCACGTCGGCGCGCCGGCCCATCGCGAGCAGGAGCAGGACGAGGCCGTCCTGGGCACCCATCGGGTGGTTTGCGACGAGGATGCAGGGGCCGTGCGTCGGGATGCGTTCGAGTTGCTCCGTGGAGATGGCCTGGCTGGGGCACAACCACTCCATGGCCCGTTTCAGGAAGTCGAACGGACCCGCAGACTGGTTGGCGAGTTCGCGGTAGACGGAGTCGACACGGCCGAGGCCTGTTGCCCCAGCGACGCAACGCTGCAGGAGCAGTTGCAACGGGTGGCCATGGTCCGGGAGCAGGGAGGGTGCCTTGCGAGCCGTCTGCATGGTCTCGCATGGAACTCCCGATCGGTGAAGGACCGGCCAATCCCACGTGGATTGTCGTGGTGGTCGGTGCACGTGGGACCCCCATGGCATGGGAATCCTCAAGCCAGCAGGGAGATCTGCCGATCAGGACCGGGTCCAAGTGCCCGGAGCCAAGCAATGAACCTGTCGATCGACCAGATGCTGCGCGAGATGGTGGAACAGAAGGCCTCAGACCTGCACGTGAAGGCAGGCTCGCCTCCCGGCTACCGCATCGACGGCGACATCGTGGCACAGGAGAAGTACGGCACCCTCACGCCGGAGCACACCAAGCTGTTGTGCCAGCAGATCATGAGTGCCGAGCAGTGGGCGCGGTACGAGCAGGAGAAGGACATCGACTTCTCCTACGCCCTCAAGGACTGCGCGCGGTTCCGCGTCAACGCGCTGACGCAGCGCAACTCCATGGGCCTGGTCATCCGCCAGATCCCAGACGTCATCCCCGACCACAAGCAGCTCGGGCTGCCGCAGATCTGCCTCGACCTCGCCGCCAAGCCGCGTGGTCTCGTGCTGGTCACTGGTCCGACGGGTTCGGGCAAGTCGACCACGCTCGCGGCGATGATCAACTTCATCAACGAGACCGAGTCCGGCCACATCCTCACGATGGAGGACCCGCTCGAGTTCATCCACCGCGACAAGAAGTGCTTCGTGACCCAGCGCCAGATCGGGTCCGACAGCCCCAGCTTCAAGGAGGCGCTGCGCCGCGCGTTGCGCCAGGACCCCGACGTGATCCTGATCGGTGAGATGCGCGACCTCGAGACGATCTCGATGGCCATCACGGCGGCCGAGACCGGTCACCTCGTGTTCGGCACGCTGCACACGACGAGCGCCATCTCGACCGTCGACCGCATCATCGACGTGTTCCCCACGGACGCACAGCAGCAGGTGCGCGTGCAGCTCGCCGGCACGCTGCAGGGCGTCATCAGCCAGACGCTGGTGCCCAAGGTCGGTGGCGGCCGCGTGGCGGCCCGCGAGATCCTCGTGGCCACCGACGGCGTCCGAGCACTCATCCGCGACTCGAAGTCGGCGCAGATCCTCAACCTCATGCAGACGGGCAAGGCCTTTGGCATGAGCACGCTGGAGGACGAACTGCTCGCCCACGTGACGGCCGGGTTCATCACCCCCGACGACGCCGTGAGCCGGGCCAACCGTCCCGAGGAGATCCGCAAGCGCATCGCCGAGCTGCCAAGCCGCCCCGCTGCGTCGAATGCAGGCGGCCCCGCCCGCGCAACCGCGTCTGCAGGACGTCCGGCACCCGGTGCCACGGCACCTGCAGCGGCACCGCGTCCCGCCTCCTCGCCGCTCGGCAGCGGCTGGGGCTCCACGCCCGCACGTCCGCCACTCGGCAGCCGCTGATCGACCTGACATCGTGCGTGGTTGCCACGGTGCAGCCCGACCTGCATCCTGAGCGGCCCCATGGAGACTGGTCCAGCGCGCATCCTCGTCGTGGTCGGCACCCGCCCCGAGGTGGTGAAGACGGCGCCCGTCATCGCGTCGTTGCGCGCCCTCGACAACGTCCAGGTGCGCGTGCTCGCAACCGCCCAGCACCGCGAGATGCTGGACCAGAAGATGGCCTTCTTCGGCATCCGGCCCGACCTGGACCTCGACCTCATGGAGCCCGGCCAGACGCTGGGGGAGCTCACCGCGCGCCTTGCCGAGGGTCTGCCGCCGGTGCTGCGCCGTGAGCAGCCGCACCTGGTGCTCGCCCAAGGCGACACCACGACGGTGCTCATGACCGCGTTGTGCTGCTTCCACGAGCGCATCTCCTTCGGCCACGTCGAGGCAGGTCTCCGCAGCGGCGACCCGCAGAACCCGTGGCCCGAGGAGCTGAACCGGGTCCTCACGACGCGCCTGGCCGCGATCCACTTCGCGCCCACCTCCATCGCGCGTGACAACCTGCTGCGCGAGGGCATTGCGCCCGGTGCCGTCCACGTGACCGGCAACACGGTGGTGGACGCATTGCTGGCGGCCAGGGACCGCGTCGACCTGCAGCAGTGGGCGCCGCCTCGCGGCAGGCGGCAACTCCTCGTCACGGTCCACCGGCGGGAGAACCACGGTGAGCGCCTTGCCGCCGTCTGCGGCGCCGTGCGCGAGCTCGCAGACCGTCCCGACGTCCATGTCGTGCTGCCCGTGCATCCCCATCCGGCCGTGCGCGAAACCGTCGTGCGCCTGCTCGGCGACCACCCGCACGTCCAGCTCACGGCCCCGCTCGACTACCCCGACATGATCGCGTTGCTCCAGACCTCGTACCTCGCGCTCACCGACTCCGGTGGGGTGCAGGAGGAGGCGCCCAGCTTCGGGCTGCCCTGCCTGGTGCTCCGGGAGACCACGGAACGCCCCGAGGGCGTCTACGCAGGCATCGCCCGGCTCGTCGGCACCGACCACGGGCGCATCGTCGCCGAGGCTTCGCGACTGCTCGACGAACTGCCTGCCCATGCTGCCATGGCCAAGGCGGTCAACCCCTACGGCGACGGCCGCGCCGCGCACCGCATCGCCCAGCACTGTGTCGAGTTCGTGAAGGCCCACCGATCGTGAGTCGTCCGGTGGTCGCGTGTGCGCTCGCCTTGCTCTGCGGGGCAGGTGGGGCTGGGACTGCGTCGGCGCAGCAGGGCAGCGAGGCCCCGCGCCGCACGACGCGCATCGGCATCGCGTCCGAGGTCCAGGACCCGCGCATCGACGGCAGCCTCGACGACAAGTGCTGGGAGCAGGCCGTGGAGATCGGTGAGCTGGTCACGGTCGAGCCGGTCGAGGGCGCCGTCCCACCGCGTCGCACGCGCATCCGGTTGCTGCAGACGGCCGACAGCCTGTGCATCGCCATCGAGTGCGACGACGAGAGCCCGGCGGGCCTGCGCGCCAGCCAGCGCCGGCGCGACGCCGACCTCGAGCCCGATGACCGCATCGAGTTGCTGCTGGACCCGTTCGAGAACCGGCGCACGGGCTACTTCTTCCAGGTCGGTGCAGGCGGTTCCATCGGCGACGCGTTGGTGACCTCCAACGGCAACCGATTCGACAAGCCCGTCGACTTCGTGTGGGAGGGCCGCAGCCTCGCGACCGACCGCGGCTGGCAGGCTGAGATCGCCATCCCGTTCCGCAGCATCCCGCACCGCGACAACGGCTTTGCGTGGGCGTTCAACATCCGCCGGATCGTGCGCGCGACCAACGAGGAGTACCGCTGGGCCTGCGCCCGGCAGTCGGTGCCGTTCTTCCGCATCAGCGAGCTGGGCACGGTCGAGGGCCTGCAGAGGGTGGAGCACGCTGCGACGGTCGACGTGGTCCCGTACGTGGCAGGGAGCATCAAGCGGACCGACGACGAGACGCGCTTCGACCCTGACAGTGGCGCCGATGCCTTCTGGCGCATCACGCCGGAGCTCACCCTCGCAGCGACGGCGTTCACCGACTTTGCCGAGACCGAGGTGGACGAGCGGCAGATCAACCTCGACCGCTTCCCGCTGTTCTTCCCGGAGAAGCGCGACTTCTTCCTCGACGGCTCCAGCTACTTCACCTTCGGTAC
>JBEGVB010000086.1:0-23007 GCA_041178545.1 Planctomycetota bacterium
GACGAGCTCACCGTGTCCATGAAGCTCCTCGGCGAGGCAGAGAGCCGGCAGTCGGCCCTGCGGTACGCGTGTGCCAACTGCCACGGCCCCGACGGCCTCCCGCGCGTCGAGGGCGGCGTGAACATCCCCTCGATCCAGCCCCACGCCCTGTCCGCGCCCTCGCTCGGGGACAACGGCACCGGCAGGAAACGCGTCGCCTACGACCGTGAGAAGCTCCTGCGTGCCGTCACCATGGGCATCGACAGCTCGGGCAACCCTCTCAACGTCCTGATGCCGCGGTTCAACCTCTCCGAGCGCGATGCAGCGGACCTGCTCGCGTGGATGGACACCCTCGGCAGCGCTGCGGTGCCGGGTGTCGGCGAGAAGTCGATCCGGGTCGCAGTGCCCTCATCCGAGCATCCCGTCCACCGTGCGGTGCTCGAGACCGTGCAGGCCTTTGCGCGCGAGACGAACCAGCGCGGCGGCATCTACGGCCGCTCCATCGAGGTGGCTGAGGTGCCGTCGAACGAGCTGACCGCAGCACGCCTGGCGGACGCATTCTGCCTGGTCGCACCCATGGGCTCCGTCCCGCCCACCGTGCCGAAGGAGATGCCGGTGTTCGGGACCATCGTCGAGGAGGCCTTGTTCGACCCGCCTGCCGAGCCGAACGGTTTCCAGCTCCTGCCCGCACAGGCCTCGCAGCTGCGGGTGGCCGTCGACCACCACTGTGGCACCCTCGCCAAGGGCGCGACGACCTTCCACCTGGTCCTCGAGGACCTGGGCGACCAGGACCGCTGGCAGCGCGTGCTCGGCCAGCAGCTCGCGCGCTTCCCCGGCTCACGGCTGGAGTGTGTCCTCGCCGGCTCGGTGGGCAACCTGCCTGCCGACGCGGCCGTGCTCCTCGCAGGCAGTGCCGCCCACAAGTCCGCCATGCTGCGCGCGCTGGCCGGCAGTCGCTGCGGCAACGTGTATGCCACCCACCGGTTCGAGCCCGGCACCCTCGAACAGCTGCCCCAGGAGTTCCTCGACCGGCTCAAGCTGTTGCTGCCGATCCCGGTGCCGGCGGTGGACGACCCGCGCCTGGCCACGTTCCGCGACTTCCTCGCCCGCCAGCAACTCGCCGAGAACCACGTCCCCCAGCGGATCATGGCGCTGGCAGCAAGCCTTGCCTTCGGCGAGTGCATCCGGCGGTGCGGCACCCGCGTGACCCGTGAGCGCGTGCTGGAGGAGGCCCAGAAACTGGACCAGTTCCGGCCCTCGCTGTTCCCGCCCATCTCGTGGACCCTCAACCGGCGCGTCGGTGCGATCGGCGCGCAGGTGGTCCGGTTCGACGGACGGGACCGCTCCATGGTGCCCGAGGCGGAGTGGAGGGAGCCCCAGTGAACCCGCACCACAACGCGCTGCGTGCCGTTGGACTCCTGTTGCTGTCGATGCTCGCAGCCTCGTTCGTCATGCCCACCGGGACCAACGGGCCTGCTGCTGCCGTTGTGCAGGACCCGGCTGACCCCATGGCCCAGTGGCCGCAGGTCACCGTCGACGGACGCAAGGTCGACTGGCGCTCGTTCCAGACCCGCTCGGTCATGGTGACCTTCTTCAGCACGCGGATGTCGGACCTGGTCACGTACCTGCAGGCCCTGCAGCTGGTGTACGACGAGCGCAAGCAGGCCAACCTCGAGGTCGTGGCGGTGTGCACCGACAACGACCCGGCCGCGCAGGTGGCAGCGCTCCTGAAGCAGCACGGCATCACGGTGCCCGTGGTGGTGGACGCGAAGGGCGTGCTGCGCGAGGGCTACAAGCCGCAGTCGATGCCGCACTCCTACTTCTTCGCGGAGCAGCAGCGCTACCTGGGCGACCTGCCGGGCTTCCCCGAGGAGGGCTATCCGTCCAGGCAGGTCTTCTACGCAAACCTCGTGCGTCGCGCCGTCGGACTCGACGTGGCCGTCGAGGGTGACCCGCTGCGCAACCCGTGGCCCGTCGTCCCGGCGTTCTCGATCCCCGGGACCTCGGTCACCGACCAGTCGCTGCGGGGCACCACCTGGTTGCTGGCCTTCGTCGCCACCGACTGCGACAAGTGCAAGGCGCAACTCGACTGGTTCAAGAGCCTGCACCGCGAGCTGGCGGGGCAGAAGGTCGAGTTCCACGTCGTGGTCGTGAACGAGGACGTGGACCCTGCACGCTTCCGCACCGAACGCGACCTGCCGTTTGCCGTGCACGCGGACCGCGGCGGCGCCGTCCGCAGGGCGCTGCACTACCGCGGGTTCGTCCCCGACACGCTGGTCGTCGACACCGAGGGCCGCATCCGGTTCCGGCACACGGTGTTCGACGAGGAACAGCCACCGCTCTACCGGATGGAGCTCAAGCACCTGCTCGGGATGCCCAACCCGCCGCTGCTCAAGGCAACGGGGCCGAGTGGCGAGCGGCGCTGCATGGTGTGCCACGAGCGCGAGTACTTCGACTGGCTCTCGAGCGGCCATGCACATGCCATGCGCACCCTGCAGGCGCAGGGACAGGCAGACAACCCCGAGTGCGTGCAGTGCCACGTCGTCGGCTGGGACAAGCCCGGCGGCTACAACGCCAACCAGGGCGCCCGCGCCCACCTGCTCGCCAACGTGCAGTGCGAGTCGTGCCACGGCGACGGCGGCCCGCACCTCGTGAAGGACCGCTCGACGCGCGCCATCACGGCAGCAACCTGCACCCCCTGCCACGACGAGAAGCACTCCCTCAACTTCGACTTCGACCGTTTCCGCGAGCTGGTGAGCCACCAGTCGAACCTGCTCGGTGCGACCCCGGAGCAGCAGCGCGAGCTCGCGGCGCGGCGCGACGCGATCCGCCGCACCCTGCTGGAGCCCGAAGGCAGCTACGTGGGCGCCAGCGCGTGCAAGGACTGCCACCAGGGCCAGTACGAACGCTGGCAGGGCAGCGGTCATGCGCGCGCCGTGCAGCGCCTCACCGGCCAGCAGGTGAGCGACCCCGCCTGTGCGCGCTGCCACCACACCGGCCTGGAGCGCACGTGGGCCGGGCGCGAGACGCCGAAGGCAGGGGACCCGTTGGCCGCGAGCGTCCAGTGCGAGGCGTGCCACGGCCCCGGTGAGCGCCACGTGAAGGCAGGCTCGGCGGAGCAGTACCGGGCCACCATCCTCGGCATGGGCGCGAAGTGCGAGGAGTGCGTCATCGCGCAGGTGTGCACCAACTGCCACGACCCGAAGAACGACCCCGACTTCGACCTCAAGAAGGCGCTGCCGCCCATGCGCGCCCTCTGCCGACCACCAGCCACCAAGTAGTCGTGCGCATGCTGGCCCGCATGGGTCGCTCGGCTATCGTGTCCGTCACGCCATGGACCAAGCCACGCTCCGGGTCACCCCGCTCGAGAACTTCCCGCCGCCCGCCCAGTGGGACGACTGGGCCGAGTACGACGCAGCAGCCTGGCCCAACAAGGTGGAGAAGCGCTACGCGCTCGTCCCCACCATCTGCTTCAACTGCGAGGCCGCCTGCGGCCTCGTTGCCTACGTCGACAAGTCCAACGGGGTGATCCGCAAGGTCGAGGGCAACCCGTACCACCCGGGTTCCCGCGGCCGCAACTGCGCCAAGGGCCCGGCCACGATCAACCAGGTCCACGACCCGGACCGCGTGCTCTACCCGATGAAGCGCGTGGGGCCCCGCGGCTCGACGCAGTTCGAGCGCGTGAGTTGGGACAGCGTGCTGGACGACCTCGGTGGCCGCATCCGCAAGGCGATCCTCGAGGGCAGGCTGGGCGAGGTCATGTACCACGTGGGACGACCGGGCCACGACGGCTACATCGAGCGCGTGCTGCAGGCATGGGGCGTCGACGGCCACAACAGCCACACCAACGTCTGCAGTGCTGCCGCGCGCCTCGGCTACGTGCTGTGGAGCGGCCACGACCGTCCCTCGCCCGACTACGAGAACGCGAAGTTCACCCTGCTGATCTCCTCGCACCTCGAGACGGGCCACTACTTCAACCCGCACGCCCAGCGCATCATCGACGGCAAGATGAAGGGCGGGAAGCTCGCCGTGTGCGACATCCGCCTCTCCAACACCGCGTCGATGGCCGACTACTGGCTCGCGCCGCGCCCGGGCACCGAGGCCCTCATGCTGCTCGGCATCGCCCACGTGCTGCTGCACGAGGACCTCGCCGACTGGAAGTTCCTCGAGGACTGGGTCGACTGGCGGGCCTACCAGCGCGCGTTCCAGCGCCCGGTCGACTTCGCGACCTTCCGCGCCGACCTCAAGTACGACTACGGCACGGTGACGCCCGACAAGGTGGCGCGCGAGTGCGGGCTCGACGAGAAGACGCTGGTCGAGGTGGCGCGCGAGATCGGCAAGGCAGGCAGTGCCTTTGCCAGCCACGTGTGGCGCAACAGTGCGTCGGGCAACGAAGGCGGCTGGCAGGTCGCACGCTGCCTGCAGTTCGTCTCCGTGCTGGTGGGCGCGGTGGGAGCACTCGGCGGCACCAACCCGGCGGGCACCAACAAGTTCGTGCCTTCGCCGTTCAGCAAGCCGAGCCCGCAGAAGTTCTGGAGCGAGTTGCTGTACCCACGCGAGTGGCCGCTCGCCCACCACGAGTTGAGCTTCCTGCTGCCGCACCTGCTCAAGAGCGGCCGCGGCCGCGTCGACACCTACTTCACCCGCGTCTACAACCCGGTCTGGACCAACCCGGACGGCGCCATGTGGATCGAGGCGCTTGGCGACGAGTCGCTGGTCGGCTGCCATGCGGTGCTCTCGCCGGTGTGGAACGAGACGGCGCGCTGGGCGGACTACGTGCTGCCCATGGGCGTTGCCACCGAGCGCCACGACCTGATGTCGCAGGAGACGCACGCGGCCACCTGGATCGGCTTCCGCCAACCGGTGCACCGCGTGCTCGCCGAGCGCCAGGGCCGCAAGGTCGAGTGGACGTGGGAGACGAACCCGGGCGAGGTGTGGGAGGAGGACGAGTTCTGGATCGCGCTCAGCTGGCGCATCGACCCGGACGGGTCCCTCGGCATCCGCAAGCACTTCGAGTCGCCGTACCGGCCCGGCGAGCGCGTCTCGATCGAGGAGTACTACCGCTGGATCTTCGAGAACTCGGTCCCCGGCCTGCCCGCTGCAGCCGCGGCCGAGGGCCAGACCCCGCTGGAGTACATGCGGCGACACGGCTGTTTCCTCGTGCAGGACAACATCTACCGCACGCACGAGTCGGAGCTGCCTGCGGCACAGCTGCAGGGTGCCGAGCACGACGAGGCCGAGGGCGTGGTGCGCGTCGGCGGCAAGGTTGCAGGCGTGCTGGTCGACGGCAGGCCCCGCGTCGGCTTCCCGACCCAGAGCAAGCGGCTGGAGATCCACGCGCAGGTCATGGCCGACTGGGGCTGGCCGGAGTACTCGACCCCGGTCTACATCCCGAGCCACGTGGACGAACGCAACCTCGACCGCGCCAACGGCGAGATGGTGCTCGTGAGCACCTTCCGACTGCCCACCCTGATCCACACCCGCTCGGCCAACTCAAAGTGGCTGAGCGAGCTCTCCAACACCAACCCCGTGTGGATCCACCCCACCGACGCAGGACGTGTCGGGGTCCGCAACGGCGACCTGCTGCGCGTGACCACGGGCAACGGCTACTACGTGAACGCTGCCTGGGTGACGGAAGGCGTGCGCCCGGGGCTCGTTGCCTGCAGCCACCACCTCGGCCGCTGGAAGGTCGAGGGTGACCAGCACGGGGTGAACCGCTGGCAGCTCCACGACGTGGACTTCCAGCGCCTCGGTGACGGTCGCTACCTGATCCGACGCACCGCAGGCGTGCGCCCCTTCGAGAGCTCGGACAAGGACAGCACCAAGGTCTGGTGGTCGTCCGGTGGCGTGCACCAGAACTTCACCTTCCCGGTGCAGCCCGACCCCGTGAGCGGCATGCACTGCTGGCACCAGAAGGTCACGGTGGCCAGGGCAGAGCCGGGCGACCGCTACGGCGACGTGTTCGTGGACACGCGGAAGTCGATGGCAATCTTCGAGCAGTGGCTCGCCAAGGCCCGGCCAGCAGGGGCCCATTCCCCCGGCGGTCTCCGGCGCCCGCTGCACTTCAAGCGCGTGTGCCGCCCGACGGACGATGCCTTTGCCTTCTCGTTCGAGCAGCCTGCTGCCAAACCGCCCATGCCACCGGCCTGACGGCCACCCGCAGGGTTGTTACACGAACTTGCGTCCCGTCGGGCATCGGCAGCACAAGATGGTGCACCCCCTCCTGCACCTGCTGCCCTGCACCCCGGACGACTCCGTTGCGCACCCATCTCCTGCTCGTTTCTGCCTGCCTGACCCTCGTTGCCTGTTCGGGTGACAGTTCCTCGTCGGCCGAGTTCAAGATCGTCTCCAGCCCCGCGCTCTACGCGAACCCGAACACGTGGGTGCCCCAGACCGCCCTGGTGGCCGTCGAGACCAGTGTCCCGGCGCGCATCGATCTGGAGTTCTCCGACGGCGAGCGCACCTGGCGCGTGGTGGCCTCGCGCGAGTACGAGCGCGTCCACACCGCCGTGCCGGTGCTCGGCCTGCGGGCCGGCGTCGCACACACCATCCGCGTGGTCGCAGTGGACGAATCCGGCAAGGAACTGCCTGCACCCGACCTGTTGCAGTGGACACCGCCGTCGCTGCCCGCTGACTTCCCACCGATCCAGACCACGGTCTCGCGCCCCGACCGCATGGAGCCGGGGTTCACCATGATCAACGTGCTGAGCCCGGGTCGTGGCGACCACATGGTCCTGCTCGACGCTGCCGGCAACGTGGTTTGGTACCTCGACGACTCACTCCTCCCCAGCAACCCGACCCCCCAGAGCTTCCTCGCCGTGCCGCTCCCCAACGGCAACGTGATGCTGGTCGTGGAACGTCGCGCGCTCATCGAGATCAGCCTGCTCGGCGTGGTCGAGGGCGCATGGTGGGCCACCGGGCAGGGCCCCGTTCCGCCCGGCCTGCCCTTCACGCCGGTCGCCACCGACAGCTTCCACCACGACCTCATCGTGCTGCCGCCCGGCTCCGGGGCGGACTTCGCCAGCCTCTCGACCGAGGTGCGCAGCTACGCCAACTACCCGACGAGCGTGACCGACCCGACCCAGACTGCGCCCAATGCCAACGTGGTGGGCGACGTGGTGGTCGAGTTCCGTCGCGACGGCACCATCGTGCGCGAGTACCGGGTCCTCGACCTGCTGGACCCGTACCGCATGTGCTACGACACGCTGTCGGGCTGGTGGGACGACTACTACGGCCGCCCCACCCACGACTGGTCCCACGCCAACGCGGTGACCCACGTGGCAGCAGACGACAGCCTGCTCGTCTCGTTGCGTCACCAGGACGCCGTGCTCAAGGTGTCGCGCACGACGGGCCTGCTGCAGTGGATCCTCGGCCCCCACGAACGCTGGGGCCCGCAGTGGCAGGGCTTCCTGCTGGCCGCTCCCCTGGGCTTCCAGTGGAACTTCCACCAGCACGCGCCTGCGGTGGACGCGGACGGGTCGATCGTGCTGTTCGACAACGGCAACCACCGGGCAGTGCCACCCACGCCCGGGACGACGCCAGCTGCCTCGTGGAGCCGTGCCGTCGACCTGCGCGTGGACGCGCGCACGCGCACGGTGACGCAGGAGTGGGCCTACGGCACGCCGCCCGGACTCGGCGACAGCTTCTACTCGTTCTTCGTGGGCGACGCGGACCCGCTGCCCAACGGCAACGTGCTCGTGTGCGACGGCGGCAAGATGAGCCAGCCGCGCAACAACCTCTACGCCCGCGTGGCCGAGGTCACGCGCACGAACCCGCCCGAACTTGTGTTCGAGGCCTATGTGCGCGACGGCGACCCGGTGGCCCCGCAGAGCCACTTCTGCTACCGCGCTTGGCGCGTGCCCACCCTCTACCGCTGAGCTGCCGAGCCGCTCAGGCCTTGGGCACGTCGGCCGGCTGCTCCACCGTCGTGCGGATCGAGAGCTCCTTGAGCTGCTCGCCTGCCACCGGGGACGGCGCGTCGGCCATCAGGTCGTAGGCCATCGCCGTCTTGGGGAATGCGATCACGTCGCGGATGCCCTCGCGCCCGAGCGCCAGCGTGACCAGGCGGTCGACGCCCAGCGCGATGCCGCCGTGGGGCGGGCCACCGTAGTGGTACGCGTCCAGCAGGAAGCCAAAGTTGGCGCGCTGTTGCTCAGGCGAGATGCCGAGGAACTCGAACACCTTGGCCTGCAGCTCGGGACGGTGGATGCGGATCGAGCCGGAGCCCAGCTCCCAGCCGTTCATCACGAAGTCATAGGCACGGCTGCGGATCTGGTCGGTGCCGACACTGAAGTCGGTGATCGACCAGTCGACGGGTGCCGAGAACGGGTTGTGCGCGAACTGCCAGCGGCTCTTCTCGTCGTTCCACTCGAACATCGGGAAGTTGAGGACCCAGCAGCAGCGGAACACCTTGGGGTCCCGCAGGCCGAGGATCGAGCCGACCCTCAACCTCAGGTCGCCAAGCGCCTTGAGCACCACCTTCTTCTGGTCGGCGACGAAGAACAGCATGTCGCCTGCCTTCGCCTTCATGGCAGCGCACAGCTCGGCGCCCTTCTCGCCCTCGAAGAACTTGGCGATCGAACCCTCGAGCCCGTTGGCCGTGACCTTCGCCCAGGCGAGTCCCTTGGCGCCGAGCCCTGTGACGAAGGCAGTGAGCTCGTCGATGCCCTTGCGCGAGAACTTGTCGGCAGCGCCCTCGGCGCAGAGGCCGCGCACCGTGCCGCCTGCATCGACGGCGCCGCGGAACACCTTGAAGTCGCTCTTCGCGGCAATCGCGCTGACGTCGGTGAGCTTCATCTCGAAGCGCAGGTCCGGCTTGTCACAGCCGTACTGCTCCATGGCCTCGAAGAAGTCGAAGCGCGGGAACGGCTGCGGCAGGTCGATGCCGAAGCCCTCCTTGAAGCCGGCCACCACCATGCCTTCGACGAGGTCGAGCACGTCGTGCTCCTCGACGAACGACATCTCGAGGTCGATCTGGGTGAACTCTGGCTGGCGGTCGGCGCGCAGGTCCTCGTCGCGGAAGCAACGCGCGATCTGGTAGTAGCGGTCGAGGCCGCCCACCATGCACAGCTGCTTGAAGATCTGCGGGCTCTGCGGGAGCGCGTAGAACTTGCCGCCGTGCACGCGGCTCGGCACCAGGTAGTCGCGCGCGCCCTCGGGCGTGCTCTTGGTGAGGATCGGCGTCTCGATGTCGATGAAGTTCTTGGTCTGCAGGTGGTTGCGGATCGCGGTGACGAACCTCGCACGCTTCATCAGCGCCTCCTGCAGCGGCCGCCTGCGCAGGTCGAGGTAGCGGTACTTCATCCGCAGCTCCTCGTTGGCCTCGACGTTGTCGAGGATCTCGAAGGGCGGCGTATCCGCCTCGCTCAGCACCGTGACCGAGAGGAGCAGCAGCTCGATCTCACCGGTCGCACGGTTCTTGTTCACGTTGGAGCCGCGCAGCCGCACCTTGCCGCGGACGCTCACCACGTCCTCGGCACCGAGGCGCCGCATGGTCTCGAAGGCACTGGCCTCGGCCGCCTTGGCCTCCTGGTCCACCACCACCTGCGTGATGCCGTAGCGGTCGCGCAGGTCGACGAAGATGAGCTGTCCGTGGTGGCGGTGGTTCTCGATCCACCCGTTGAGGACGACTTCCTGTCCTTCGTGGGTGGCGTTGAGCTCGCCGCAGGTGTGGGTGCGCTGCCAGGGGGAACGGGTACGGGCCATGGGTCCTCGGGGTCCCTGCCATGTCGCAGGGGCGAACGTCGTACCCGCCGCACCGGCATGGGGAAAGCACCAAGTGTGTGGCGCAAGGCGGCCTGCCAACACGGGTTGCGGCGCAACGCTATCCTGCCCACCGCGTGTCCTCCCCCCTCGCGATGCTGCGCCTGCTGGCGCCCGGACTCCTGCTGCCCGCGTCGCTTGCGGCGCAGGCCGAGTGGGTGCGCGTCCCGCTCCTCGAGGCACGGAGTGGCCATGCGGCGGCCTTCGGCACCGGTGGTTCGCTGCTGGTGTTCGGCGGCAGCACGGGGACGCAGTTGCTGGGCGACACGTGGAACTGGGACGGCGTGCAGTGGCAGCGAGTTGCAGGGTCTGGCCCGACACCGCCGCCGCGCACCGAGCACGCATTGGTGCACGACCCGGTGCGCGCGCAGTTCGTGCTGTTCGGCGGCCGCAGCGCCAACGGCGACCTTGCCGACACCTGGGTGCACGCCAACGCGGCATGGTCGCGCGCGGTGCCCGCGACGAGCCCGACGCCCCGCAGCGGACATGCAGCGGCGTTCCACGCCGCCACTGGCCGCATGGTGGTCTTCGGCGGTCGCTTCAACCAGCAGCTGCGCGATGACACGTGGACGTGGGACGGCACGACGTGGACGCAACAGACCCTCGCCACACGACCGCCTGCCCGCAGCCATGCGGGCCTCGCCCAGGCTGCGGGCGCGCCCGCACTCACGCTCTTCGGCGGCACCGGCGCACAGGGACTGCTGGACGACACCTGGGAGTGGTCCGCCGCGGGCTGGTCGGCGCGGACGACGGCCACCGTGCCGCCTGCGCGTGCGAGCGCGGTGTTCGCCCCCGACAGCACGGCGGGCACCCTGCTCCTGGTCGGCGGAGCCGGTCCGGCGGGCGCAGTGGGCGACGCATGGCGTTTCAACGGGACCGACTGGCTCGCGGACCCGTCCCGCGACCTCGGAGAGCCGCTGCAGGATGCAGCTGCCGCGACCAGTCCCACCGGGGTGGTGCACGTCGTCGGCGGCCGCGGGTTGGACGGCCCCACCAGCGCGCTGCGCGGCAACGCTGGCCTCGCATGGACCACGCTTGCCCCTGAGACCGCGCCGCCGGCGCGGCTCGACGCAGCAAGTGCCTTCGACCCCGTGCGCGGCGAGTGGCTCGTGTTCGGTGGCGAGGGACTCGACGGGAACCTGCTGCAGGACCTCTGGCGGTGGGACGGCACGCGCTGGGCGCGGGCCACCTTCGGCACCGCGCCACAGGCCCGACGCGGGGCCGCAATGGTCCACGACCCGGTGTCCGGGTCGGTGGTGCTCTTCGGCGGCTTCGGCCTCACGGCCCTCAACTCGCTGCCGGTGGCACTCGCCGACACTTGGCGCTGGGACGGCACGGCATGGACCCAGCTCACTCCCACGAGCACGCCGCCTGCACGTGGCTACTCCGCACTGTGCACCCTGCCGGGCAGCCAGGGTGCAGGACTGCTGCTCACGGGCGGTACGGACACGAGCCTTACGCCGCTCGGCGACGCCTGGCGCTGGAACGGCACCACATGGCTCGCCCTCCCCAACCCACCGCTCTCCCCCCGCCACGGCCACGCCATGGTGCTGGACACGGTGCGCAACGAGGTCGTGCTCTTCGGCGGCAGGAGCACCCAAGCGGTCGAGTCGGACACGTGGACCTTCGACGGCACCCAGTGGACCCAGCGCACGACCACGGGAACGAGCCCCACTGCCAGGCAGTTCCACGGCCTCGCCCACGACCCGTTCCGGTACCGCACCCTCTTGCACGGCGGCCTCGATGCGACGTTCCAGCCCTTGGCGGACTCATGGGAGTGGAACGGGAACACCTGGCGTGCAGCAGCCAGCCTTGGTGCGCTGCCGCCCCGCCACAGCGGGGCGATGGGCAACGACCTGGTGCGCCGCAACTCGGTCTGGTTCGGTGGCACTGCTGGCGGCCTGCCCGTCGCGGAGACGTGGACCTTTGCGTCACCGAACCCTCCGTCGGTGACGGCCTTCGGCAGCGGCTGTGCAGGCTCCAACGGCACCCCGCAGGCAAGCCCGGTGGCAACCCAGCTGCCGTGGATCACGGGCACACTCGGGGTGCGCCTCACCAACCTGCCGACCTCCCCGGGCTTCTTCGTGTTCTTCTTCGGGTCGTTCCGCGACACGTGGATGGGCAACCCGTTGCCGTACGACCTCGCGACCTACGGGTTGCCGGGCTGTGACGCACTGGTGCGGCCGCAGGAGTTCCTCTTCGTCGGCCATGCAGGGGGCTCCCACGACTGGTCGACCCCGGTGGTCTCCGACCCGAGACTCGTGGGCACCAACGTGTTCCTCCAGGGCCTCAGCCTCGACCCTGCCACACCGAACGGCATCGGTGCCACCAGCAACGCACTCTGGGCCGTCCTCGGCCGGTACTGAGGGCACGACCGGTCGGCCAGGTCACTCGTAGCGCACGGCGGCTGCCGGGCTCTGGCGCGAGGCACGCAACGCGGGCAGCAACGCTGCCACGAGCGCGGTGCCGAACGCCAGCAACGGCGTCCACCCGAGCCACTCGCGCGGGACCACCACAGGGGCCTGGAGACCAGCCACGGCATTGAGCCCGCCGACGAGGATGTGGGCCATCGGCACGCACAGCGCGAGCGCGAGCACGGAGGCAAGCAGCGCCACGACGGCACCCTCGAACAGGAACACGAGCCGCAGCGTGCCCGCCCCGACGCCAAGCGCGCGCATCACGCCGATCTCCCGCAGCCGCGCCATGGCTGCAATCGTCATCCCGTTGACCAGCCCGCTCGTGGCCAGCACCAGCACGAGCACCAGAAGGATGTCGAAGAGGGCGAAGTCGCGGGTCACGTCGCGCAGGTGGTACTCCCGGATCCACTCGCCGCTGCGACGCTTGTCGTAGCCAGGAACCGCCTTGCGCAACCGCTCCATCACGAACTCCGGGTCTGCACCGGGTTGCAGGCGCAGGGTCGCACGCTGGACGCAGGCATCGGGGACGCAGAAGTCCTTCTGCATCCAGAAGGGAGCTGTCACTGCCCACGACCGCTCGCTGGGCTGGTAGCCGCTGCGGTCGCTCACGTGCAGCACCTCGTAGGCAACCGGGTCGCCGTTGCGGTCGTGCATCGAGACCAGCGTGCCCTCGACCCATCCCATCTGCGCGGCCAGCCGGTGGCTCGCCACCAGTGTGCGTCGCCGCGTGTCGCCGTAGCGGCGCACCAGCGACTGGTCCTGTTCCAGCGCACCCCCTGCTGCAGCAGCGTCCTCGAGGGCCAGGCCCGAGAGCAGGAAGGACTCGCCCACCCTGCCGTGCTCGGGCTCGACGCCTGCAACACCCTCGACCGCGAGCACGGATCGTGCAGTGGCAGGCGTCATGGGCACACCCTCGAGGAACAGCCTGCCGTCGAGGGCGTCGCGGGCGAACACCCGGACCTCCTCGCGCAGCGACTCTGTGAGGCTGTTGAGGCCGAGGAACGCGAGCAGCACGGCAGCAAGACCGCATGCAGCGGCGGCGACGCGGCCTGCGGAGCGCCGCAGCACCGTCTGCGCCAGCCATGCGGCAAGCGGTGCCGCGACTCGGAGCGGGCGCAGCAGCAGCCAGCCGACCCATCGCACCAGCGGCGGTGCGGCCAGCATCAGGCCGCCCAGCAGCAGCAGCATGCCTCCGAGCTGGAGCAGGACGACCAGTGTCTCCATGCCTTCCTCGCTCACGAGCGGCGTCATCGCGAGGTAGCCGGCAGGGAGTGCCACCACCAGCAGCGCGAACAACCAGACGTGGACGCCACGCAACAGTTCAGCACCCCCGAGGCCACGTGCCTCCAGGATGGCGGACGTGGGCATGTTGCGGGCACGCCACAGCGGGTAGGAGGCACCAGCGAGCGTGAAGAGCACGCCGAGTGCCGCGGTGCCGAGCACGGGTCCGGGCGGCACCTCGAACGTGAGCCATTCCTTGCCGTAACCCAGCGAACTGATGCGCGCGTTGCGGAGCATCAGTGCAAGCAGGAGGCCAAGTCCGGTGCCGAGGGCGCTGCCGACGAGCCCCATGGCAAGCGCGTCCCCGAGGAAGATGCGCTCGATCGCACCGCGTGACGAACCGATGCAGCGCAGCAGTGCGAGCGTGCGGATGCGCGACACGAGCCCCTGCGAAAGGGTCTGGAACACGCCGAACATCCCGAGCACCAGCGCGAGGCAGCCCAGCACCTTGAGCCCGTTGCGGAACGCGCGTTCGTCTGCACCCTCGCCCAGCATCGCACTGCGGTTGTCGAGCACGACGTGCTGGCGGCCGAGCTCACGACGGAGCCGGTCGAGGTCGGCGCCAGGGGTACGGCGCACCTGGTAGCGGGTGCCACCGCCCTGCAGGGCCTCCAACAGTTCCAGGCTGCCCACCAGCACCATGCCGAACTCCCTGCGGCCGAGTCCTTCGCGCTGCAGGATGCCGGCGACGCGCGCCGTCCCGCGCCATGGCACGGCATCGGGGTCCACGTCCACCACCGAGAGCCTGCCCTCGCGGCACTCGACCCGCTGGGCAAGCCTCTGCTCCACCTGCACCGTGTCGCCCACGCGCACGCCGAGGGCCACCGCGGCATCGTTGCCCAGCAGCAGCTCGCCCAGCGCGGAGGCGGGACCGAGGTCCGTGCCCTCGCCCACCACGTACTGGCCGAAGGTCGCGGGCAACGGGCTGATGCCGTGGGCCCCGACCTCGACCGTGCGGTCGCCGTTGCGCAGCGTCGCACGGCCCTCGCGCAGGAGGCTGACGCCTGCAACTCCCTGCCTCCGGCCCAGGTCCGCGAGCACGGCCTCCGGCACGCCCGCGTCGGGTCCGGGCACCAACTCGAGGTCGATCGTCCCACGGTCCAGCAGCTGCGCCCGCAGCCGGCTGGCCACGGTGTTGTGGTCCATCACGTGGATGGCGATGACGATGGCAACGCCCAACGCGATCCCCAGCACCGTGAGCACGGTGCGGAGCCGGTTAGATGCCCAGCTCCTGGAGACGAGAAAAGACGTCAGCGACACGGAACGGTCCCTTGGTCAACTCGGCGCCTGCACGCAGCACACCGTCGTGGAGGAAGAGCACGCGGTCGGCAGCAGCCGCATCGCGTGGGTTGTGGGTGACGAGCAGGACAGTGGCCCCGAGTTGCTTCTGCACCGTGCGCAGCAGGGCCACCACCTCTTCACCCGCCTTGGACGAGAGGTTGCCCGTGGGCTCGTCGGCGAGCACCAGCCTGGGCTGGGCACACAGTGCGCGGGCGATGCTCACGCGCTGCATCTCACCGCCGGAGAGCTGGGCGGGCATGCGCGTGCGGAACGCGGCAATGCCCAGCATGTCCATGAGCCGCGTCACGTGGTCGCTGCGACGCACAGGGTCCTCGCCGAGGATCCGCAGCGGCAGGGTGACGTTCTCCTCCACCGTGAGGTCCGGCAGCAGGTGGAAGAACTGGAAGATGAAGCCGACCTGGGTACGGCGCAGCCGCGCACGATGCTCCTCGTCGCCTTGGGCCAGGTCGACGCTCCCGAGCTTGATGGTGCCTGCGGTCGGCAGGTCGAGCCCGGCCAGCAGGTGCAGCAGCGTCGACTTGCCGGAACCGGAAGGCCCCATCACCGCGGCGAACTCGCCTTGGTGCAGGTCGAAGCTCACGTCGCGCAGGATCGGCACCTGCGCACCGTCTGCGGCGCGGAATCGGTGCACGCCCCGCACCGACAGCACTGGCTCCATGGAGTTGGACTCAGGCACGCAGCACCCCAGCGACCTTGGTGCCGCAGCCGGGCACGGCCCGGCCGCAGCAAGGTGTCACTTCACCTCGATGAGTTCGATGAGGAACACCAGCGTGGCGTTGGCAGGGATCTTGGGCGGCGAGCCACGGGAGCCGTAGGCAAGTTCACCGGGGATGGTGAACTGGAACACCGAGCCCTCGCTCATCAACTGCACGCCCTCGGTCCAGCCCTTGATGACGCGGTTGAGGGGGAACTCGGCAGGCTCGCCCCGTGCGTGCGAGCTGTCGAACATGGTGCCGTCCTGCAGCCAGCCCGTGTAGTGGACCTTCACGGTGGAGGTGGGCCCAGCAGGCTTCTTGCCAGTGCCCTGCGTGAGCACCTCGTACATCAGGCCGCTCTGGGTCTTGGTCAGCTTGTCCGGCGCGCTGGCCTTGAACTCGGGGACCTTGCCGATGGCAGTCATGGTCAACACCCACACGGTGTCCTTCTTGGCGTTGGGCCACACGCTCTGGGGCACGCTGAGGCGCATCGAGTCACCCATGCACACCACGTCGGCAACCTCCTTGAGGAAGGGGATTGGCATCGCTTCGCGCGTGCCGCCGATGTTGCGCGAGCTGGTCTCGGTGCAGTCGAGCAGCTGCCCGTCTGCGGTGAACAGCGCGTAGCGGAAGCTGAGCCCGTCCTTCGGGCCGGCCTTCTCACCCTTGCCCTCGGCCAGGTACTCGTACGCGATGCCGCTCGCGAGCGTGCCCTTCCTTGCCTTCTCGTTGCTGGCAGGGAACTTGGGCTTGGGCGGCATGCGCTTCACGCTCAGCAGCTCCACGTCGAACACCAAGGTGCTGTTCGGCGGGATGTCGGCGCCCGCGCCCTCGGCACCGTAGCCGAGCTCGGACGGGATCGTGAACTTGAACCGCGCGCCCGGGGTCATGAGTTGCAGGCCCTCGGTCCACCCGCGGATCACGCCGCCCAGCGGGAACGTGGCAGGCTCACCGCCAGTGCGCGAGCTGTCGAACTGCTTGCCGTTCGTCAGCCAGCCCGTGTAGTGCACGGTGACCGTGTCGTCGGCAGTGGGCGGGGCCTCGTCGCGGCCCTTCTGCAGGACGCAGTACTCGAGGCCAGAAGCGGTCTTCTGGCTCGGGGAAGTGCACTCGGGGATGCCACTGGGCTTGGGTGCGGGCACGGGATCCTGGGAGAAGGCAACTGCGGCGAGGCATGCTGCCGCGAGGACAGGGGACAGGAAGGTCATGCGCGCTGCAGTCTAGCAAGCCACCCTGCGGATGACACGGAGCGGACCACGCACGACACGGAAAGGGGACGAGGTAGCAACCGCGCCCTCGTCAGCCGCCAACCGCAGCAGGTCCGGTCAGCGGACCTCGCCCGAACCACCGGCCCGACGGGCCAGCAGCTCGCGGGCGAGCGCCTTGCGCAGCGAGGCCTCGGCCTTGAGGTACTCCTCGCTGAGGCGGTCGAGGTGCGAGAGCTTCTCGCGGGCCGTGGCCTCGGCGGCCTTCACGCGCTGCAGGTCGATCTCGTGTGCCAGCTCACCTGCCTCGCAGGTGAGCGTGAGCACGTTGTCCTGCACCTGTGCGAACCCGTCGCTGACGAAGATGGCCGTACGGGACCCGTCTGCCTCGGTGACCTGCACGTCGCCGGCCTGCCCGATGGCAGTCATGAGCGGCGCGTGCCTCGGCAGGATGCCGTAGCTGCCGTCGACGCCACCGAACCGCACGGAGCGGACCTTGCGGTCCACGATCACGCGGTCTGGGGTGACGATGCGCAGGTGCAGTTCGCTTGCCATGGCTGGGTTCCCGTTGGGTCAGACGACCGGACTCACTTGCCCGACAGCTTCTTGGCCTGGGCGACGACCTCGTCGATCGAGCCCACCATGTAGAAGGCCTGCTCGGGCAGGTCGTCGTGCTTGCCCTCGAGGATCTCCTTGAAGGAGCGCACGGTGTCCTCGCGCTTGACGAACTTGCCGGGCGTGCCGGTGAAGGCCTCTGCCACGAAGAACGGCTGCGAGAGGAAGCGCTGGATGCGGCGCGCGCGGCTGACGACGAGCTTGTCCTCCTCGGACAGCTCCTCGATGCCGAGGATCGCGATGATGTCGCGCAGGTCCTGGTAGCGCTGGAGGGTGCGCTGGACGTCGCGGGCCACCTTGTAGTGCTCCTCGCCCACGACCTGCGGGCTGAGCATCTTCGACGTCGACTTCAGGGGGTCGACGGCCGGGTAGATGCCGAGCTCGGCGATCTGGCGCTCGAGGATGATGGTCGAGTCGAGGTGGGCGAACGTGGCGACCGGTGCCGGGTCGGTGATGTCGTCTGCCGGCACGTACACGGCCTGCATCGAGGTGACCGAGCCGTTCTTGGTCGAGGTGATGCGCTCCTGCAGGGCGCCCATCTCGGACGCCATCGTGGGCTGGTAGCCCACGGCGCTCGGGAGGCGGCCCAGCAGTGCGGACACCTCGGAACCTGCCTGCACGAAGCGGAACACGTTGTCGACGAAGAGGAGCACGTCCTTCTTCTCGAAGTCGCGGAAGTACTCGGCCATGGTCAGGCCCGTGAGTGCCACGCGGAGACGGGCGCCCGGGGGCTCGTTCATCTGGCCGAACACCAGCACGGCGTTGTCGAGCACCGAGGCCTTCTGGCCCTTCGCGTCGGTGTACTCGGCCTCCGCCATCTCCAGCCACAGGTCGTTGCCCTCGCGGGTGCGCTCACCCACGCCGCAGAACACCGAGAAGCCGCCCTTCTCCACGGCGGTGATGCGGATGAGTTCCTGGATGAGCACCGTCTTGCCGACGCCTGCACCGCCGAAGAGGCCGATCTTGCCGCCCTTCGCGAAGGGGCAGAGGAGGTCGACGACCTTGATGCCGGTCTCGAACACCTCGGAGATCGCCTGCTGCTCGTCGTACGTCGGGGCAGCGCGGTGGATGGGCAGCGAGGTCGCGGCGGCGACGCCGGGCATCGGCTCGCCCGTGCGCGGGTGAGCAACACCGACCTCGAGGGCGCGACCCAGCACGTCGAACAGTCGGCCGCGCGTGGCGGAACCCACCGGGACGGTGATCGGGGCGCCGGTGTCGGTTGCGCCCATGCCGCGTCGCATGCCGTCCGTGGACGACATCGACACACACCGTGCCGTGGAGTTGCCGAGCTGCTGGGCGACCTCGAGCACGAGGTCGATGTTGGCAGCCTTGTCCACCACGGTGATGGCGTTGTAGATCGACGGCATGTGGCCTTCGGGGAACTGCACGTCCACCACGGGGCCGAACACCTGCAGGATCTTTCCTTGGACTTGCGTCGCGGTCGTCACGTTCTGGGTCTCCAACTGTCTGTGCGAAGTTCGCGGTCGGTCACTGCACGGCGTTGGCGCCGCCAACGATGTCGAGCAGTTCCTTGGTGATGTTCTCCTGGCGGGCGCGGTTGTAGACCTTCTTGAGCTGCTTGCTCATGCGGACTGCCGCGTCGGTGGCGCTCTTCATCGCCATGCGGCGCGAAGCCTGCTCGGAGGCAAGCGACTGCAGCATGACGTCGAACATCACCGTCTCCAGGTAACGGGGAATGAGTCGGTCGAAGAGGGTCTTCGCGTCCGGCTCCATGAGGTAGTCGAGGGAGGGTGCGGGCTCGGCGCCGGCACCCATCGCCGTGTCACAGGCGGGCAGGAACTGCTGCACCGTCGGCACGAAGCGGATCATCGAGGCAAAGCGGGTGCCGAGGATGCGCACCGAGTCGACCTTGCCTGCGAGGAAGGCCTTGCTGATCTCGTCCGCGACCATCTTGGCCGAACGGAAGTCCATCTTGTCGAGGGAGGGCTCGACGAAGAAGCGCTCGACCTCGTAGCCGCGGCGCGTCAGCCAGGTGTATCCCTTGCGGCCGTAGACCCAGAACACGACCTTCTGGCCGGTCTTCTTCCAGGTGCTCTCCGCGAGGGACTGCAGCTCCTTGAACACGTTGGCGTTGTAGGAGCCGCACAGGCCACGGTCGGAGGTGATGAGGAAGATGCCGAGCGTCTTCTCCTCGACGGGCTTGCGGAACCACTGCAGGCCGCTGTCCGCACCCACGCTGGCGGCGAGGCGGCCGAGCATGCGCTGCAGCTCCTCGGTGTAGGGGTGGAAGCTCAGTGCCTTCGCCTGCACCTTGCGCAGCTTCATCGATGCGACCATCTCCATCGCGCGGGTGATCTGCGCGATGTTGCCGACCGACTTGATGCGTCCGCGAAGTTCCTTGAGGTTCGCCATGGTGCGTCAACCGCTTGGTCCGGCCCGGCGGGTCGCCGGGCGAGGGATCAGGCCAGGAACTCCTTCTTGAACGCCGAACCAGCGGCGTCGAAGCCCTTGGCCAGGTCGTCGGTCCACTTCTTGTCCTTGCGGATCGACTCCAGCAACGACGCGTTGTTGGCACGCAGCGAGGCAAGGTACTTGCGCTCGAACTCGCCCACGCGGTTGAGGGGCACGTCGTCCAGCAGGCCGGACGAGCCGGCGTACAGGATGGCCACCTGCTCCTCGACCGGCACCGGTCCGTACTGGGCCTGCTTCAGCAACTCGGTCATGCGCTGGCCGCGCGTGATCGCCTGCTGCGTCGCCTTGTCGAGGTCCGAACCGAACTGGGCGAAGGCCGCGAGCTCGCGGAACTGCGCCAGCTGGATGCGGAGACCGCCTGCGATCTTCTTCATCGCCGGGATCTGGGCCGAGCCACCCACGCGCGACACCGAGATGCCTGCGTTCACCGCAGGACGCTGGCCGGCGTTGAACAGCGAGGACTCGAGGAAGATCTGGCCGTCCGTGATCGAGATCACGTTGGTCGGGATGTAGGCCGACACGTCGCCTTCCTGCGTCTCCACCACCGGCAGCGCCGTCAGTGAGCCGCCGCCCTTGGCCTTGGAGAGCTTGGCAGCGCGCTCCAGCAGACGGCTGTGCAGGTTGAAGACGTCGCCCGGGAACGCCTCGCGACCCGGAGGGCGGCGCAGCAGCAGCATGACCTGGCGGTATGCGAGTGCCTGCTTGTAGAGGTCGTCGTACGCGATCACGACATGGCGGCCCTCGTCGCGCAGGCGCTCACCCATGGCAGCGCCGGCGTAGCAGCTGAGGAACTGCATGGCGGCGTCCGACGATGCAGGGGCGCTCACCACGATGCAGTACGGCATGGCGCCGTTCTCCTCGAGCTTCTGCACCACGGCCTTCACCGTGGACTGCTTCTGGCCGACGGCCACGTAGATGCAGATGACCTGCTCGGGGTTCTTCGGGTCACCGCCGCCGGTGAGCTTCTGGTTGATGAAGGTGTCGATGATCAGGGCGGTCTTGCCGGTCTGGCGGTCGCCGATGATCAGCTCGCGCTGGCCGCGACCGATGGGGATCATCGAGTCGATGGCCTTGATGCCGGTCTGGAGCGGCTGCTTCACCGGCTCGCGCTCGGGCACCGTGGGCGAACGACCCTCGATCGGACGCATGTCGGCATCCGAGGTCTGGATCGGCCCCTTGCCGTCCACCGCGCGACCGAGCGCGTCCACCACGCGACCGACCATCTGCAGGCCCGTGGGCACCGAGATGATGCGGCCGGTCGTGCGGACCTGGTCGCCTTCCTTGATCTTGGTGTCGGAGCCGAGGAGCACCGCGCCCACGTTGTCCTCCTCGAGGTTGAGGGCGAGGCCGTAGACGCCGTTCCCGAAGTCGAGCAGCTCGCTCATCATGCAGTCATCGAGACCATGCACACGCGCGACGCCGTCGCCCACCATCAGTACGGTGCCGACGCTCGACTTCTGCATCCTGCCCTGGAAGCCTTCGATTTCTTCCTTGAGGACGGTTGCGACTTCGGACGGTTTGAGATCCATGGGGTTTGCTCGGGGAATCGAATGTCTTCAGAGAGTTGCCTGCAGCAGCTGCTTCTCCAGCTGCGCCAGGGCGGATTGCAGTGAGCCGTCGTAGAGCACGTTGCCGATGCGCAGGCGGACGCCGCCGATGAGCTCGGGGCGGACCTGCACCGTCAGGGCAACCTTCTTTCCAGCGATCTTGCCTGCCAGTTCGCGCAGGCGCGCCTCGTCCTGGGCGTCGAGAGCCCTTGCGGTCTCCACGACACCTTCAAGTTCTCCGCGTTGGGCCATGAGGAGGGCCCGGTACGAGGGCTGCAGGTCGAACAGCACCTCGACGCGGCGCCGGTGCTGCAGGACCTTCACCAGGTTCTGCACCAACGGGTGAAGCCCCGCGACCACCTTGCCAAGCACGCGGGCGAGCTCCTGCTCCGTGAGGTCGGGGCTGGAGATCATCGCACGCACGCCAGGGGCCTCTACCACGGCATGCACCGCGGCAAGGTCCTTGGCAACCGCATCCTCAGCAGCGGCCGCGCGGGCGGCCATCAGCAGGGCGGATGCGTAGCGCTTGGCCAGCAGGGTCATCGCGTCTCCCTCGCGCTGCCGGCAACGAAGCCTTCGACCAGCTTGCGGCTGGCGGAGTCGTCGATGCGCTGCTGCAGCAGACGCCCGGTGGCAGCCATCGTCAGTTCGACGGCGACCCCGCGGATCTCCTGGAGAGCCTGGCGCTTCTCGGCGGCGATCTCCTCGCGCGCCTTGTCCAACTGCGCCTTCGCGTCGGCCTGGGCCTTGGCAAGCGCCTCGGCGCCCTGGCGCTCGGCACGGGAAATGGCTTCCTGCACCATGGTGCGGGCCTCGGCCTGCGCCTTGGCGAGCGCTTCCTGGGCCTTCGCAGCCTGTTCCTCGGCCTGCTTGCGCGCGGCTTCCGCGGCGTGGATGGCGTCGTCCACCTTGCGGTCGCGGTCCTCCAGGGCGGAGGTGATCGGGCCGTAGACGAACTTCCACATCAGCGGCAGTGCGACCAGGAAGGCGATCCAGGTCCACACGGCAGCGCCCGGGCTGAACTCGAGCAGCGCGCCGAGGTCCTTGTCACCCTCTGCGGAGAGGGCGACGAAACCGTGGTTCCAGAGGCAGTGGATCATGGTGCGGGAGCGCCCCATCGCGGGAGCGCCATTCGTTCAGGAAACGCGGGACCGTGTGCGGGCACGCAGCACCTCAAGTGCTGCGCCCCGCCAACGGGGAAAGGCAGGTCACTTCAGGGCGAGGAGCAGGCCGATGACGGCGCCGAACAGCGCGACACCTTCGACCAGTGCGGAGAGCAGCAGGGCGTTGCCCTTGATCGCGTCGGCAGCCTCGGGCTGACGGGCGATGCCCTCACCGGCGGAGCCACCGATGCGACCGATGCCGAGACCGGCGCCGACGGCGGCGAGACCAGCTGCAAGGCCGGCGCCGAGGCCGGGACCCATGTTGGAAGCGGCTTCAGAAGCCTGCAGGATGAAAGCGAACATCAGATCCTCTCTTGTTGGGAAAGTAGTTGCGGGAACTCAGTGCTCGGGGTGCATCGCCTGCTGCAGGAAAATGATGCTCAGGTACGTGAAGATGTACGCCTGCAGCAGCGTGACGAACGATTCAATGATGAAGATGAACACCGCCATGCCCACTGCGGGCACGGCCGTGAGGTAGCTGGTCACCGCTCCGCCCTGCATCTTCGCGAACAAGAAGATGAGGCCGATGAACGACGCGATCACGAGGTGGCCCGCCAGCATGTTGGCGAACAAGCGGATGGTGAGCGCGAACGGCTTGACCAGCAAAC
>JBEGVB010000087.1:0-2806 GCA_041178545.1 Planctomycetota bacterium
AGGGCCAGGGCAGGACGTAGCTGGTCACGCGCCGCCCACCGTACCCGCGTTCGCAGGAAGCGCAACCGTTGCATGTTGACGCAAGCGCATCCTTGTGCTACCTTCCTTCCTCCGCTGATCATGGTGATCAGTGGAAACAGAAAGCAACAAGTCATGTCTCTCATCGATCTGTCGATCCATGGCGTGCGCAGTCTGCGCATCGTCCACCCCACTAGGCTGGTCCGCGCTGCGTGCAGCGACCTCGTCATCGAGACCGAGAAGGGCGAGATCCGCCTCAGCCTGTTCTCGGCCGCAGCTGCCAGCGAGGGCGGCTTCGCCCAGGTGTCCTCGGTCCGGTTCAGCACCGACGCGGAGCTGGAGGTGTCGCAGTGAACCGCGAAACCCTCGTTCCTGCCTCCGAGCAGGAGTGGCTGCAGTTCCGCACGCGCGACCTGACCTCGACCGAGGTCTCCGCGCTGTTCGGCCTCAGCCCGTACCTGACCGAGTTCGAGCTCTACCACCGCAAGCGGGACGGCGCGATCGTGCGCATCCCCGAGAGCGAGCGCATGCGCTGGGGGTCGCGCCTCGAGGGCTCGATCGCAGCCGGCGCCGCAGCCGACCAGGGCTGGAAGGTCGCACCGCGCAAGTCCTACACGCGCATCCCCGAGCTGCGCCTCGGCTCGTCGTTTGACTACGAGGTCGCAGCGGTCGACGCCCGCGGGCCTGGCCTGCTCGAGGTCAAGAACGTCGACGGCCAGCAGTTCGCCAAGAACTGGGTCGAGCACGGCGACAGTTCTTTCGAGGCACCGCCGCACATCGAGCTGCAGCTGCAGCACCAGCTGGAGGTCGCCGACCTCGACTGGGGCGCGATCGCCGTCCTGGTCGGTGGCAACCGCCTGCACGTCCTTGAGCGCAAGCGTGACCCGCAGGTCGCGGCCACGATCCGCGCGCGGGCTGCGGCCTTCTGGGCGCAGGTCGACGGCGGCACCGAGCCGAAGCCGAACTACGAGCGCGACGCTCGGTTCATCATCGAGTCCCTGCGCGCGCAGACGAACCCGGACGAGGTGCTTGCTGCCGACCCCGACCTCGACGTGCTGCTGACCTCGTACCGCACGGTGGGGGCGCAGCTGGCCGAGCTCGAGCAGAGCCGCGACGAGCTGAAGGCCATGATCTTCCAGCGCGCCGGCACGGCCAGCAAGATCGCGTCGGCCCTCGGCGTGGTCACCTGCGGCACCGTCGCCCCGTCCCAGGGCAAGCTGATCACCCCCGAGATGGTCGGCCAGTACATCGGCGCACGCGCCGGCTTCCGTCAGTTGAGGTTCCCCAGCAAGAAGAAGGAGAAGTGAGATGACCGACACACAAGCACCAGTCCCGGTGCCGGCTGCTACGCCGGCGCCCCAGCGCGAGCTCGCACCCATGGAGGCGATGCGCCTCACGCTGACTCGCATGTCTTCCGAGTTCCAGGCTGCACTGCCGCCGCAGATCCCGGTCGAGAAGTTCCTGCGCACCACGATCACGGCGATCCAGATGCAACCGACCCTGCTTGAGGCCGACCGCCGCAGCCTGCTCGGCGCGTGCATGAAGGCCGCGCAAGACGGGCTTCTGCTCGACGGCCGCGAAGCAGCCGCGGTCATCTTCGGAGGCAAGGGCGGCGCCAGGGTGCAGTACATGCCCATGCTTGGCGGGTTGTTGAAGAAGCTGCGCAACTCGGGCGAGCTCGCGTCGATCGCTGCGCACGTCGTGTACGACACCGACCAGTTCAGCTACGAGCTGGGCGACCACGAGTCGATCACGCACAAGCCGTTCCTCGGCGTCAACCGAGGCAAGCCAATCGCCGTGTACGCGATCGCGCGCACCAAAGACGGCGCCATCTACCGCGAGGTGATGAGCCTGGCCGATGTCGAGAAGGTGCGCAACGTCTCGCGCGCGAAGGACAGCGGTCCCTGGACCCAGTGGTGGGACGAGATGGCGAAGAAGACGGTGATCCGCCGGCTGTGCAAACGTCTGCCGTCGAGCGCCGACCTCGACGCGGTGATCGCCAGCGACAACGAGACCTTCGAGCACCAGCCCCAGGCCGCGCCCGCAGCGGTCGAGGCGCCGGCACCGTTGTCCCGGCTGAAGGCCGCGATCGCGGTTGTTACCCCAGCGGAGGAAGGAGGCACCGATGTCCAAGCGAGCACAGATGAGGCACCCGCCGACGGACCTGCTCACGACTGAGGAGCTCGCCCAGCGTTGGCGCCTGTCGGAGGACACCCTCCGCATCTGGCGCCAGAAGGGCAAGGGGCCGAAGTTCGTGAAGTTCGGCGACCAGCGCACCTCGGCGGTTCGCTATCGGCTCTCCGACGTGGAGAAGTACGAGACCGAGAACCTGTACTAGGAAAAGAAGCACCCCGGTGGTTCCGATCACCGGGGTGCTTTGTCTCTCGCTCTGCTGTCGATTGGTCCGCCCGCATGACTGGGCGTCCAGGTGTTCGGTCAGGAACCGGGCGTGCTCGGCGGCTGGGGGAGGGAAGGTGCGGGAGAGTCAGCTCGCTTGCCAAGCACGGCCCGCAAGACAGGCCTCAGTACTGGCGAAAGTAGTCCGAGGAGGCGCGAGACAGGCCCCAACCCTAACGCGGCTAGGGCCAGGATCAAGACCTCAAGGATGTCGACGCCGCCGACCTTGACCGGGTCGCTCGAGATGGGCTGGCCGGCCACCTGCTGGGCGATCTCTGCCGGCAGGCCCGGGATGTCGCCCTTGAACAGATGGCAGCCGGCAAGGGCCACAGAGCCCGCCACAAGGGCAAGCAGGATGTCGGATCGGAGCGTGCGGTTCATCGGTCTTCCT
>JBEGVB010000088.1:0-3201 GCA_041178545.1 Planctomycetota bacterium
CGGGCTAGCATGCGCGGATGCGCGCGCACGTCGTCGGCTGTTCGCTCACCGCCATCCTGGTCCCCGCCCTCCCGGCCCTCGCGCAGCACGAGGCGGCGCAGCAGACCGAGAAGAAGACGATGTTCGTCGCGCCTGCCAGCGACGAGGGCCGCAAGGCGATGGCCGCGTACAAGCCCGCGCCAGGGCTGGAGATCGAGCTGGCTGCCGCCGAGCCACTGCTGTGCAACGTGGTTGCCTTCTCGGTGGACGGTCTCGGCCGCGTGCTCGTGAACGAGACCTTCCGCATCAACGACGGCGTGTTCGACACGCGCAACTACATGCAGTGGAAGGATGCCGACCTTGCCCTGCGCACGGTGGCACAGCGCGTGGCGAAGTACGAGCAGTTCATCCCCCAGGACATCCCGAAGTACGCAGCGATGTCGGAGCGCGTGCGCATGCTCCTCGACGAGAACCGCGACGGCACCTACGACCGTTCGACGGTGTTTGCCGACGGCTTCACGGACCTGGCGGACGGCATCGCCTCGGGCACGCTGGCCGTGGGCAAGGACGTGTGGTTCACCAACATCCCCAAGCTGTGGCGCTTGCGCGACACGGATGGCGACGGCGTTGCCGAGCAGCGCGAGGCGGTGTTCGACGGCTTCGGCGTGCACACGTCGCTCATCGGCCACGACCTGCACGGCCTCGTGGTGGGCCCCGACCGCAGGCTGTACTTCTCGATCGGCGACCGCGGCTTCTCCGTGCAGACCAAGGAAGGGACGTTGCTCGACTTCCCCCACGAGGGCGCGGTGCTGCGCTGCGAGCTGGACGGATCGCGGCTGGAGGTGGTGCACCGCGGCTTGCGCAACCCGCAGGAACTCGCCTTCGACGACCTCGGCGACCTCTTCACCGGCGACAACAACAGCGACGGCGGCGACCGCGCGCGCTTCGTGCAGGTCGTGGAGGGCGCCGACTCCGGCTGGCGCATCGGGCACCAGTGGCTCGACGACCGCGGTGCATGGAACCGCGAGAAGCTCTGGTGGCCAGTGCACCCCGGCCAGCCGGCCTGGGTGCTGCCGCCCATCATGAACTTCGCCGACGGCCCCTCGGGCCTCGTGTACGACGTGGGCGCAGGCCTGCCGGAGCGATTCCGCGGCAGCTTCTACCTGTGCGACTTCCGCGGCGCCGGTGCGTACAGCGGCATCCACGCGATCAAGCTCGTGCCACGCGGCGCCGGCCATGAGCTCGCGCGCACCGAGAAGGTGGTGTGGGGCATCCTCGCCACCGACGTGGACTTCGCCCCCGACGGCTCGATGCTGGTGAGCGACTGGGTCGACGGCTGGAACAAGAGCGGCAAGGGCCGCCTGTACCGCGTGCGCACGCCGCAGATGAAGAACGACCTGCAGCTGCGCGCCACGGCCCAGGTGCTGGCCACCGACCTCACACCGCGTCCCGTGGAGCAGCTGCGCACGCTGCTCGCCCACCCGGACCGCCGCGTGCGCCAGCAGGCACAGTTCGCGCTCGTGGACCGCGACGCCCGCGACGTGCTCGTGGCCGCCGCCACGGCACCCGAGCCGCGCACGGCCCGCCTCCATGCCCTGTGGGCACTGGGCGCGATCGGCCGCAAGGACGCCAAGGCACTCGACCCGGTGGTGGCGCTGCTGCAGGACGGCGACGCCGAGGTGCGCGCGCAGACGGCCAGGGTGCTGGGCGACGCCCGCCGAGCGGATGCGACCGCCGGGATCGTCACCCTGCTCACCGACCTCAACTCGCGGGCGCGCCGCGAGGCCTGCCTCGCGCTGGCCAAGCTGGGCGAGGGCAAGGAAGGCGTGGACGGACTGGTGGCGCTGCTGCGCGACAACGAGGACCGCGACGTGGTGCTGCGCCACGCTGCTGCACACGCGCTGGCACACCGTGCCGACAGCAAGACGCTTGCGGGCCTGACCGAGCACGAGTCGGCTGCCGTGCGCCTCGGCGTGCTGCTCGCCATGCGCATCGACCGCGACCCGGCCATCGGTGCATTCCTCGACGACCCGCTCCCTGCTCTGCGCACCGAGGCGCTGCGTGCGATCCACGAAGCACCCGTCGAGGCGGCTCGCGGGCTCGTGTGCGCGATGCTCGACCAGGACCTGCTGCCGCGCGAGGAGATGGCGGAATGGCGCGCACTCGCGATCCTGCGCTCCCTGGGCACGCCGGACATGGGTGCACGCGTGCTGCAGTTTGCCCTCGCCAGCGCCAACCGCACGCCTGCCATGCGCGTCGAGGCCCTGCGCATCCTCGCCGAGTGGGCGAAGCCGCACGGCCAGGACCGCGTGAACGGCAACTGGAGCCCAGTCGAGCACCCCGAGGCCGAGAAGGTCGTGGCCGCACTGGCAGCCGAGCTGCCGAGCCTGCTGGCGGACGCCGACGACGCCGTGGTGGCCGCGGCCGCCGAGGCCGCAGCGAGCCTGTCGGTCGCGAGTTCTGCCGACGCTCTTGCCAGCCTCGTGGCCGATGGCAAGCGCGGTGTGGCCGCGCGCGAGGCTGCCCTCGACGCCCTCGACCGCCTCGACAGCCCGCAGCTCGACCGCGTCGTCCAGGCCATCGACGCCAAGGCCCCGGGCAAGCTGCGCCAGACCGCCGTGCGCATCACCACGCGTCGCAACCCGGCTGGGGCCGTGCCCCTCCTCGCCTCGCTCCTCGAGAACGGTTCGCGCAGCGAGAAGCGTGGCGCGCTCGAGGCCCTTGCCGACCTGAAGGATCCTGCCGCAGGCCAGCTCATCGGCCAGTGGCTCGACCGCTACAGCCAAGGCAAGGTGCCGGCGCCGATCCAACTCGAGCTCATCGAGGCCGCGATGAAACGCCCCGAGGACCTCGTGCGCAGCGAGGCCAATGCAAGGCTGGCAGCTGCGGACGGCAAGGGCAACCTCGCCGGCTACGAGATGAGCCTCGAGGGCGGCGATGCATCCGCAGGCCGCCAGGTGTTCTTCAACGATGCGGCAGCGCGCTGCCAGCGCTGCCACGCCATCGACGGCCGCGGCGGCAATGCAGGTCCCGACCTCAGCGGCATCGGCGCACGCGCCGACCGCAACCAGATCCTGGAGTCACTGGTGGCGCCGAGTGCGAGGATCGCAGACGGGTTTGCCGCTGCGGTGCTCGAGCTGCACAGCGGCGACACCGTGGCAGGGGTCGTGGTGAAGGACCAGGACGGGGTGGTCGAGGTCATGGGCCTCGACGGCGAGGTGA
>JBEGVB010000089.1:0-10176 GCA_041178545.1 Planctomycetota bacterium
TGCTGCAACTGGTCGACGTGCCGACCGAGCTCCCCGACCTCCAGATCCAGGTCGTGCGCCTCGAGCACGCGGCAGCCGAGGAGATCGAGCCGCTGCTCAACGACATCCTCAACGACCGCAACCGCATCCGCGCCGCGGCGGCGACGGAAGGCGGCCAGGGCCCCACCGGTGCGAACATCCCAGGTGGCAGCTCCAACCAGCTCAAGGTCGCCGTGCACACGGCACTCAAGGCCGTGATCCTGTCGGGCACCGTGGAGCAGATCCGCGACGCGCAGGAACTCATCGCCAAGCTCGACGTGCCGCCCGAGCCCTTCGACGGCCAGGCCAGCGTCGTTCGCCTGCAGAACGTGCTCGCCGACGAGCTGCGCACCACCCTGAACCAGTTCGTGCAGGAGGACCAGCAGGCCGAGCAGCAGGCCGGTGCGACCGGCGGTGCAGCCGGCGCTGCAGCAGCCCGGAGGCCGCGCCGCACCGTGATCCAGGCTCACAAGGAGAGCAACAGCCTGATCATTTCGGCCACGGCAACCAAGTACAAACAGATCCTCGGCCTGGTCGAGGAGCTGGACCGTCGCCAGCCGCAGGTCCTCATCGAGGCGGCCCTCGTCGAGCTGCAGACCGGCGACCTCACCAACCTGGGCGTCGAGCTCGGCCTCATCGACGTACCCGAGGGCGACAGCGACTACACCCGTGGGTTCGGCTTCACCAGCTTCGGGCTGTCGAGCTTCGAGGACACGGACGACGACGGCTACCCGGACACGCGCTTGCCCAACTTCGACGCGCCTGCACAGGGCGTCACGGGCGGCATCATCCGCGGCGACGGCTTCGCGCTCCCCATCCTGGTCAACGCGCTGCAGCAGGACAACCGCGCCAACATCCTGTCGACGCCCAGCGTGCTCGTGAACAACAACGAGCAGGCCACCGTCGAGACGACCGAAGAGCGCCCCACCACGCAGGTGAGCCAGGGCAACGCCACCACCAGCACCGGCGTGGGCCAGCCTCGCGACGCGGGCATCACGCTGGAGATCTCCCCCACGATCTCCCCCAACAACTACCTGCGGCTCAGCATCACGCTGACCGTGAGCCGGTTCGTCGGCCAGTTCGACCCGAGCTCCCCCACGGGCGGCGGCGTGGTCCTCGGCCGGTCCATCTCCACCCGCGTCACCATGCCCAGCGACGACACCATGGTGCTGGGCGGCGTGATCGAGGACCAGGAGGCCTACAGCGAGAGCGGCATCCCGCTGCTCAAGGACATCCCGCTCCTCGGCGCACTGTTCCGCCAGAGCTCCTCGACCAACAACAAGACCAACCTCTACTTCTTCCTGACCCCGACGATCCTCGACGAGCCGGACTTCCGCGACCTGAAGCAGGTCAGCTTGCAGCGCAAGATGCAGGCCGAGACCTACATCGGCACGCGGCGCCTGCAGATCGTCGACCGCCGCTGGACCGGCGGCGCCGGCCGCCCGAGCGCGCCGCAGACCCTGGAGGAGGGCTCGATCGAGGAACTGGACGCCAACGGCGGCAACGAGACGCCGTACCTGCCCCCCGTGCGCCGCGACCAGGGCCTCCGCAGCCCGACCGGCCCCGCCTCCCCGGAGTCGGGCACGACCAAGTGAACGCGGTCCACGCACCGACCCTGCAGCCCATCGGCACCCCATGAGTTCCTCCCTGATGCAAGACCGGATCCGCGAGGCCCTGCTCCGCAAGGCAGGCCTCACGGCCGCGCAGACCGACCAGGCCCTCGCGGCGGAGCGGGAGACCGGCCAGACCCTCGACCAAGTGCTCGTCGGCAGCAACCTGCTGCCCGAGAGCAAGACCCTGAGCTTCTTCGCGGAGTTCCTCGGCCTCGAGTGGCGCGAGACCCTCGAGGGCGTGAACGTGCCCTCGCGCTTCATCCAACAGGTCTCGGTGCAGTTCTCCCGCACCCACGGCCTCATCGCCATCGGCGAGGCGGACGGCATCGTCAAGGTTGCCAGCTCGCGCCCCTTCGACGTGCAGCCGATGGACGACCTCGCCACCATGCTCAACAGCAGCGTGGAGGCCGTGCTCGCCACGCGAAGCGAGATCGCCGGCCTGATCAACCGCGCCTACCGCCACAAGGCGGACGGCGTGGACGAGGCGCTGGAGGACATCGAGGACACCGACATCGTCGGCCTCGCGGAGACCATCGAGGAGTCGGAGGACCTGCTCGACGTCGCCAACAAGGCGCCGATCATCAAGCTGGTCAACATGCTGCTGTTCCAGGCGCTCAAGCTGCGCGCCTCGGACATCCACCTGCAGCCCTACTCCGACCGCCTCCAGGTGCGCATGCGCGTGGACGGCGTGCTCTACGACATGGAGGGGATCCCCAAGCGCGCGCAGGAGGCGATCATCAGCCGCGTGAAGGTGATGGGGAAGATGGACATTGCCGAGCGCCGCCTGCCGCAGGACGGCCGCGCGTCGATCCGCATCGGCGACGGCGACGTCGACGTGCGCATCAGCACGGTGCCGGTGACCTACGGCGAGCGCGTGGTGTTCCGCATCCTCGACAAGACCACGAAGATCTACACCCTCGACCAGATCGGCCTCAACGACACCGACAAGCGGAACATCAACCGCTACATCAACTACTCGCACGGCATCATCTTCGTGACCGGCCCCACGGGCTCGGGCAAGACCACGACGCTGTACGCGTGCCTCAACGCGATCAACGCGCCCGACCTCAACATCCTGACGATCGAGGACCCGGTCGAGTACAACCTCGACGGCATCAGCCAGGTGCAGGTGAACACCAAGAAGGGCCTCACCTTCGCCAACGGCCTGCGCAGCTTCCTGCGCCAGGACCCGGACGTGATGATGGTCGGCGAGGTGCGCGACGGCGAGACGGCGGACATCGCGATCCGCGCCGCGCTCACGGGCCACCTCGTGTTCAGCACGGTGCACACCAACGACTCCGCGTCGACGATCACGCGACTCATCGACATCGGGTTGGAGCCGTACCTCGTCTCCTCCTCCCTGCTGCTGGTGATCGCCCAGCGCCTGCTGCGCACGATCTGCCCGCACTGCAAGGAACCGGTGACGCCCGACCAGCAGATGCTCTACCACCTCGAGGACCTGCGCCTCACGCCCGACCGTTTCCCCGACGGCAAGATCCTGGTGGGCAAGGGCTGCGACGAGTGCTTCCAGTCCGGCTACTCGGGCCGCACGGCCATCTACGAGGTCATGCCCATCGACGTGCAGATCCAGGAGCAGATCGTCAACAAGGCGACGGCCACCGCGATCAAGCGCGGCGCCATCGAGCGCGGATTGCGCACGCTGCGCATGGACGGCGTCGACAAGCTGCTCGCCGGGATGACCACGCCCGACGAGGTGCTGCGCGTCACCCAACTCGACGTGATGTGACGAGCCGCCCGTGCCGATCTTCGACTACAAGGCGATCGACTCCGCGAACAAGGTCAAGAAGGGCCTTGTCGACGCGGACTCTCCCCGCGACGCGCGCATCAAGCTGAAGCGCGAGGGATTGTTCGTCACCGACCTGGTCGAGGCCCGGAAGCGGGCATCGCGCAGCGGCCTCCGCATCCGGGGCGTCACCGGCTTCGAGGCCCCCAACAAGCAGCGGCTGGAGCAGGTGGCCGCGGTCACGCGACAGATGGCCTCGCTCCTGCAGGCAGGCATCCCCCTTGCCGAGGCCCTGCGCATGATCATCGAGCAGGCACCCGACAAGAAGATCGAGAGCGCCTTCCGCGACATCCGCGAGAAGGTCACCCAAGGCGTGCCCTTCGGCGACGCGGTCCTCGCCCACCCGGGCTACTTCACCGAGCTGTACTCGGACATGGTCAAGGCCGGCGAGTCCTCGGGCGCGCTCGACCAGGTCATGGTGCGCCTCGCCACCTTCATGCAGGCCCAGACGCGCCTGAAGAACAAGGTGGGTGCCGCGCTCATCTACCCGGCGATCATGATCGTCGTCGGCGTCGTGGTGGTGTCGATCCTGATGGCCTTCGTGGTGCCCAAGGTCACCCAGCTCATCCGCGGCCGCGGCCAGGAACTGCCCCTGCCGACCCAGATCCTGATCACGGTCTCCGACTTCCTGGTCAACTACTGGCTGCTGGTGATGATCGGGCTGATCCTGATGGTCATCGGCTTCCAGCTGTTCGTGAACAGCGACCGAGGCCGCCTGATCTTCGACCGCATCAAGTTGTCGTTGCCGATCTTCGGCGACCTGATGAAGAAGCAGTCCATGGCGCGGTTCACCACGACCTTCGCCACGCTGCTGCGCTCGGGCGTGCCGGCGCTGCAGGCGCTGCAGATCACCAAGTCCGTGGTCGCCAACAAGGTGCTCCAGGACGCCCTGCAGGACGTGCACGACCACGTGATCGAGGGCACGGACATCAGCACGCCGATGAAGATGAGCGGGGTGTTCCCGCCCACCGTGAGCTACATGGTGGGCGTGGGCGAGCAAGCAGGCAACCTCGAGGAGATGCTGGAGCGCGTGGCTGCCACCTACGACGAAGAGGTGGACTTCGCCACCCAGAAGCTCACCTCGGTCATCGAGCCCCTGATCATCGTCATGCTGGCCGTCGTCGTGGCCGGCATCGTGATCGCCATCGTGCTGCCGCTGCTGCAACTGCAGAAGACCTGAGGAAGGGGGTCCGGGCGACACGCCCGGACCGGCACGGGTCTCGTCACGGCCCCGTGCCACCGGGGTGTGCCCCCCGGACGCCGGGGGAAGGAATGCGGCCGTCGAACGTCCAACGACCACAACCGCCGGGAAGCCCCCCGGGTTAGACTCCGCACCCCAGACCCATGCAGGTACCGATGAACACGCAGTCCCGCTCGCGCCGCCAAGCCGGCTTCACCCTCGTCGAGATCATGGTCGTGATCGTGATCATCGGCCTCCTCGCCACCATCGTGGCGCCCAACGTGCTCGGCCTGAGCGACGACGCAAAGATCGAGAAGGCGAAGGCGGACCTCCGCGTCATCGCCGACACGGTCAAGATCTACCTGGTCCAGGGGCGCGGCGCCCAGCTGCCCAGCATGGAGACGCTCACGACCCCCGACGAGAAGGGCAAGGTCTGGCTGGACAGCATCAGTGAGGACCCCTGGGGCAACGAGTACACGATCCGCGAGGGCGAGCGACGTGGCGACTTCGAGGTGGTGAGCTCGGGCCCGGACGGCAGCGAGGGCACCGAGGACGACCTGTCCTCCAAGACGATGAACAAGAAGGACTGACGTGAGGGCTGCGCCCCACTGCAGGCCCGTGTCGCGGGGCCCGGCCCAGTCGGGCTTCACGATCATCGAACTGATGGTCGTCGTGGCGATCCTCGCGCTCGTCCTGCAGATGGTGATGCTCAACATGGGCGCGATGGTGCCCAAGACCAAGCTGGACGCGGAGTCCAAGAAGCTGGTCGCCAACATCGACTTCCTCCGCTCCGAGGCGCGCGTCCAGGGCAAGCGCTACCTCATGCAGCTGGACCTGGGCAAGGCGCGGTGGCGCATGGTGCTGCCGGCCGAGGAACGGCTCGTGAGCGAGCAGACGCTCGAGGAGACGCAGCCACGGGCGCTGGACTGGACCGCGCTCGAGGAGGGCGTCGTGTTCGGCGGTGCCGGCGCCGTGGCGCGTGGCATCGCGCGCAGCGGCATCTACGAGATCGTCTTCGACGAGAGTGGCAACACCGCCGACCAGATGGTGTTCCTCAAGCTGGAGGACGACGAGGAGATGGTCTGGACGGTCCAGGTCCGCGGCCTCACCGGCCAGACCGAGATCCTCCCGGACACCAATGGCCAGGAGCAGGAACTCGAGACCGTGAACGAGATGGGATTCTGACCGCAGGAACCCGCTGGCAGCCGATAGGAACCATGGCATGAGGAAGCACGAACAGGGATTCACGCTGATGGAGGCCATGGTGGCCCTCGCCATCGTGTCGATGGTCGTGCTGAGCTACCTCGGCATCCGCACCAGCGCGTTGATGGACGCGACCGAGGCGCGCAACTGGCGCCTCGCCCGTGAACTCGCCGAGGAGAAACTGAGCGAACTGCGGGCCGGTGCCCGCGAGGTACGCCCCGAGAACGGCGCCGAGGTGCCCTTCGACCAGTACCCAGGCTTCCGGTACCGCATCCTCATCGGCGAGTCCGCCATCAGCACCGCGGAGTCCGAGCTCGCGAGCCTTGCTGCGGGGGACGACGAGCAGGCCCTCGACCGCGCCGAGTGGCAGCAGAACCGGGACATCTACCGCAAGGCCTCCAGCGAGGGGCTGAGCTACTACGAGTACCAGGACAAGCTGGCACAGGAGCAGACCGACCGCGAACTGGCCGAGAAGACGCCGGACGAGCTGCAGTTCGAGGACGTGGCCGTGATGGTGCTCTTCCCCAAGACGCGCATCGACCAGGAGGGCGACGACCACTTCCTGCTCAAGGACAAGCTGTCGACGCTCGCCCTCTCCGGCATGACCCCGGAGCAGGCGGAACTCATCGCCAAGTCCAAGGGTGAGGGGGCCACCTCCGACCCGGCCGCCGCAAACGCACCAGCAGCCGCAGGCAGTGCCGGGACCAGTGGCGCCCCCACTGGCTCGGGCAGCGCTGCCACCACCGACCAGGGAACGTCCAAGGGAGCAAAGCGATGAATGCCGTTGCGCGCATGCGTCAGGCCGGGTTCACCCTGATGGAGGTCCTGTTGGCCGTCGCCATCACGGCAATCGTGATGACCACGGTGACGATGACCTTCCGGCTCACCCTCGAGGCCCGCGACGTCGTGGACAACCTCGCCGAGTCCACCGAGGCAGGACCTCGCATCATGAACCTGGTGGAGCGCGACCTGCGAGGGCTCTGGACCCACAACATCCGCAACAACGCGGTGCTGCGCGGACGCAACATGGACGTGGGCAGCTTCGAGGCGGACCGCCTCGACATGCTCACCACCACCGACTCCGTCGGCACGGTCCTGAACACCCAGAACCAGCCGCGGCGGACCTCGGTCAACGAGGTCGGCTACTGGCTCAAGCAGAACCCGCGGTACCGCGACCTGATGGAACTGTGGCGCCGCGAGGACCCGCTCGTCGACGAGGAGATCACCACCCAAGGCTCGTTCCAGCTGGTGCACGACCGCATCAAGAGCTTCCGCATCACCTACTACAAGACCCTCGGCTACGAGGCCGAGGAACTCAACGAGTGGGACTCCTCGCTCGCGGACGAACAGCCCCGCCGGATCAAGGTGGAGTTCACGCTCGAACGTCGCCGCGGCAGCAGGAACTTCGTGAGCGACGCAGAGGTGGCCGACCTGGAGGGTGCCGAGAAGACCTACGTGCGCCACATCGTGCTCGACTCGCGCTTCATGGACATCCTCAAGGGCGAGGTGGCCCGCATCCCGGTGCGCCCGCCCAAGCCCGAGGTCCCGAGCGCCGACCCGGCTGCAGGCGGCGCCGGGGACCTCGCCGGCGGTGGTGGCGGTGGCGGAGGTGCCCGCGGTGCGGCCGGCGTGGCAGGCATCGACGGCACGATCCGCACCACGGTGGGCAACCAGATGGGGCAGGGTCCCGGCGGCATGCGCCCCGGCGACGGGCGCATGCCGGCAAACGGTCAGATCCCGGGCACGGGCTTCAACCTGGGCGACCTGCTCCGCGGCGGCGGCCGCGGCGGCAACCCGTTCGGCGGCTTCGGCGGCACGGGCGGTGGTGGCGGCGGCGGCCGCTGACCGGACACCCAACTGCCTCACCGAGGTCTCGACCACCCCCCGGGCCCCGTTCCGCACGTGACCCAGGCCTGCGCGGTGCACCACCCAGCTGGGGCGGTCAGAACACCTTGCGGCCGATCACCTCGCGCCCGCTCATCATCGGCCGCAGTGCGGCCGGGACGCGCACGGTGCCGTCGGCCTGCTGGTGCACCTCCAGCAGCGGGATGAGCACGCGTGGGCTCGCGATGACGGTGTTGTTGAGCGTGTGGCAGTGCTGCACCTTGCCGCCATCCTTGGGACGGTAGCGCAGGTCCAGACGACGCGCCTGGTAGTCGTAGAACCGCGAGGCGGAGTGCGTCTCGCCGTAGGCGTTGCGCGACGGCATCCACGACTCGATGTCGTACTTCATGGCCTGCGGGACGCCGAGGTCGCCACCGCACACGGCCACGATGCGGTAGGGCAGCTCCAGCATCTGCAGCAGGTCCTCGGCATTCTGCACGATGTCCTTGTGGTGCTGGACCGAGCGCTCTCGGTCTGCAACGTCGAGGATCACCTGCTCCACCTTCTGGAACTGGTGCACGCGGTACAGCCCGCGCGTGTCCTTGCCGTAGGTGCCGGCCTCGCGGCGGAAGCATGCGCTGCGCGCCACGTACTTCTTCGGCAGGTCTGCCTCGGCGAGGATCTCGCCTGCGTGCAGCGAGGTCACGGGCACCTCGCTGGTGCCGATCAGGTTGAGCCCATCGAGCTCGCACCGGTAGGTCTGCTCCTCGCCACCGGGGAAGAACCCGGTGCCGAACATGGCAGCGTCGCGCACCAGCAGGGGTGGGTCCACCGGCACGAACCCGCGCTGGACCATCAACTCGACGGCGAGCCGCAGCACGGCATCGTGCAGCAGTGCGAGGTCGCCGAAGAGGATGTAGTTGCGCGAGCCGCTCAGGGCCGCAGCGCGGGTGAAGTCCACCCAGCCCTGCGCCTCGCCAATCTCGTAGTGCGGGCGCGGTGCGAAGCCGAAGCTCGGCACCGTCCCCCATTTCTTCACCTCGACGTTCTCGGTGTCGTCCTTGCCCTCGGGGACCTCTGCGTCGGGGAGGTTGGGGACCAGCGCCAGCTCCTTCGCCAGCCCGGCCCGCAGTTCCTTCTCCTGCTCCTCCATCTGCTGCAGACGGGCCTTCAACTCCTTCTGCTTCGCCAGCAGCGCCTCGCGCTCGGCCGGCGCCAGGCTGCCCATGTTCTTGCCACCGGCCTTCTGCTCGGCCCGCAGACCGTCCAGTTGGGGCAGCAGGGCGCGCAAGGTGGCGTCCAACTCCAAAGCGCGGTCCACCGCAGCCGCACGGTCGGGCATGCGCTTCTTGCGTGCGGCCTCGCGCACGGCCTCGGGGTTGTCACGGAGAACCTTGATGTCGAGCACGTTCAGCCTTTCGTGGGATCGAGGCGGCGGAGTCTAACGAGGCGACGGGTGCAGGCCAGCGTGCGCACCGGGCACACCGTGCGGCCCGCATGGACCACTGGAACACGCATCACTGGAACACGCTGTCCAGCTTGCCGAACAGCGGGTGTTTCTTGATCGACAGCCCGATCTTGGCGTCCGGGAACGGTGGCTTGAGCTTGAGGGTCAGCGATCCGCCCTTGGCGCCCTCCGGCATGGGGAAGAGCGCGACGAAGCGACCGATCTTGGGGACCTCGCGCGCTGCGGCACCGAGGTACTCGGGGTCCTCCATGCGCACGAACTTGCCCACCACCTTGGCTCCCTTGCCGTCCGTGGCCTTGGCTGCGAGCACCTCGGGCACCAGCGACATCCCGTGGAACTCCACGATCGAGGCACCGGCACGGTCCTTGACGAAGATGCGGGTGGCGTCGATGGCGACCTCGCTGTCGGTGCCGCCCTTGGTGAAGGCAAGTGTGAACGGGGCACCCATCTTGACCTCGTGGGTCTTGCCGGCCTCGACCGTGAAGGCCTCCATGGCACCCTGGTAGATGTTGGCAGACTGGGTCTTGGCGCCCTTGCCCTGCAGGATGCGACCGACGCACACCACGTACTCACCCGCCGGGACCTCGACCTCCTTGCCGCCTGCCACGTCGAAGAAGGCGGTGCGGAAGTCACCACGCCCCTGGATCACCAGCTGCACTGGCGCCGTGGGCTTGGGACCCGCCCAGTTGAGCTTGACCTTGCCGGTCTTGAAGTACTCGGGGTTGAGCGGACGGAAGCCGACCTTCCCCTCGCCGCTCGCCTTCTGGTGGAACCAGGCGTCGCCCAGCTTGACGAACTCGCTGTAGGGGACGCGGGCACCCTTGCCCACGCGCATCGAGTCCATGAGGGGCACGGCGATGCCCTCCGGGTTGCCGGCACTGTGCGACTTGAAGTCGCCGGCAAACGGGTCGCCGTCCATGGGCGTGCCGTTGCAGTTGTCGTCGTAGTAGGCCACGGTCTCGGTGCCGTGGGACGCGCTCCAGCTGGCGGCGCTGCGGTAGAAGATGGGCGTGAACTCGGTCGTGGGCATGAGGTTCACGTCCATCTCGCCCACCCGCTCCTTGTC
>JBEGVB010000090.1:0-56437 GCA_041178545.1 Planctomycetota bacterium
CCCGGCTCAAGCGCAGGAGTTGGTGCGTGAGCAAGAAGGGCGAGCACCTGCTGGGCCAGTTGCACCTGCTGCAGGTGTACCGCAACTTCGTACGGCGCCGGACCAACACCGAGGCAGCGCACCGGACGCCAGCCTGGCACCTGGGGATCCTGCCGCGGCAACTGAGCTACGAGGAAGTCTGCTCGTGGCGGCAGGACTGGGGACGGTTGAGCAGCCACCCGCTGAGTGCGGACGGCAGGAGGTGCGTCGCGGCGTGAGTTGAGAATGGGCGGCGGGGACAGCCGTCAGGCGCTGCTTGCGCCTCTCCGTTCCACAACTCCGCGATCGGTATCAGCCTTTGAGACACAGCACCGGCTCAAGCCGCGCAACGATCCGCGCCAGTCCGGCAGCCTGCGCGACGTTGCACACGGTCGTGACGTCCTTGTACGCACCGGGTGCCTCCTCGGCGACGCCGGCAGAGGTGGGACTGCGGACCTGGATGCCGCGCTCGGCGAGGTCCCTCAGCACCTCACCGCCGGTCCACGTCCTGCAAGCCTCGCAGCGGCTCATGGCCCGGCCTGCACCGTGGCACGCGGAGCCGAAGGCCTTCTGCATGCCGCTCGTGGTGCCAGCGAGCACATACGATGGGGTGCCCATCGATCCCCCGATGAAGACCGGTTGGCCGACACCCTTCAGGTCGGGAGGCAGGTCCGGGTGTCCTGGCCCGAACGCGCGCGTGGCCCCCTTGCGATGGACGTGGAGCTCTCGTTCTCGTCCGTCGACGAGGTGACGCTCTGTCTTGCACGTGTTGTGGGACACGTCGTAGAGCAGCGGCATGACGAGCTGGGGCCAGAAGCACGCGAACACGTGGCGTGCGATGGCAGTGAGGATCTGTCGGTTCGCGAGCGCACAGTGAGTGGCTGCCCTCATCGCCCCGAGGTATTCCTGCCCGAGTTGCGAGTGGATCGGCGCGCATGCGAGTTCCCGGTCCGGCAGGTGGATGCCGTGCTCGTGCGCCTCTGCAGCCATCCGCTGCATGTACTCGGTGCCGACCTGGTGGCCCATTCCGCGCGAACCGCTGTGGATGCTGACGACGACTTCGCCCAGCCGCAGGCCAAAGGCCTCTGCAGCAACGGGGTCCTGGAGGGAAGCGATGCGCTGCACCTCGAGGTAGTGGTTGCCTGACCCGAGGGTGCCCATCTCCTCGCGCTGCCGCTCCCGCGCCTTGCGGGATACGCATTCAGGCCGTGCACCGGGCACGCATCCTCGCTCCTCGACACGGTCGAGGTCCGCTGGGGTGCCGTGCCCACGTGCAACTGCCCACTGCGCGCCGCCCAGGAGCATGGCCTCCATCTCTCGGTCGTCGAGTCGGATCTCGCCTCGACTCCCCACGCCCGCTGGAACCGCTGCGTACAGCGCGTCCGCGAGCCTGGTCTGGACCGCCATCACCTCCTCGTGGCGCAACCCGGTGAGGAGGGTGCGCACGCCGCACGAGATGTCGAATCCCACGCCGCCCGCGGAGATGACCCCGCCTTCAGCTGCGTCGAAGGCCGCGACGCCACCAATGGGGAATCCATAGCCCCAGTGTGCGTCGGGCATGGCGAGGGCTGCACCGACGATGCCCGGCAGCGATGCCACGTTGCACAACTGCTCGTGCACCTTGTCGTCCATCTCGTCGAGCAGTTTCTGGCTGGCGAGGATCCGCGCCGGCACTTTCATGTCGCCGCATGGCGGGATCTCCCAGGTGAATCGGTCGATGCGTTGGATCGTGGCGAGTTGCATGGCATCCCTCCCTCATACGTCGACGACGCACTGGGCGAGCCAGCCGCCGTTCATGGGTTCCACCTTGAGTTCCGTGAGCGTGGCCCCCTTGGGCTCGACGGCCACGCGGTGGCGCAACCGGTCGACAGGTTCGCCCCAGCAAACGGCATGCAGCTGGTCCTGGGTCGCATGCACGCGGAAGCGGGAGAACAGCATCCCATGGGTGGCCATCTCGGTGATGACCTCGTTGAGCCACGCGCAGAGGAGTAGCTCGCGATCGGGCGCGTGGCACTCGACGGCAATCGCCCGCACGGGCTCGATGCACTTGGGGTCGCACACGACAGCCGTGAGCGCGACAGCTGCTTGTGCAAAGGCATCAGAGACCGTGGGGCCCATGCCTCGCACACCCACGTCGGCCCCGTGGGGGAAGTGCTCCCAGCGGCCAGGCAGTTTCAGCGGCGGTTGTGGCGAGCCCGTGACCATGGGCACGAAGCGGACACCGAGCACGGTCCTGCGCCGGGTTGCGCCGGCAGCATCCTTCTCGACCAATACCAGCTTCTGGTCGCCTCCCTCGTCGCCTACCGGTGCGACGAGTCGTCCTCCTGGCGCGAGTTGGTCGACGAGTGCCTGCGGCACCTCCGGTGCACAACAAGTCACGAGGATGATGTCGAACGGCGCGGCATCGGGCCAACCGAGGTTGCCGTCACCGCAGCGCACCTCTGCGTTGGTGATGCCGAGTTCGCGCAGGACCCGTGCGGCATGCGCTGCGAGTTCGGGGATGCGTTCGAGGGTCTTCACCTGTGCACACAGACCTGCGAGCACGGCCGCCTGGTAGCCGGACCCGGTGCCGATCTCGAGGGCCCGCTTGCCAGGCCCTGGCCCGGCCAGCGCGGTCATGAGGGCGACGATGAAGGGCTGGCTGATCGTCTGTCCGCACGCGATGGCGATTGCCGAGTCCACGTAGGCCGCTTGCTGCTGCTCGAGCGGAACGAAGCGCTCGCGTGGGATGCGTTCCATGACGGCGCGGACATCTGCAGGCAACTCGGCAACCCTGGTGCAAGCCGCGAGAAGCACGAACTGGCGCTCGATCCCGCGCAGCATCTGCTCACGCCTGGTCCCGTGGTCGATCATGGCCGGATTGTCGGCCACCGCTGGGGCGGGCTCGATCGGCCCAAGGGCGCAGAAGTTGCTCAACGTGTGGTGCGGACGAATGCCCGCACCCGTGCGCGTGCTCAGCTGTCTCGCTCGTAGCCTTCGGACGGCAAGGCAGGTGCTTCTCCCGCCTCGGGCTCGCCCTCTCCGTCCTCCTGCCACGAGGCCTTGCGCGCCACGGACTTGAGGATGAGGAGGGTCTCGTGGAAGACGCCTTGGGTGGCAGCTGCCTGGCTGAACTCCTGCGGGTTGCGGGCAGACCAGAGCATGCGCATGGTCATGCGCGACTCGTAGGTTCCCCACTCCTGCTGGGTCTCCGCCATCCACAGGCAGTCCTGGTAGTTGCGGTGGATGCTTGCGGGATAGGGGCTGTGGTTGAGCTTGCGGAAGGGAATGACACCGAGACGTCCCAAGGGGATGCGGAACCTGCCCCTCAGGTTGTCGTGGAGCAGGGAGTTGGCGACGAGGAGTCGCATGCCCTGGAACCCTGAGTAGAGGACCGAGAGGGCATCCTGCATGCCGGGGCCGAAGACGTGGCGGTGCAGTCCGGGCAACTCGCTCGGGGACTCCGGCTCCATGGTCCGCGCGGTCTGTCCCTCCGAGGCATCGCAGACGACGCCGCGGAGCCAGAGCCGCAGGTCGTCCGGGCTCCGTGGTTCGAGGAAGGTGCGGCGGAACAGCCTGCGGCCCAGGGCAAGCGCGGTCTCGGCGTTGGGGCACCAGATGGCCGCTCGGTCGCCCTCGAGGTCTCCGCGCAGTTCAGGTGCCGCATCGAGTCCGCGCGCAGCGTCACAGACAAGGTTGTGGAAATGGTCGAACACGCGCTCGACGAGAGCCGGGCCACCGTGGCGCCAACGGTCTCGACTGCCGAGCAGGTCGAGGAGCAAAAGAGTCGTCATAGGGAGTCAACCAGGACAGAAACGAGGGGCTCCATTCTTGTAGCCTTGCTCGGATCAGTTCCTACACCTGCTCCGCGTCCCGTTCTTGTCTGTCGCCCTGTCAGTTCTTGGAGGTCGGTGCCGCGAGAATGCGCAGGACCGGGTAGCGGTCCGCGGTCCGGTCCTCGAGGAAGTTCCAGGTGGAGAGGGAGTCCTCGCTCTCCGGCGCCAGCAGGGTGGCGGCAAGGCGCGCGAGCGGTTGTCTGGCGTCGACCCAGAGGGTGCCTGCGGGCAGTTCCAAGTCCTCGATTTCCAGCCAGGCTCCCTTCAGGACCAGTTCATGGTGGCCCTGGAACGGCCGTTTGGGCTTGCTCTTGCCGGTGACTGCAAACGCACTCGCCTTCACGGTGCGCGCGGCACCGAGCCTGCTGGTGCGGATGCCGTGCCGCTCGAGTGCGGCGACGAACTGCGGGTCCGGGTCGGGCACGACCCATGCAGCCGGCAACTCGACGGAGCGGGTGGCACGGAAGGCACGCGCCACGGGCATCCGCGTGGGGGAGAACGTGTCCTTCATGGCGAGCCGCACGAGTTCGGTGCCGGGCACCGGGATGCGGTCGACCTCTCCCACGAGCACGTCCAGTTCCTCGGGCGGGGCAAAGGTGGTGGCGTACCCGAACGAAATCGGACGGGACGGGTCTGCAGCGAGGGCATCGGCTGCGGCAATGCCCTCGAGCACCAGTTCGCGGTTGCGCACGACCCAACCCTGGACCGCGAGCACGAAGGCGCGCGTGGCCGCGATACGAGTGGCGAAGTCCGCGTAGCTGTAGGCCTCGCTGAGGACGCCGATGCGGTTGCGGAGCCCGAAGCCGTTGACGCAATAGCGTGCGCGGTGGTCGTAGGTCCACCAGCCGCGCCTGCCCCCGGAGTCGGGTGCGCCGCCGCCGTCCCAGTCGCGGGTCTCGAAGTTCCCGTAGTCAAACGTGCGGAAGGCTGGCTCCGCCGTCTGCAGCCCCGCGCACACGTCCTCGAGGAGCGTGCGCGACATGGCCGCGAGACCAGGGTCCATGTTGGGCGCGAGGCACGGTGCCCACGTCAGGTGGTAGCCGTGGAAGCTGCCGTTGGTGGTGTGCAGGTCCATGAACACGTGAGGGTCGACGGAGGCAAGCAACCCGAGGAGGGCGCGCGTCTCCGGTGCCTCGGACTTGACGAAGTCCCGGTTGAGGTCGAGGCCCTGTCCGTTGGCGCGCTCGCCGACGCCAGCCACGGGTCCGTTCTGCTCGGCACGGTTGGTTGCCTTGACGCGCTCGTTGCCGTCCGCGTTGTAGACCGGGACCACGTGGAGTTCGCAGGATCGCAGCAGGTCCTCGTGCATGCCCTGCGCGACCTCGCGCAGCAGCACCTGCACGGCCTCCTTGCCCTCGACCTCGCCCGCGTGGATGTTGGCGATGACGAGCATCCGCAACGGCGCACGATGGTCCTCGAGTGCCGCACGCACGACGACGATGTCCCGTCCCTCGTGGGAGCGCCCCGCGATGGAGCGGCTCAGCCGTGCAGCGTGCGGCAGCCCGCCGAGTGCGTCGAGGAACTGCACCACCTCCGTCTGGGTCGAGGTCCGTTCGTGCCCCGAGCGCTCGGGGACCGTGAGCGGAGCCGACTGGGCGGGTACGGCTCGGAGCACCAAGGCGGCGAGGAGCGGAAGGAGGCGGGCACTCTGCATCGCCGCAGGTTAACGCCGGGAGGACCAAGCCGCTCCCATGGGCCCAACAGCGTTGTGGTCCCTGCCGCAGTGCCCGGCTAGTCTGCGTCCATGTCGCCAGACTCCACGCGGCCCCCCGGCATCGAGGGCCTGCACCACATCGGCATCGCCGTGAACTCCCTCGCGGAGGCGCTGCCCCGCTGGACCGACGGGTTCGGGCTCGTGCTGCAGTCCGTGGAGGAGGTTCCCACGGAGCGCGTGAAGGTGGCGGTGCTGATGGCGGGGAGCACCCGCATCGAACTGCTGGAGCCAACGTCCCCGGACTCGCCGATCGCAAAGTTCATGGAGAAGCGCGGGCCGGGCATCCACCACCTGGCGTTCCAGGTGGGGGACTGCCAGCTGCAGATCGACGCCCTTGCGGCCCTGCAGGCACCGCTCCTGGACAAGGCTCCCCGCAAGGGCGCGCACGACTGCAAGGTCGCGTTCCTGCACCCGAAGCACCTTCTCGGCGTCCTGGCCGAGCTCGTCGAGGACCCACACCATGAATGAACCCATGCGCAAGCTGGTGGAGATGCGGGAGAAGTCGCTGCTGGGCGGCGGCGCCGACCGCATCGAGGCACAGCACAAGAAGGGCAAACTGACCGCGCGCGAGCGCATCGACCTGCTGGTGGACCCCGGCACGTTCGTCGAGGTCGACCGGTTCGTCGTCCACCGTTGCCGCGACTTCGGCATGGACTCGGAGAAGAACCAGGTCCTCGGCGACGGGGTGGTGACCGGGTCGGCCCGCATCGACGGCCGGCCGGTCTACCTGTTCAGCCAGGACTTCACGGTCTTCGGCGGCAGCCTGAGCGAGACGCACGCAGCCAAGATCGTCAAGGTGATGGACCTGGCGATGAAGATGGGCGTGCCGGTGATCGGCCTCAACGACTCCGGCGGCGCGCGCATCCAGGAGGGTGTGGTGTCGCTCGGCGGCTACGCCGACATCTTCCTGCGCAACACGCTGGCAAGCGGCGTGGTGCCGCAGCTGAGCGCGATCATGGGGCCCTGTGCAGGCGGCGCGGTCTACTCGCCTGCGATCACGGACTTCATCTTCATGGTGGAGGGCACCAGCTTCATGCACATCACGGGCCCGGACGTGGTGAAGACGGTGACGCACGAGGACACGACGAGCGAGGACCTGGGCGGGGCCCGGGTGCACAGCGAGGTGTCCGGCGTCGCGCACTTCACGGCGCCCGACGACGCCGCGTGCCTCATGCAGTTGCGCGAGCTGCTCGGCTACGTCCCGCTCAACAACGCCGAGGACCCGCCCTTCAAGCCCACGGACGACGACCCCAACCGCATGGACGAGTCGCTCGACACGATCGTGCCCGAGTCGTCCAACCAGCCCTACGACATGCGGGTGGTGGTGAAGAAGGTCGTGGACGAGGGCCGGTTCCTCGAGGTGCAGGCGCGTTACGCCCGCAACATCATCACGGGCTTCGCGCGGCTCGGCGGCCGCTCGGTGGGCATCGTGGGCAACCAGCCCGCGCACCTTGCCGGCGTGCTGGACATCAAGGCCTCGATCAAGGCCGCCCGCTTCATCCGCTTCTGCGACTCGTTCAACATCCCGATCATCACCTTCGAGGACGTGCCAGGCTTCCTGCCAGGCAAGGACCAGGAGCACGACGGGATCATCACGCACGGCGCAAAGCTGCTGTACGCCTACTGCGAGGCCACGGTGCCCAAGATCACGGTGATCACCCGCAAGGCATACGGCGGCGCCTACGACGTGATGAACAGCAAGCACGTGCGTGCCGACCTGAACCTCGCCTGGCCGAGCGCGGAGATCGCGGTGATGGGCGCCGAGGGCGCTGCCAAGATCGTGTTCCGTCGCGAGATCCAGGCTGCAGCCGACCCGAAGGCCGAGGAGCAGCGGCTGGTGGCCGACTACAAGGCCAAGTTCAACAACCCGTACATGGCCGCCGAGCGCGGGTACGTTGACGACGTGATCGAGCCGAGGCGCACGCGCCCGATGCTGATCCAGGCGCTCGAGTTGTTCTCGGGCAAGCGCGACCGCAACCCGCCGCGCAAGCACGGCAACATCCCGCTCTGACCCGAGGAGACGCCACGTGACCAAGCGCAACATCCGCAGGATCCTCGTCGCCAACCGCGGCGAGATCGCCGTGCGCGTCATCCGCACGGCGCAGGAGATGGGGATCGAGACGGTTGCCGTCTTCTCCGAGGCCGACCGCAACGCACTGCACGTGCGTCGCGCGACGCATGCAGTCTGCATCGGCGGTGCCAAGCCCTCCGAGAGCTACCTCGACATCGGCAAGATCGTGCAGGCTGCAAAGGCCACTGGCGCCGACGCGATCCACCCGGGGTACGGTTTCCTCAGCGAGAACGAGGACTTCTCGCAGGCCTGCATCGACGCCGACATCGAGTTCCTCGGCCCGCCGCCCGGCGCGATCCTGGCCATGGGCGACAAGGTCGAGGCACGCAAGATCGCGATGAAGGCCGGGGTGCCGCTGGTGCCGGGCCTGCAGGAGGACGTGGACGAGCCGAGGCTCGCTGCAGCTGCCGCACAGGTCGGCTACCCGGTGATGCTCAAGGCCGCTGCCGGCGGCGGCGGCAAGGGCATCCGCATCGTGCGCAGCGAGAAGGAACTGCTCGAGGCCTTCCGCATGGCCCGCGCCGAGGCCAAGGGCGCCTTCGGCGACGACCGCGTGTACCTCGAGAAGTTCGTGACGCGGCCGCGCCACGTGGAGATCCAGGTCCTCGCGGACAAGCACGGCAACGTGGTGTTCTACGGCGAGCGCGAGTGCTCCGTGCAGCGCCGGCACCAGAAGCTGGTCGAGGAGTCGCCCTGTGTGGCGCTCACGCCCGAGCTCCGCGCCGCGATGGGCAAGGCCGCCTGCGACCTCGCGCGCGCCGTGGGCTACGTAGGCGCTGGCACCGTCGAGTTCCTCTACTCCGAGGGCAGGTTCTACTTCCTCGAGATGAACACGCGCCTGCAGGTCGAGCACCCGGTGACCGAGATGCGGTTCGGGGTCGACCTGGTGAAGGAACAGATCCGCATCGGGATGGGCGAGAAGCTGTCCCCGGTGGGTGAGCCGCGCGGGCACTCGATCGAGGTGCGCATCAATGCCGAGGACCCCGCCAACTGGTTCCCGTCCCTCGGCACCATCACGCGCTTGCTGGTCCCTGGTGGTCCCGGGGTCCGTCTCGACGGCGCGATGTTCCGCGGGCTGGAGGTCACGCCGCACTACGACTCGATGCTCGCCAAGTTGATCGTGCACGGCGACGACCGCGACCACGCGATTGCCCGCATGGTGCGGGCGCTCAAGGAACTGCGCATCAGCGGCGTCGCGACGTCGGCATCCGTTGCGCTCCATGCGATCCAGAGCATCGAGTTCCGCAGCGGCGACTACGACACCGGGATCCTCGAGCGCATTGACCGGAAACCCACGCGCGAGCGCACTGACCTTGCCCTCCTCGCTGCAGCGGCGGCGCGGATGGTGTTGGCAGAGCGTGCTGGTGCCGCAGCAGCTGCCGGCAGCAAGGCAACCGCTGCGTCGGTCACCCCGCGCTGGGGCATGGCCGGGCGCATGGAACGGCTGGGGAGGGGGCAGGCATGAGGTACCACTGCAAGCTGGGTGACCGCGAGGTCGTGGTCTCGTTCGAGCGCCGTGGTGGTGCGTTGTTCGCCCGGTTCGGCGAGATGGAGCACCGGCTCGACCTCTCCCTGGTCGGCGACGGTGGTGCCTTCTCGATGTTGGTGGACGGGCACAGCTACGACGTGCTCGCGGACACGATGCGCGACCAGGTCACGCTGCAGATGCTGGGCGAGCGGTTCGTGGTGCAGGTCGAGGACGACCGCGAGCGTGCCGCGCAGGCCGTCGCGGGCCAGAAGGCAGGCGGTCGGCGCGAGGTGCGTGCTGCGATGCCCGGCATCGTCGTGGACGTGCGCGTGCAGGTCGGCGACGTCGTCGAGGAAGGGCAGGTACTCGTGGTGCTCGAGGCCATGAAGATGCAGAACCCGCTCGGTGCCGAGTCCGCCGGCAAGGTGTCCAAGGTGCACTGCAAGAAGGGCGACACCGTGGCTGCAGGCGCGCTGCTCGCCGAGCTGGAGTAGGCAGCGACCCTGATGGCGCTCCTCACTGCCCAGGACATCAGCGTCACTCTCGGCGACCGCGAGCTGCTCAAGAGCGTCTCGTTGGTCGTGGGCGAGGGCGAGCGCATCGGCCTGCTCGGGCCAAACGGCTGTGGCAAGTCCACCTTCCTGCGCGTGCTTGCCGGCGAGCTGGTGCCGGACAGCGGGCTCCGGACGGTGCGACGCGACTTGCGCCTCGGCTGGTTGCCGCAAGAGCCCCACGTGGACCCACGGCACACGATCCGCGAGGCCGTGGCTGCCGGCCTGGAGGAGCATGCGAGGGTGAGTGCTGCGCTCACGGAACTGCACCAGCAGCTCGCGGACCCTGCGCTGGAGTCCTCGCGCATGGAGGCGCTGCTGCGCAAGCAGGAGCAGCTGGACCACCGACTCGAGGAGCTCGGCGGCCACGACCTGGGCCACCGCATCGAGGAGTACGTCGGTCACCTCGGGCTGCGCGATCCCGACGCGAGCTGCGCCAGCCTGTCCGGTGGCGAGCGGCGCAGGGTTGCCCTGGCACGGTTGCTGCTCAGTGCTCCCGACCTGCTCCTGCTGGACGAGCCCACCAACCACCTCGATGCGGAGGTGATCTCGTGGCTCGAGGGCTGGCTGCGCGACCACGAGACGCCCTTCGTGCTCGTGACCCACGACCGCTACTTCCTCGACCGGCTGACCACGCGCATCGTCGAGTTCGACCGCGGGCAGCTGTTCTCCTACGACGGCAACTACGGCGACTACCTGGTTGCCCGGGCCGAGCGTCTCGACATCGAGCAGCGGGCGGAGAGCGCGCGTCGCAACACGCTGCGGCGCGAGTCCGAGTGGATGAAACGCGGCCCGCCCGCGCGCACGACGAAGGCAAAGGCGCGCATCCAGCGCTACGAGAACCTGGTCGATGCCGCTCCCGAGGAGATGGGTGCCGAGCTGGAGTTCCGGATCCCTGACGGACCGCGGCTCGGCGACCGCGTGGTGCGCATCACGGGCGCCTCCAAGTCGTACGGCGACAGGACCGTGCTGCGCCCGTTCGACCTCGAGGTCGGTCCGCGCGACCGCCTCGGCATCGTGGGGCCCAACGGGGCGGGCAAGACCACCCTGTTGCGCATCTGCACCGGTCAGCTGACGCCCGACAACGGCAGCGTCCAGCTGGGCACCACGGTGCGCTTCGCGCAGATCGACCAGGGCCGCACCGCCCTCGACCCCGCCAAGACGGTGACCCAGGAGGTGAGCGGCGGCAACGACTACGTGTTCGTGGGCGGTCGCAACCAGCGGGTGGAGAGCTACCTCGACCAGTTCCTGTTCCCCGGCGCCACCAAGCATGCCGTGGTGGGGACGCTCTCCGGCGGCGAACGCAACCGCGTGCTGCTCGCCAAGCTCTTGTTGCAGGGCGGCAACGTGCTGGTCCTCGACGAGCCGACCAACGACCTCGACCTTGCCTCGCTGCGTGCACTCGAGGAGGCCTTGGCCGCCTTCGAGGGAGCCGTCATCGTCGTCAGCCACGACCGCTGGTTCCTCGACCGGGTGGCCACGCGGGTCGTCCACCTGAACGGCGACGGTCACGTGCGTGTCCACGAGGGAGACCTGAGCCTGTTGCTGGACCGGCTGGCGGCAGAGGAGTCCTCCGAGGCCTCCCGTCGTGCGGCCGAGGCAACACGGCAGAAACCGGCGGCCGCCGTGGCAGAACCTTCGCAGAAACTGCGCAAGCTGAGCAGCCGTGAGCAGCAGGAGTTGCAGGGGCTGCCGGACCGCATCCAGCGCGCGGAGACCGAACTCTCCCAGGTGGACACCGAGCTCGGCGACCCCGGGCTCTACAACGCGTCCCGCCGGGTCGACTTCGACCGCCTCACCGCGCGCAGGAACGCACTGCCTGGCGAGATCGCAGCGCTCTACACACGCTGGGAGGAGTTGGAGTCGCGCAGCACCGCTGGGTGATACCGGTGCTGTCGGTCCGGCCAGCGCTCACTGTGCTGCTGGCGCGATGGAGACCTGGGCGAGCTTCTTGGTCTTGGGCTCCCAGCGGTGGATGCGGCCGCGCCAGTCACCGGCGTGGAGCACCTCGTCCGTCGCGCCGAACGCGATGCTGTAGAGCCACTCGTCCACCGCGGGCGAGGTGAGCAGGGGCTTTCCGGCCCGGTCGAACGTGCGGATGCGTCCATCGGCACCGCAGCTGGCCACGGTGTCGCCAGGGCCGAAGGCGACTGCGAATGCATCTCCGGTGTGCGCCTGCTGGCGCCAGCGTTCCTTGCCCTCGGCGACGTCCCACATGCGCACGGTGCCGTCCGCGCCGGCGGAGGCAACCTGCTTGCCGCTGCGGTGGAAGGAGACGGAGTGCACTGCGCCCTTGTGGCCCGCGAGCGTCTGGCCGAGCCGGCCACCGCGGACCTCCCACACCAACACGGTCCCGCTGCGGTCGGCTGCCGCCACCAGCGACCCGTCCGGGCTCACGTCCACCGAGAGCACGAAGTCGTCATGCTTGCCCGAGAAGAGCTCGCTGCCGTCGGTGGTGCGGAACACGCGGCAGTGCTTGCCTGCGCCGCCGACGGCGGCAAGCGAGGCACCGCGGTGCACCGCTGCGGCGAGGAGGGCATCGCGTTCCGTCTGCAGCACTCCCAACTCGGCACCGCTCACCACGTCGTACCAGCGCAGTTCGCCCTTCCGGCCCGGCTGGCCGCCGGCCACGGCCACGAGGGACCCGTCCGGCGAGAAGGTCACGAGGTCGCAGCGTGGCATCGCACAGGGCAGCGCAGCCAGCAAGCGCGCATCGGCATCCGCGAGTACGAGCTGCTGCAGGCCGGCCATGGCGAGCAAGGGTGCGGTGGGGCTGCGCACGAGTCCGCGGACAGCCGGCATGCGAGCCTGCCATGCGAGTTCCACACCGCGCACCTCGGTGGGCATCGGTGCAACCGCCGGTGTGGCTGCTGCTGCGGCAGCCTCTGCAGCGGCAGCGCGGGCCGCGGCCTCCTTCTTGTCGAGGAAGGCGCGCGCGCCGGCTTCGTTCTCGGCAGCGCCTTGCTCGATCCAGGTGCGGATGCGCTGCACCAGCTGCGGTGGCAGGGCGTCCTCGTCCTTGGGCATGAACGGCCGCTCCTGGTGCGCGACCATCAGGTAGAGACGGCTCTGGTCGGGCTCGCCCGGGACGATGCTCTTCCCGGAACCACCGCCCTGTCGGATGGCGGCAAAGGTGGTGACGTCGATGCCGCCCTTCTTGTTGTCGGGCTCGTGGCAGGAAGCGCAGTGCTCCTCCATGACCGGCTCGATGTGTGCCTTCCAGGTCACCAGCTCGACCTGGGCTGCGGCCACCGGCCTTGCGTCCACGGGTGCGGGGGCCATGCCCTTGGGCTCCGCTGCGGGTTTCTGGGGCGGCGTTGCTGCGGGGGCTGCCGGTGCAGGAGAAGGTGCTGCAGGCTTCGGCGCCGGTGGCTCCTTCGGTTTCTCCGCAGTCCTTGGTTTCTCCTCGGACTTCGGCTTCTCCTCCGCCCTGGGCTTCGGCGCGGGCTTGGCACCTTCCTTGGTCTCGGTGCCGCCCGCGAGCTTGTCCAGCAGCGACTGCAGTTCCTTCAGGCGCGCGATCTCCGTACGCAACTGCTTGGCGGCGTTCTCGGATGCTGCCGCCTTCTGCTGCAGTTCGAGGGCTGCAGCACGCTGTTCGGCCGCCTTGGTCTCCTGGCCCTTGGCCTGTTCCTCCAACTCGCGCATGCGAGCAGCCCACGCCGACCCGTCCACCCGCTGCAACTGTTCGAGCAGCGACTTCAGCTGCGCCTGTGGCGGGACGGGGTCCGCGGGCTTCTCGGGCTCCTGCGCCGTGAGTGCTGCCGCCAGCAGCAGACCTGTTCCGAGGAAGATGATGCGGTTCATGGGGGATCCTCGTGTCAGTGCTGGAAGAGGAACTCCTTCGAGTTCAGCACGGCCCAGTAGACGTCCTGCCACACGTCGAGCGGCTTGGCCGGTGGCGCAAGCAGCGCGAGCACGCGCTCCTGCTCTGCCTGCGTGGGGCGCCTGCAGTAGGCAGCGAGGAACAACTCCTCGAGCATGGCAGCGGGCTCTGCCTTGGCGGCAAGTGCCTTGCGCAGCCGACCGTTCGCGTCGGCGACCTTGGCGGTGATCGTGGCGCCGTTGATGAGGTGCAGCGTCTGGCTCAGCGTCGGCTCCGGGCGGCGTTCGCAGCTGCACGCAGATGCACGGTCGGGCCTGCCGAACAGGGACAGGAACCGCACGTCGGTCTTGCCCGAGGCGATGGCGGCTGCCGTGGCCCCTGCTGGGACGCCCGGGTACTTGGTGGGCACGCCCGTCACCGCACCGATGGCGTCCAACATGGTCTCGGCGGGCAGTCGGCGCACCTGGTTGCCGGCGAAGAGTGCAGCAGGCGGGCTGCCGTCGTGCATCGCGAGCTGGTAGGTCCTGCTGTTGCAGACGAGCCGGAACAGGACCCGAAGGTCGAACTCGTGCTCCACGAGCGTGGCTGCCAGCCCGCGCAGCAGGTCCGGGTGGGACGCGGGGTTGCTGATGCGCACGTCGTCGACGGGGTCGACGATGCCGCGGCCCATCAGCTGCGCCCAGACCCGGTTGGCGAGGTTGGTCGCGAACCACGGGTTCTGCTGTGCCAGCAGCCAGTCGGCGAACACCTGCCTGCGGTCCGTGTCCGCGGGCACGGTTGCGGGCCCGGCGGCCGGGAAGCGGGGGGCGGAGACCGCGTTGTCGCGCTTGTTGCGCACGTCCCCGTTGCGACGGTCCCAGACGAGCCACTCGACGGGGTCCTCGCCGCGCTTGCGGCCGAGTTGGCCGAAGAAGGCGGCAAAGCCGTAGTAGTCGTCCATCGTCCAGTTCTCGAACGGGTGGTTGTGGCACTGCGCGCACTGCATGCGCACGCCCATGAAGACCTGCGCAACCACCTCCGCATGGAGGTGCGGCTGGTCCGCCGACAACCAGAAGCTGGCCTGGGGCGTGTCGAACGTGGAGCCCTGTGCGAGCAGCAGTTCGCGCACGACCTCGTCCATGGGCCGGTGGGCGAGGAACTGCTCCTGCAGCCAGCGCGACAGGTTGGCTGCGCCCTTGGGTTCCATGCGCTCGGGGTCGACCTGCAGCACCTCTGCCCAGGCCATGGCCTGCTTGAGCGCGAACTCGGGGCGGTCGAGGAGTGCGTCCACCAGCCTTGGCCGCTTTGCCGGGTCCTCGTCGGCGAGGAATGCCCGGGTCTGCTCCACGGTCGGGAGGGTGCCGAGCAGGTCGAGCGTCACGCGGCGCAGGAACACGTCGTCGGTGCACAGGTCTGCGGGGGCGATGCGCGCCCGGCGCAGTTGGCGGTGCACCTCGCGGTCGACCAGGTTGTCCTCCCCGACGTCGGGCCAGCGGAACTCGCGGTCCGCGCCGAGGACGAGCACCTGCGAGGCCGCGGCAAACGAGCCGAACCGCGCCAGCACGGCCGCGCTTCCCTCTGCGCCGCTGGTGGCACGGCCCAGGCCGTCCACCGCAACCGAGCCGTCGTTGCCGGAACTCCAGATGGCCAGTTCGGTCACGTCGCGGTCGGAGCCGTCCGAGTAGCTGGCCAGCACCTGGAGGGAGACACGCGTGCCGCTCCCGACCAGCACTGCTTCCGGCGGCAGCACCCGGATGCCGCGCAGGGTCGGCGCCGTCGTCAGGTCACTCGGGGCCTCGGCCGCGATCCACGTGCGCAGTGCTGCATACCCTTCCCCGTCGGCAGCGAGTTTCCTGCCGCCGGTGTGGGGGACCAGTCCTGCACCCTTCTGCAGCAACAGGCTCAGGTCCGGGCGCGCGGGGTCGATGCGCCTGCCACGCAGCTCGCGTGCGACCGCAACGTGGTCCTTGCCGGGGTCGTAGCCGAACAGGCTGAGGGCGAAACCGTTCTTGCCGCTGGCGGCACCGTGACAGCCGCCGCTGTTGCAGCCGGCATGGGTCAGGATCGGGATGACGTCGTTGGCGAAGCTGACCGGGGGACGGACTGCGGCGCCGGAGACGACGACCGGGACGCGAGCACTCGCACCGCCCGCCTGTACCACCAGCACCGTGCTGCCGTCCGCGCGGCCGCGCAGCATCCTCGCATCCTCCCGGTCGACGACCTCGACGAGTTGGGGGCTCTCGAGGGTGATCACTGCGCCGGCGGTGAGGTCCACCGTCGCGCCTCGTGTCGTGGTGCCGAGCACCACGATGCGCTGCAGGTCGTTGCCGTGGTCGAGCCGTACCTCTGCAGGGTGCACCGAGAGCCCAGCGAGGACGGGTGCTGTCTGTGCCTGGGCAGCCACGGTGGCCGCGGCGAGCAGCACGGATGCAGGGATCGTGGTCGCGCGGTTCATGGTGCCTGCCCCGTCGTTCCGGTCTTGCTGGCGTCTGAGGGCAGGGGGGCGTCGATGCGCAGCTCCCCGCCGCCGATGCGGTGGACGACGGGGCCGGCTGCCGTCGCCACGCGGACCTCCACCTGCATGCTGCGGTGCTTGCCGAGCTGTGCGCCAGGCTCGACCGCGAGACGGAAGGTGCCGAGCGTCGCTCCTGCAGGCAGGTCGAGTGGCTCCACCTTCACGCCGCGCGGCGCCCCGAGCAGCACCGCCTGGAGCGTGCCCTTTGCCTTGTCAGTGGGTTGCAGGCTGAAGGACAGGTCGACCGGTTGGCCCTGTTCGGTGCGCGCCTTGCCGATCTCCCCGCCCAGCCACGGTTCCTCGACAGTGAGGTCGACGAAGGCAGACGCCGTCTCCAGCGTGCCACCGAGGTGGGGGCCGGCAGCGACCACGGCCATGCGGAAGGTCCCTGTCGCAGCGCCCGCGCTCGCGTCGACCACCAGTTCGCCCGAGGTCGCCTCCGGTGGGACAGTGATGGTGCCGGACGTCGTCCCCGGCGGGTTCCAGAGCGTACGAACGGTGAGCGGCGCCTTGTTGCCCTCGGCGCGTGCCACGCGCACCTGCAGCCGGATCGGTGCTCCGCGCACGAGCGGCACGGGCGGTGCCGTGAGCTCCACCGTGAACGGTGTCGGCCGCGTGACCGCCACGGGGATCCGGTCCAGCACCGTGCGGAACAGCGGCACGTCGTTGCGCCCGCGGACCAAGGCCAGTTCCTGCGTGTAGCCGCCGGGTCGTTCGAGCGGTTCCTTGGTGGCGCGCACGCGAAGCCCAGCCTGGCTGCCGCCGAGTGGCGCTTCCGGCGCGGCACGCAGCAGCACGGGCACGACGTTGGAGCCCTTCACGAACGGGCCGAACTCGGCGCTCACGCCCGGCGGCAGCTCGGTTGCGAAGAACTCGAGCCCGCTGTCGAGGTCGTGGCCGCCGTGGGTGAGCACCGTGGCCACAGCCTGCCCCTGCGGCACCGACACCATGGCCTCCTCCAGCCGGCCGACCGCCACACTCGTCCGCGGTGCAGCGGGGCGCGGTCCGCCCTCGACGCGGAAGTAGTGGGCCTCGGAGCCGCCGCGCAGCAGGTCGCGGATCTCCAGCGAGTACTCGCCGTCCGCAGGGATGCTCGCGCGCAGCACGCTGTCCATGCCGTTGTCGTCGTCGTTGGCCGCGAGCACGCCACCGCCCGCGTTGCGCAGCAGCAGCAACGGGTCCATCGCACTGCGGATGCTGCGGCACACCGCACGGAACTCGACGGACTCGCCCTTCTTGGCCGTGAAGTGGTAGCGCGCGCCCTCACCCGGCTTGCGCAGCACCCCGTGCACGCTGCAAGGCCACTGCACGACCATCCTGCCCTTCTCGTCGGTCCGTGGCTCGCCGTTGGCGGGTCCACCCACGTGCAGCCAGACCGGGCTCGGGGGAGTTCCTGCTGCCGTCTCCGGGAACCACGCGTAGGGGCCCAGCGCGTCGGGCAGCCGTACCCGTGCCCTCGTGCCGGGTGCACACCCGAGCAGTTCGACCTCCAGCTCCTGGCCCGGTGTCCCGCCACAGGGGACGGCACCCAGCGGGCGCGCGAAGCGGCCGACGTGGAGCTGGTAGGAACCCGCGGTTGCCGTGGGCCAGGCAGGCTTCACCACGATGCGGTGGGTGCCCGATGCCGATGCCGTGAACACGAGCACCGGGTCCTTGAGGCCGAGGCTGGAGTCGTCGCAGCGTGCCAGCGTCGTCCCGTCCGGACCCGCAACCTCGAGTGCGAGGTCGGTGGCGCCGCGACCGAGCCGGAAGGACTCCAGCTCACATGCGACGACCGAGCCCTGCGGCACGTCCACGGTGTAGGTGTCCGTCGACTCCGAGGCCACGGACCCGTGCACGGTCGCGTCGAGTGGCAACGCCATGGCTGCGTCGCCCTGACGCTGTTCCTCGTGCACCGGCAGAACACCCACGTGGAACAGCACGGCATTGGAGAGGCCGTGTGCCGTGCGGAGCCTCAGCACGTGCGCCCCGAGCGCGCAGTCCGGTGCCAGGCGCAGCACCACCTCGCAGTGGTCGTTCCGCTCGCCCACGGCAGCGACCGACACCAGCTCGATGCCGGTGCGCGAGCAGAGGATCCCCTGGGGCTCGAGCAGCCGTTCACCGCGGAACACGACCTTCACCTCGGTGCCGCGCTGGCCGCCGGGCGGCGCCATGCTGGTGACGCGTGGCGACACCAGTGGTGCGGTGGCCAGGGCCAGCAGCAGCGGCAGGGCGAGGAACGGCATCAGGCAATCAGCTCCTGCACGACCGTGCCGTCGCGGACGAGGTCGATGGGGCGGTCCCCGGGTGCCATGAGCTTGAGCGTCGGGTCGATGCCGAGCAGCTGGAAGACCGTTGCCGCGAGGTCCGCTGGGCGTACCGGCGCGGACTCGGGTTCTGCACCCGTGGCGTTGGAGCTGCCGTGCACGAGTCCGCGGCGGAAGCCGCCGCCTGCAGCCATCACCGAGTACACGCGCGGCCAGTGGTCGCGGCCCGCGTCTGCGTTGATGCGCGGCGTGCGGCCGAACTCGGTGGTGAGCAGCACGATGGTGGAGTCGAGCATGCCCTGTTCCTCCAGGTCGGCGACCAGCGCGGCCACTGCCTGGTCCACCGGACCGATGGCGCCCGGCAGCGACGCACCGATACGGGCGTGGTGGTCGTACCCACCCTGCTCGACGACCACGTAGCGCGCGCCTGCCTGGACGAGACGGCGCGCCAGCAGGCAGCTCATGCCCACGGTGCGCCTGCCGTAGCGGTCCTTGGCCGCAGGCTTCTCGGCAGCGAGGTCGAACGCCGCCCGTGCCTCGGGCGACTCGAGCAAGGCGTAGGCCATGCGGTAGTACTCCTCTGCCGCACGCACTGCATCTGCCTCGCCGAGCTGCGAGAAGCGCGCATCGAGGTCGTGCAGCAGCGTCTTGCGCCGTTCGGCGCGGCTCGTGTCGACGTCACGCGGCGCATCGAGGTCGCGCACGCGGAAGTTGTCGTTGGCCGGGTTGCCGCCGACACTGAAGGGTGCGTTGGCTGCACTCAGGTAGCCGGAGCCGAGGAACTGGTTGCCGCTGCCGGGCACGCACACGTAGGGCGGCAGGTTGTTGCGGATGCCGAGCTGCTGTGCGACGACGGCGCCGAAGCTCGGGTAGGTGATGGCAGGGCTGGGCTGGTAGCCGGTGAGGATGCTGTGGGTGCCGCGGTCGTGGTCGGCCTCGGTGTGGGTGAAGGATCGCACCACCGTGAGGCGGTCCGCCACCTGCGCGAGCCTGGGCAGCTGGTCGCTGAACACCTCGCCGGCGATCTTCGTCCGCACCGTCCCGAACGGACCGCGCACCTCGACGGGTGCATCCGGCTTGGGGTCGAACGTGTCGATGTGGCTGAGTCCGCCGCCGAGGTGCACCTGGATGACGGCCTGGGCCCGTGCCGCGCGGCGCCCGGTGTGGGTGAGCGCAGGCAGCCGACCGAGGAGGCCGAGACCGGCGGAGCCGAGGATGGTGCTGCGCAGGAAGTCGCGACGGTCGGGACGGTGCATGGAACCTCCGTGGGGACGGTCAGGTCTGCGAGTGGCCGCGCCACTTCGGTACCCGAACGCTCGTACCAAGCAGCATGCTAGGCAAATGGCATGTGCCGTGGTGCTGTCAGCCTGCGCAGGCGAGGGGATTTTTTGGCGTGCGTGCACTCGCACTGGCGGGGTGGGATGCGTTCTGCAGAATGTCCGCGTGCGAGCCGTAGTCCCGATGGTGGCGTTCCTCCGGACCCTGTGCCTGTTCCTGACGGCACTGGGGACGCTGGGCGCATGCCATGTCGAGCGCGTGCAGAGCGTGCCGTTCACCGGGCCGGCCCCCCGTGCCGTGGTGGTGGCACCCCTTGTCGACCCGGAAGGGCTCGCACCGGCGACCCTGCTCACGGGTGCGGACACCGCGCTCCGTGGGCGCGGCATGCGCGTGCTCCCGCTCGCCACCGGAATCGACCTGTTGCGCAGCCAGGGCGCCCTGCTGCCCGACGGTTCGCTGGACCTGCGCGCGGTCGTCGAGCGACTCGACGTGGACAGCGTGTTGCTGGTCGGCGTCGAGCACTTCGAGTCCCACGGCGAGCGTCGGTTGGAGTCCGCGAGCTGGCGTCTGGTGTGGCGTCTCGTGGCGGCACCCTCCGGTGCCGAACTGTGGCGCCACGAGGGCCGCGGCACCTGGCGCAAGCCAGCGGGGGATGCGTTCGACCCCACCGCGCGGCCCACGGACGACCCGGAAGTCGCCATGGTCGGCGAGCGGTTGCCACCGGACCACGCAACCGTGGCCGAGCTCGCTTCAGCCCTGCACCTCGGTGCCATGGCACGCATGCCGCGGGGCATCGGTCGGTGAGTGCCGGTCCCGGAGTCGTCCGGGTGGTTGCCTGGCCCGGCCTCGAGGCGCTCGCGCTCGAGGCCACGCTGTCCTCGCCACAGGGCCCGGGACCGTCGCCACCTTGGCTCGCCAGCATGTTGGTGCCCGGTGCCGACGCGCCCATGCGCTCCTCGGACACCGTGCGCGCTGCGGTGCGCGACCTGCTGAGGTTGCGTGGCTACCGGCCGACCGGGCGTGGCAAGCCGTCCTCGGAGTACCTGGCCAACGCTGCAGCCGAGGGGCGCGTGGGCCCCATCCTGCCGTTCGTCGACGCGGGCAATGCCGTCTCGCTGCACTCCGGGCTCCCGGTGAGCGTCGTCGACCTCGACCGTTGTTCCCTGCCGTTGCGCGTGGACGCGCCACCCGAGGGCACCACCTACGTGTTCAACCGCGGTGGCCAGGAGATCGACGTCTCGCACCTGTTGTGCCTGCACGACGCGGCAGGTCCGTGCGCCAACGCGGTCAAGGACGCGCAGCGCACCAAGACCGATGCTGCGACCACGCGCGTTCTTGCCGTGCTCTGGGGCAGCGCGCGGTGCGGCAGCGGCCACACCGCGGCAGCGGCGCGCTGGCTCACGGAGGTGATGGAACGCCTTGGTGCACGCGTGCGCACCGTGGAGTGCAGGCAGGACTGACCTGCCCGCGTCCTCAGCCCGCCATCCACTGCGCCTGGGTCTCGGCGCCCTTCTTGAGGTAGTCGGGCCGCAGGCGCTCGCGCAGGAACACGCCGTAGAGGCTCGCCACCAGCTCGTGCACCGCGATCCAGTTGGCGGCGCGGTCCGCGGTGCGGTCTGCCTCGGTCTCCACCTCCTCTGCGTCCTCCGGCAGCTTGACGCCGCCCAGGGTCATGGTGGTGGCGTCGAGGGTCGCGGTCCACTGGCGCGAACCCTCGGCGAGGAGCAGCTTGGCGCGGCGGAGCCTGCGGCCCTGCTTGAGGGCGGTGCGTGCCTCTGCCGTTGCCGTCGGCGAACCCCTGCGCAGCGTCTGCTCGGTCTCCTCCTCCGACGGCGCGCTGAACGTCATCATGTCGTCGATGGCGACGCCCACGACGCGTCCGCCCGGCAGCGGGAACTCGCCGCCCTCGGTCTCCCAGCGGAACCAGATCCAGGTGAGGAACTCCTCGCCCAGGAACCCATGCGTCTCTGCGCCAGCACTCATGCGTCGTCCTCCGTCGTCGCAACTTCCGCACCAGACCGTTCCGTCGAACGTGCGGGCGCACGCCGGGTGCGCCGCATCGTCTCGTCCACCGGCCACCGCACGGGCTGCAGCCGCTCCAGCTCCGCGGTCATCTCGGGGCTCAGTCCTGCGCGCAGCGCCAGCTGCAGAGGGTCGCTGGGCTCGAGCACGAGGGCAAAGCTCTCGAAGAACAACTTGGCGAAGGTCTCGCGCACCGACTTGCCGGTGGCGAACAGCAGCACCTGCTTCTTCTCGCGAACCACGAGGGCGTCGACGAGGTTGACGTTGGGCAGCACGCGGGGCAGCAGCTTGTCCGCGAGGTCGTCCTTCAGCTCCCTGCGCTCGCGGCCGGACAGCGGGCGGCCCTTGGCCTTTGCCGCTGCGTCGCGGTGGATCGCGAGCCACTTCTTCGGCAGCACCTTCTTGTCGGTGCGGAATCGGAGCCAGGTTGCGGCGCCCGCATCCATGTCCTCGGCACTGAAGGTGTCCCCCGTGGGGTCCGCCTGCGTCACCCAGCCTGAGGAGGACTCCTCGCTTGCCGCGTCCTCGATGGTGCGGAAGCGGCGCTGACGAAGGGCCTCCGCGAACTCCTCCCCGGAGGGATCGGGCAACTCGCCCTGCCAGTGGAACGTGGCGACACCGCCACTCCGTCGAAAGACCGCCATTGCTTGCTCCTGGTGCTGACCGTGACTGCACCCCGTGCGCGGCGGGAGGGAGATCGCGCTGCGCAGGGACCGAGACTGGCGACCCTCAACGAAGCGACCCGGAGGTTGCACCCCGGGTCGTGCGCTGCGGGCCGTCAGGACCGCGAGTCTTGTAGCAGGAGCCCCGTGGCCGCGCGAGCGTTCGTCCGCGCGCGCAGCCGACGCCGCATCACTTCTTCGCGCGGAACATCGCGGGCAGCATCGCCATCACCTCGTCGTTGCGCACGACGATGTCGAGGTTGCCCATGGCCACGTCGTTCTGGGTGTTGCGCACTTCCGCAAGGTCGTTGCCGTAGGGGATCAGGATGATCTTCGCCTGCAGCTTGTCGCGGTCGCGCGGGTCCTTGTTGGCGGCCTTCTGGTCCTCGGAGCCCTCCTCGGGCACCTCGGAGACCTGCGGTGCGTGCTCACCCTTCTCGAACTTGCCGACCTGCAGGATCGTGTAGCCGAGCGGCGAGCGGAAGATCCCGGAGTGGGTGCCCACCTTGGTGGTGAATCCCATGCGCTCGATCGCAAGGCCGTGGTAGGAGTTCCTCGTGACCCAGCCGAGCTCGCCGCCGTTGTCGGCGCCCGGCATCTTGCTGAACTGCTTGGCCACGTCGCCGAACGGCTTGCCGCCGTCCAGCATCTTGAGTGCCTGCTGGGCTGCCTCGAGGGCCTTCTCCGCGCTCTCGGCGAACTTGGCGTGCGCGGTCTCGATGCGCAGCAGCTCCACCACGGCGCGCGCGTTGCGCAGCTCGTCGTTGCCCGAGGCGGCGAATGCCTTCTGGTACTCGACGAGCTCGGCGAGGTCCTTGCTGGTGACGCTGCGGCCGTTGATGGTCATCAGCACGTCGGCAGGCATGCTGCCCACCTCGTCCGGGCCCGCGACGCGCGCGACCTTCGGCTCCATGCCCGTGGGCGCGAGGTTCTGCACCGCAGCTGGCGCGGCCGAAGGGGTCGAGCCCGCGTCGATGGCGCGCAGCTCCAGCTTCCGGTTCGCGATCTTGTCCTGCAGCATGCGCGACATGGCGCCCTGCTTGGTGCGCTCCTGGAGGAAGCGGAGCTCCTGCTCCAGGCGAGCCTTCTCCTGCTCCAGCTGCGACAGTTTGGCCATCGGCGATTCCTCTGCCGTGGGCGGGCCCTGGGTCACGGGTGTGGGCTTGGCCTGCGGGTCCTGGCTCTGGGCGACGGCCAGGTCGGCCGTGGCGGCGATCAGGGTGAGGGAGAGCAACAGAGTGCGGTGGTTCATGGGCTGGTTCCGGCGCAGCATCGCATTGGAGACGGCCTCCAGACCGGAGGCAAGTGCGGCGCCCTCGGGGCGCAGCATCGAAGCAGTATCGGCAGAACTCCGCGATCGGGCGCAGGCGACCTGGCGGGTGTTGCCGTGGCAGGAAGCGGGTCGGTGGACAGGTCCGGCGGTGCCGTGGGGCCGATGGCGCGGGACGGTTGCGTCAGAACCAGTGGACGAGTTGGACGAGGGCGCCGCCTTCCCCGTCGAGGGGTGAGTCGTAGTGGGTGTGGAGGCCCGTGGCGGGGAGGAAGTCGAGGCCCGTGCCGATGAGCGCGTCCAACCGGGTCCGGCTGCCCAGGCGCCACTGGAGGCCCGTGCGCCAGGAGAGCTCGCCCTCGTCGTGCCGGGCCCGCACGCTTCCCACGATGCAAAGGTCGCGGCGCAGTGTGTGTTCGAAGCCAACGCGTGCCGTGCCCAGGCTGGCACCGGCCCGCAGGCCGCCGAGGCGCCAGGTGAGTTCGAGCGGGTCGTCGGCTCGGTCGATGCGGACGCGCAGGCCCGGCCTGCCGAGGTCGACGCCCCGGTCGACGACACCATTCGAGGGCGCGTGGGCACCGGACCGTGCGGCACGAAGGTCCGTCAGCATCTCCTGCACGTCGAGCCCCAGGTCCGAGTTGCGCACCGCTCCCCGCACCGGTTTGCCGAGCGCGCCCGGTCCGTCCTCTGCGAGCTGTTCGACACCCTCGAGCTCGAACTGCTGCTCGCTGTGGAGCAGCATCGCAGGGCTCTGCAGGTCGAGCGAAGCGGGCACGAAGAGCGGCGGCAGGAGCTCCTGCTGGGTGCGCACGTGTTCGCCGTGGGCGAGTTCCCGGTCGAACTGCAGGACCAGGGCGGCAAGCACGCTGTGGGCGGAGGCGGGTTCGACGGCATCGGGCCAGTCCGTGCGCACCTCGCGGCTCCCGCTGCGCGGCAGCGTGACCGCAACCTGAGGCTGGTCCCCGAGCGTGGCACCGGCATCGAGCGCACGGCCCGGTCCGTTGCCGATGCCCCAGGCCGCAACCGCGGTCGACGGGCCCGGCGTGGCGTGGCAGCCGCAGAGGAGGGCAGTCAGTGCAACGGCGAAGCAGCGGAGCATGGGAGCGGTTCGGCGGGTGGGGAGCGCAATCCCGGATGCGTCCGTGCCGCCGCGGAATTCTAGATCCTCCTGCGCGCCAGGTTGCGCCTCGACGGAGCACCTGCGCTCCACCGTCCACAACCGCCCATGGGGCCACGGGATCGGGTGTTCCCGGTCCGGGACGGACTGCTGCTAGCGACCCGAGGCGGGCACGGCCCGCCGCCGCAGGGCATCCGACGGGCTGAAGCGCGGGTGCACGTCCCGGGCAAGTTCGTCGAGCGACGCCACGATGCGCTGGAGCCCCTCGCGCCGCGCGTATCCGAACAGCCCGCCGTGGAACGGTGGGAAGCCGATGCCAGTCACCATCGCGAGGTCGACGTCCTGTTCGCTTGCCGCCACACCCTCGTCGAGGCAGCGGCAGGCCTCGTCGACGAGCGGGTGGACCAGGCGGCGCAGCACCTCGGTGCGCGTGGCCTGTGGGCGGCCGCCAGGGATGGCGGCACGCAGCCTGCGCACCACGTCCATGCCCGGTCCAGCACCCTTCCCGTCTGCCCCCAGGATGCCGCCACCCGACTTCCTGCCCAGTGCGCGTGCCTCGACCATCGCTGCGAACAAGGGGCTCGCCACCATGCGACCGGGGTGCGCGGCGCACAGCACCTCGCTCACCTTCGCTGCCACGTCGAAGCCGATCTCGTCGAGCAGACGGCAGGGCCCCATCGGCATGCCGAAGTCAAGCAGGGTGCGGTCGAGGAACGATGGCTCGTTGCCCTCCAGCAGCAGGGTCGCTGCCTCGTTGAGGTAGGGTGCCAGGCAGCGGTTGACCAGGAACCCGGGCGCGTCGCGGACGACCACGGGGTACTTGCCGAGTCGCACTGCGAGCCGGCACGCGGCATGCACTGCCGCGTCGGAGGTGCGCTTGCCGCGCACGACCTCCACGAGGGGCATCTTCGCGGGCGGATTGAAGAAGTGGATGCCCACGACCCGCTCCGGGCAGGGGATGCCCTCACTGACCTCGTCGACGGACAGCGAGGAGGTATTGGTCGCCAGCACTGCGTCCCGCGGCAGGCCGCGCTCCACCGCTGCGGTCATCAGTCGCTGTTTCACGTGCACGTCCTCGACCACCGCCTCGAGCCAGAGCTGGGTCTCCCGGAGGGAGCCCCACTCGGTGGAGACCGCGAGCCGGTCCATCACCTCGCGTGCTGCCGCCCGGTCGAGCGACTTCTTGCGCACGCGACCGTCGACATCGGCCTGCAGCGTGCGACGCGCACGCACGAGCGCAGCCGTGTCGAGGTCGCACAGCCGGGTGCGGATGCCATGGCTGGCGAACAGGCCCGCGATGCCGGCACCCATCACGCCGCCGCCCACGACCATCGCGCGGGCCACGTCGGTGCCAGGTTGCTTGCCCAGCCTGCGGCTCGCCTCGGTGAGGAAGTAGACCTGTACGAGGCCCTTGCTCTCCGGCGTGACGACGAGTTCGCCGAGCGCCCTTGCCTCCTCCGCGAATGCCCGCTGCAGCGGTGCGTGTGCGGCAAGCAGGCAGACCTCGAGTGCCCGGCGGGGTGCCGGGTAGAGGCGGGCGGGCCCGCGTCGCAGCTTGTTGCGGATGCTCCGTGCGAGCAGCCAGCGGGCTGGTGCCATGGCAAGCAGCCGTGCTGCCAGCGGCAGCCGGCGTGCAGGTGACTTGCGCCCGGCCTGGACCAGCGCGAGTGCCGTGCTCCGTGCGAGCGGTTCAAGCCGTTCCGCAGGCACCACTCGGTCGACGATGCCTGCCTTGAGTGCCTGCAGCGGTCGCAGCACCTTGCCCTGCAGCACCACGTCGAGGGCACGGGGCAGGCCTGCGAGGCGGACCAGGTTCACGGTGCCGCCGAAACCCGGCAGGATCCCGAGCTTCACCTCGGGCAGGCCGATGCGGGTGGACGCGGCGTCGGATGCGAGACGGACGTCGCAGAACAGCGCGAGTTCGAGGCCTCCACCCAGGCAGGGACCCTCGATGGCGGCAACCACGGGGACGGCGAGTTCGCGCAGTCTCGCAAAGGTGGTGCGGCCTGCGACGGCAGCTGCCTCGCCCTCGGCAGCGCTGGCAACTCCTTGCACCAGCTTGATGTCGGCCCCGGCGCAGAACATCGCCGGGCCGGGCCCGCGCACGACGAGGGCCCGCACGCGCGTGTCCGCGCCGATCTCGCGCAACGTGTCGGCGAGCGCCTCCATGCGCTCGAGGGTCAGGGTCACGACGGACTCGCCCTGGTGGCCCAGTGCGAGCCAGGCGATGCCGTCCGTGTCCAGCCGCCACGGCAGGCCCCTCGCCTCACCGGGTACACCCGGTCGGACGGTTGTGCCCGCGACGAGCGTCATGCGGCCTCCAGCACCACGGCCTCGCCCTGGCCGCCACCGACGCAGAGCGCAGCGGCACCAAGCTGCTTGTTCCCCGAACGCAGTTCGTGTGCGAGCGTGAGCACGAGCCGTGCACCCGATGCGGCGATCGGGTGCCCTAGTGCGATGGCGCCGCCGTTGGGGTTGAGGCGCTCCAGGTCGATCTCGCCGAGTGCGCCGGGCAGGCCGAGGTGCTCGCGGCACCATGCTGGCGATCCCGCGGCATGGACGCAGGCAAGCACCTGCGCGGCAAATGCCTCGTTGACCTCGACGGTTTCGAGGTCGGCAATCGTGCACCCTGCCTCACGCAGTGCCGGGAGCAAGGCGTGCACCGGGCCGAGCCCCATCGTCCTCGGGTCCAGACCTGCGACGGCAGTGCTGCGGACCACGGCCATCGGACGCAGTCCCTCGGCACGCGCCCGCTCGAGTGACATGACCAGCAGCGCGACGGCGCCGTCCGTCACCTGGCACGCATTGCCCACGGTCACGTCGCCGTCCCTGCGGTCGAACACGGGCCTGAGCCTCTGCAGTGCCTCGAGCGTCTGCTCGGTGCGGATGCCGTTGTCGGCGCTCACCATGGCAGCATGGTTGCGCGGTGTCACCAGCGGGGCGATCTCGGCCGCCAGCCGCCCGGACTGCGCAGCTGCGGCGGCACGCTGGTGGCTGCGCAGGGCCCATGCGTCCTGCTGGGCACGGTCGATGCCGAAGGTGCGTGCGAGCGTCTCCGCCGTCTCGCCCATGAGCTGGCCGGTGTAACCGTCGGTGAGCCCCTCGAGGATGCTGATCCGCGGTGCGAGCATCGAAGGACGGAACCCGAGCAGGTTCCTGAGTCGCTGCGGCAGGGACCTCGCCTTCTGCAACCCGGTGAGCATGCGCACGAGCTGTGGCCCCATGAGCAGGGGGAAGTTCGACATCGACTCGGTCCCGCCGACCAGGAAGACCTCGCCACGGCCTGCGAGCAGCCTCAGCTGTGCCTCGCGCAGCGACTCCATCCCGGACGCACAGTTGCGCATCACGGTGACGGCAGGCACGTGGTGGGGGATGCCTGCACGCAGCGCTGCCACCCGTGCGACGTTCGCCTCCCGAGGCTCGGGCCCGGCACAACCGAGCACGACCTCGTCGACCCTGGCCGCGTCCCAGCCCGTGCGGTCCAGGGTCTCGCGCAACACGTGGGCCGCAAGGTCGCCAGCGCTCGCGGACTCGAGGTCGGTTCCTGCGCGGCACAGTGGCGTGCGCCACCCGGCCACCACGGCAAGCGTCGTGCGGTCGGCAGGACGGTTCACTGTCTCGGCCTCGCGTCGAGGAAACGCCGTTCCTTCATCTCCGTCTCCATGCCGATGCGCTGCAGCATGGCGTCGAGGTCCTCGAACAGGACCCGGTTGGGCTGGACCTCCAGCTGGCCGCGGAAACCCTCGTTGACCTTGCGTGCGACGGACTCGCGCTGCAATGGGTCGCGCACGGCAAGGTGCACGACCAGTTCGTCGACCTCGAGCGGGTCGTCGTCCTTCTTGCGCAACTCGACCTGCCACTCCTCGACCTCGGCAATGCTGCCCAGGACCTGGGCGCAGTCCTCCAGGTTGACCATGGTGCCCTTCACCTTGAGCAGCCGCAGGTCCTTGTTGTTGCTGTCGCGCCGGATGTCGCTGTGGATGCGCGGCAGCGTCCTGCCGCAGTGCGGGCATGGCTCCCACGTGATGCCGCCGCGCACCAGGTCTCCCGTGCGGTAGCGGAACACCGTGCTGCCTCGGCCCTGCAGTGGCGTGAAGACGAGTTCCCCGTCACAGCCCTCGGGCACCACCTCGCCCGTCACTGGGTCGACGACCTCGAACACGGCCATGTCCGGGTAGACGTGGTAGCCGGTGTACCGGTTGTCCTCCGTTGGGCACTCGGTGAATGCCATGCGCGCCTCGGTGAAGCCGTAGGTCCCGAACACGTTGACCCTGCCCGCGCCCATGGACTGGAGCATCCGCACCATGCGCTCCTTCATCCCCGGCGGCACCCGTTCCGCGCCGAGCACGAGCACCTTGACGGCACTCAGGTCGGCGCCACTCGCCGCTGCCTTGCGCAGCAGGTGGTAGACGTACCCTGGCACGCCGATCAGCACCTCGGCGCGCAGTCTCGTGATCGCGCGCAGGTCGCCGCTGCTGCCCATCACCTTCCCGCCGCCCGTCGACAGGGCCATCATCCCGGTCGCGAGGCCTGCGTAGAACACCTGCCAGAAGGCGAGGTGCGGTGCGTAGGGGAACACGTTGGCCACCCGGTACTCCGGGTGCAGCGCCATCACGTCGACGATGCGGTTCCCGGTCTCGTGCAACACGTCGAGGTCGTGCGGCGTGTAGAAGAACGGGACCGGTTCGGCGCTGCGACCGGTCGTGAAGGTCATGAAGGACGGGTAGAACTCGCGCCGCAGGCGCTTGCGCACCGCGTCCGCGCCCTGGAGCCACTTCTGTGCGAGCAGCGGCAGCTTGCGGTGCAGTGGCCATGCAGCCTTGAGTGTCGCAGCGTCTGGCTGCAGTACGAACCTGCGGAAACGCTGTGGCTCGGAGTCGGTCGGGAGCAGGTCGCGCTTGGAGGAGAGCGGCACGCGCCGCAGGTCGTCCACCGTCCGGATGCTGTCGGGAGCCACGCCGGCGCGTGCCAGGTGCTCGCGGTAGAAGCCGTGGAACGGCAGGTACTCGCGCACGAGGCGGCGCAACAGGTGGTCCTGCAGCGCGCGCTGTTGCGCGGCGTCCATGCGCTGCAGTCGCTGCCACGTGCTCATGGTCGTTGGGTCGTTCGGTGTGCCCGGCGCGAAGGGGGGTTCAGCCGAACCCCACCCGTGTCCGATCTATCGGACCGCGGGCCGGTCCGACTGAGGGCCTCCTGCGTCCACCCATCGAGCAACCTTGACCACCCCAGCCAGCACCCAGGGAACAGCCACGGGCGTGGCCAGGCCGCGGCGACCGCACACGGTCCTCGTGCTCGGTGGCGGCGGCATGCGCGGCTACACCCACATCGGTGTGATCCGTGCCGTCGAACGGCTCGGCATCCAGGTCGACGAGGTGGTGGGCACCAGCATGGGCGCCGTGATGGGTGGGCTCTACGCCGCCGGCCACGACAGCTTCGAGGTGGAGCGACGGGCGGCACAGATCACCATCAAGGACTACTTCCGGCTCAACCTGCTGAAGTTCCTGGTGCGGGGCTACCGGCACGCCTCGGTCTACAAGGGCAAGACGTTCCACGACATCCTGCGGCGCCTGCTGCCGCAGCAGCACTTCCGCGACTTCAAGCGGCCGTTCTTCTGCAACGCCATGTCGTTGTCCTCCGGGGCAAGCCGGTTCTTCGGCCTGCCCGGTGCGGACGACGTACCCGTTGCGGACGCCGTGTACGCGAGTTCTTGCCTGCCCGCGATCTTCGAGCCCATCGAGATCGGTGGCGAGCACTACATCGACGGTGGCATGACCGAGACGCTGGCACTTCGCCTCGCGCGCGCCCGCAGGGCCGAGCTCGTCATTGCCGTCGACCTCTCGCACCGCGACCTGCACGCGCCGGTGGACTTCCGCGCCAGCCTGCCGCACATCCTGTTCAAGACCTACGAACTCATGGGCATGTCGCTCAACGAGCACAACCTGCACCGGTTCGTCGACGACCGCACCGTGCTGGTGAAGCCCAAGGTCTCGCACATCGGCATCCTCGACCTCCCCGACGTGACCGAGATCGTGCGCATCGGCGAGCGCGAGACCCTCAGTGCGCTCACCACGCACCCGCTCACCCGTTGGCTGTGTGACCCTGCGGTGGTGGCCGAGGAGGACCGCAACGTGTCCGCCCCGCGCGACCACGTGCGGCTCGACGTGGACATGAACGCGTGCATCCACTGCGGCATCTGTGCCGCCACGTGCGCGACCAACGGCTACGCTGCCGTGCCGATCGGCGACGTCGTGAAGAAGCTGCACAACTACGAGTGCACACGCGACCTGGCCTGCGAGCGCAACTGCCCGACCGGCGCCATCACCCTGCACAACCTCTGACCGCGCTTGAATCCCCTGGCCCGGGGTGGTCGAACCGGGCCCCATGCGCAAGCTGCTGGTCCTCGGCCTACTCGCCCTCGTGGCATCCGTGCTGTTTGCCTCCTGCGGTGCGACGTGGCCGCGCAGGGACCCGACCGGCGAGGTGTTCCCCACCGTGAGCGGCAACGCGCTGGACGGCACGCGGGTCACGCTGCCCGCCGCCGCTGCTGGCGAGCCCGTGCTGCTGCTCGTCGGCTACAAGCAGGAGAGCCAGTTCGACATCGACCGCTGGCTCCTCGCCCTGTCGCAGTCGGACCTGCGCGTGAAGGTCCTCGAGCTGCCCACCATCCCGGGCATGTTCCCCCGCATGTTCTCCGGGGCCATCGACGCGGGCATGCGCCGTGGCATCCCCGACGAGGACTGGCAGTCCGTGGTCACCCTGTACGGTGATGCCGCACCGGTGGCCCGGTTCACCGGCAACGCCGACGGCCTCCCGGGCAGGGTCCTGTTGCTGGACCGGGAGGGTCGTGTTGCATTCTTCCACGACCGCGGATTCTCGGTGGGAACGCTGCGTCGGCTGCAGGAAGTGCTCGCCGCGGTCCGATGAGGGGGTGCGCAGCGCGTGCTGCGCTTATCCTGCCCGTCCCATGAAGCAACGCAGCGGCACCTGCATCGTCGTCGGCGCATCCAGTGGCATGGGAGCGGCCCTCGCCCGTCGGCTCGCGCTCGAGGGGCGCAGGGTCGCCCTGCTCGCCCGCCGCGAGGCGGACCTGCACGCAGTGGCCGCCACCATCGAGTCCGCCCTCGGCGCAGGCCGGGTGAGGAGCTACGTGCACGACGTTCTCGACACCGCTTCGGTGGAGGCGCTGTTCGACCGGGTCGAGCAGGAACTGGGCGAGGTGGACGAGCTGTACTACGCGGCTGGCGTGATGCCAGAGGTCGGCATCGACGAGTTCGACCTCGCCAAGGACGAGCTCCAGCTGCGCGTCAACGCGTTGGGATGCATTGCGTGGGGCAACGCGGCAGCACGTCGCTTCCGTCCGCGCGGCCGGGGGATGGTGCTGGGCATCAGTTCCGTCGCCCAGGACCGCGGCAGGGTCGGCAAGCCCGGCTACCACGCATCCAAGGCAGCAATGGACACCTACCTCGAGAGCCTGCGCAACCGGCTCTGGCGGCACGGTGTCCAGGTCACCACGATCCGGCCCGGCTTCGTCGAGACGCCGATGACCCGCGGGCTGCAGCTCAAGGGGGCCATCAGTGCCGACAGCGCAGCCGAACGCATCCTGCGCGCGCGCGACCGCCGCGCCACCATCGCCTACGTGCCCTTCAAGTGGCGCGTCATCATGGCCGTGATCCGCGCCATCCCCTCCTTCCTGTTCCGCCGTCTCTCCATCTGAGCGTCGTCCTCCACTCATGACCCCGAGTGCCACCGACTGGACCACCGAGGACGTGCGCGGCTGGGGCATGGCCGTTGGCGGCCGTTCCCGGCTGCTGCGGCCCACGAGCCTGGAGGACGTCCAGAACGCGTTTGCATCGGTGCGTGAGCGCGGCGGCAAGGTCGCACTGCGCGGCTCCGGCTGCAGCTACGGCGACGCGGCAGTCTGCACCGGCGGCCACGTCCTCGACCTCTCCGCGTTGAACCGGATCCACTCGTTCGACCCCGCGACCGGCATCGCGGTGGTGGAGCCTGGCGTGACCATCCGCGACCTGTGGCGCCATGCGATCGGGTACGGCTTCTGGCCTGCCGTCGTGCCGGGCACGATGCGGGTGTCCGTGGGCGGCGCATGTGCGATGAACATCCACGGCAAGAACAACTGGTGCGCCGGGCCGTTCGGCGAGTGGGTGCGCTCGTTCCGGTTGCTCACGCCACGCGGCGAACTGCTGCACTGCAGCCGCGAGGTTAACCCTCACCTGTTCCACGGCGCGATCTCGGGCTTCGGCATGCTCGGCTGCTTCACCGAGATCGAGTTGCAGCTCAAGCGCGTGCACAGCGGCAGGCTCAAGGTCTGGGCCATCGAGGCACGCGACCTCGGGCACCAGATGGAGCTGATGGAGTCGCTGCTCGACGACTCGGACTACCTCGTGAGCTGGGTCGACCTCCACGCGAAGGGCACTGGCCTGGGTCGTGGCGTCATCCACCGCGCCTGCCAGTACGAACCTGGTGAGGACCCACAGGGACTGCGGTTCCTCGACCCCGTGCTCCAGGACGTGCCCGAGCGCATGCTCGGCCTCGTGCCCAAGGGCTGGTTGTGGCCCGGCATGTGGACCGCCATGCACGGCGGTCTCGTCCCGCTGGTCAACGCCGCCAAGTACCATGCGTGCGGCGGCGAGGTCCGCAGGTCGCCCTACCCGCAGAGCCACGGCGCGTTCCACTTCCTGCTCGACTACGTGCCGCGCTGGGAGTGGATGACGAAGCCCGGCGGTCTCGTGCAGTTCCAGCCGTTCCTGCCCAAGGAGACGGCCGAGGCCACGCTGCGCAGGATCATCGGCATGTGCCACCGCGAGGGACTGGTGCCGTACCTCGGCGTGCTCAAGCGCCACCGACCGGACCCCTTCCTCATGACGCACGCAGTCGACGGCTGGTCGATGGCCATGGACCTCGCCGTGAGTCCGCGGACGCGCGGCCGCGAGCGCCTGTGGAACCACTGCCGCGAGATGGCAGAGGTCGTGCTGGATGCCGGCGGGCGCTTCTACTACGCGAAGGACGCCATGCTCCTCGCGTCCTCGTTCCCGCGCATCCACGGCAGTGAGGCCGTGAGCCGCTTCCGGGCGCTCAAGGGGCGCTGCGACCCGGACGGCATGCTCCAGTCCGACCTCTCGCGGCGCATGGGCGTGACCGGCTGAGGCCCGAAATCCGGCGGAACGGGCTTCGCCCCTTCCCCTGCGGTCGCGCCCGTCCTACCATCCCCAACCTTCGTCGGCCGTGAGGCCGATGGCGCGCGTCGCGGACCTGAGCGTCCTCAAGTCGCCGCCGGGAAGTGCCGATTCCATGGTCAGTTTGCGTCGAGGCCCGCCGGGCCCGCAGCTGCCGCGCCATTTCCTGGTTGCCGCAGACGAGCGCACAGACTGGAAGAGTTTCGCAATTGAGTTTCGCCTCCCTCGGGCTCGCTGAGCCCATCCTTCGCGGCATCCATGCCGTCGGCTACACCCAGCCGACCGAGATCCAGGCCACCGCGATCCCCCTCATCCTCGGTGGCCGCGACCTGATCGGTCTCGGCCAGACCGGCAGCGGCAAGACCGCCGCCTTCGGGCTGCCCACCCTGCACCGCCTCTGCGGCGGGGAACGCGGCCTGCGCGCCCTGATCCTGGTCCCCACCCGTGAACTCTGTGTGCAGGTGGCGGAGAACCTCCGCATGTACGCCCAGTTCGCCGACCTAAACGTGTGCACTGCATTCGGCGGTGTCGACATGGGCATCCAGGAGCGTGCCTTCGCGCGCGGCGTCGACGTCGTCGTCGCGTGCCCAGGCCGCCTGATCGACCACCTCGAGCGTCGCAACCTGTCGCTTGAGAAGCTCGAGGTCGTCGTGCTCGACGAGGCCGACCGCATGCTCGACATGGGGTTCATGCCCCAGATCCGGCGCATCTTCGTCCGCATGCCCCGCGAGCGGCAGAGCCTGCTGTTCTCCGCCACCATGCCGCCCGAGGTGGAAGGTCTGGTGAAGGACTTCCTGCCCGACGCAGCACGCGTCCAGATCGGCAGCAGGTCCCAGGCCGCGTCCACCATCCAGCACCGATTCGTGGCGTGCCCCGCTGGTGACAAGAAGAACGTGCTGGAGCGCATCCTCGAGCGCGAGGACGGCAAGGTGCTCATCTTCGTGAACAAGAAGCTCGGTGCCGACAAGCTCGGCAAGGAGCTCAAGCGCGACGGCTTGCCCGCGGACTCGATCCACGGCGACAAGGGCGCAGAGGAACGGCATCTCGTGCTGCAGGCGTTCAGCCGCGGCAAGACGCGCTACCTCGTCGCCACCGACGTGGCCGCGCGCGGCATCGACGTCGACGACATCGAACTGGTGGTCAACTACGACTTCCCGCTCGGCATGGAGGACTACATCCACCGCTCGGGCCGCACCGGCCGAGCAGGGCGCTCGGGAAGGGCCATCTCGCTCGTGGGGCCCATGGAGAAGGGGCGCTACCGCGAGGTCGCGGAGCACCTGAAGCGCAAGCAGGGACCCCCGGGTGCCGCACCCGAGGCGGAGCCGAAGCCCCAGGAGCGTTCTGGTGGTGCAGCGCGTCACGCCGGGCGCGGGAGTGGGCGTGGCCGCGGTCGTGGGGGCGGTGGCGGGCACCGTTCGCGCTCCATGGCACGGGGCTGAGGCTCGCCCCGGCGCGCTTGTTACATCTGCGCTCCAGGAGATCCGTCGGCCAGCAGGGTCGTGCGGCTAGACTGCCGCGCGCCATGGACAACACTGCGCACGCCGTCTTTGCGATCCTCGCCCTCTGTGGTCTCGGCCTGGCCCAGACGACCAGCCCGGTTGCCGCGACCTACACCGACTACGGTGTGTTCGCGTCCAACGGAACGGCAACCAACCACGACGTGAGGCCGACGCAGACCGCAGTCGGTCGCGGTCTCACCGTGCGCGCTGCAGTGGGCGGTGGGACGACCACGCGCCCTGACGCCCTCGCGACGACCACCGTCGCCCCGGTGCTCACCACGACCGGCTACGGCATCCGCATCAGCGAGTCGGGCAGCGTCGCAAGCACCCTCGCAGGGGCCACTCTTGCTGCCGGCTCGAGCAGCACCCCGGCCAACACGACGCCGGTCGTCGGTCGCCACGGCATCGAGGTCCGCTATCCCGTGGCCCAGGGTTCGGCCGCGCAGGTCGTGATCGCTTGGGGCGGTCGCGCGACGGCGGGAGCCACTGCAGGAGCCTCGGTCGACGTGGACGGTGACGGGACCGCGGACTGGAGTGGCGTCGCCGGAACCTCGGCGACGGTCTCGCTCCCCGTGACCGCGGGGGCGAACGGCATCGCAGTCCGCATCCTCAGCGGCGGCAGCGCCGCGCTGAACGGCATCGGCGCCGAGAACTACTCCACCAACCTCACGGTGAGCGTCCGCCCGGCACAGACCGGGGTGACCGTCACCTGGGCGAGCAGTGGCCCGCAGTGCCTCGGTGCGCTGGCCGGCAGCGACTCGCAGGCAAACGGCATGCTCACGCTGACGCTGGGCGTCACGGGTGCCGCGCGCACCGGCTTCGGCGTGCTGGTGCTCGGCGCACCTGCCGCAACGCCCACGGCCCTTCCCTTCGGCTCCTGCCAGCTGCTGGTGGACACGAGCAGCGGACTTGCTTCCTTCACCACCGACACCGCTGGCGACGCCACGGTGACGCTGCGCGCACGCGCGGTCGCGTTCACCATGAGCTTCCAGGCGGTCACGTTCGGCTTCGATGCCACGGGCGGCAGCGTGCTCGGCTCGACGAACGTGCAGGGGCTCACCTGCCAGTGATGAGTGGACGGGGCCACTGAGGGCCCCGGGACCCTTGTGGCGACGGCGACCAAGACGCCTGGATCGGGCCCGGGCCCCACGTGGTTCGAGCGGCTCTTCGGCTTCCGCGAGGGGGAGTGGTCGGCGACCCAGGCCCGGTTCGCGCTGGAGGGCACCACGCTCCTGAGCCTCGCCAACGGCCGCAGGTTCGCTGCGGGTCGCTTCACGCAGCCCTGCCTCTCTGAGCTGCGTGCCGCATGTGCCCTGCTGCCACCCGGCAGGCTGCGGTGCCGCCATGAGGTGGTTGGCGACGTGCTCGAACTGCATGGCCTCGCGGAGAACGCAGGGGCCATGTTCCAGGTGGCCTCGCAGTCGAACTGCCTCGAGTTCCCTGGCCCCTCGACGGTTCCCGAGGACGGCATCACCGGCTACGCGTTCGATGCCACCCAGGGACCCGCCTGTTCCCTTGCTGCGGCGGCGGGGACCGTGGTGCGCAACTACCTCGTGGATCTCCGCGGCAGCCGTGGCCAGCGCCGCGACCGCCAGGTCGACACACTTGCCGGGCTCTCCGAGCTGCTGGGCGGTGGACTGTTCGAGGTGCGCAACGGGTACACCTTCGCCTCGGGTGAACAGCTCGACCGGCTGGCGAGCCGCCTCCGCGGGGAGGAACGCGAGTCCTTGCTCGGTGCCGTCCGCATCGGCTTGCAGAGCGAGGTCGGCGTGACCTTTGCGCGCCGCTGGGTCGAGATGGATCGGGACCAGAGGGTCTCGCAGGCGTTCTGCACCGCGGTGTCCTGTGCCTACACGGACCACCCCGTCGATCGCTGGGAACCGCTTGCCACGCTGGTCCTCGACGCAGCCTACGAGGCAACCCTCCGCGCCGCTGCCCTCGAGCGCGCGTCAGGGCGCGGCAGCGGTACGGTCTGGCTGACGCTGCTGGGCGATGGTGCGTTCGGCAACCGCAAGGAGTGGATCGCAGCCGCCATCCAACGAGCGCTCAGTGCCTGCGAGGAGCTCGACCTCGACGTTCGCGTCGCGCACTTCCGGGCGCTCGACCCGCTTGTCTGCTCGCACGTGGCGCAAACCCGGGACTGAGGCCCTGTGCGGGGGTTTGGGCGGGCCCGCACACCGTTTCTTCACGCATCCCTCACGCAGCGGGAGGTTCCTTCACGGAAGCGCGCGCTCCCGCTCGTGACGCTTGTCCCTGTCTTCACGGCATTTTCTCGGTGGCGGAGAGCTTGCTGCCCGCAGTTGGTGGCACGGACCACGGCGACGTGGTGGCCCCAACGGTCCCCATCCTCCAGTCGAGCAGCACATGAACAACCTCCTCCTCAAGGCCGCACTGGTCGGAGCCGGCGCCGCAGCCGCCGTCAACGCCCAGACCACGGTCAACGTGACCGCAGACATCGCCACGTCCACCACGTGGACCGCGAACAACACCTACAACATCCAGAACCAGATCTACGTCCTGCCGGGCGCAACCCTCACCATCGAGGCCGGCACGGTCGTGGCGAGCACCACGAACGTGGGTGGCTCGCTCGCCGTCTGCAAGGGCGCCCAGATCTTCGTCCGCGGCACGCAGGACCGCCCCGTCGTGATGACCTCGACGGCCGACGTGGCCACCTGGGTCAACGGCAACCCCCGCACCGGCACCGCCCGCGAGGCGTGCAACGAGTGGGGCAACCTCACGATCATGGGTGGGGCCTACATCAGCGAGGACGCAACCGCGACCAACACGCCTGCCCCCAGCGCCACCAACGTGGCCACCATGGAAGGCCTCACCGCGGCGTTCCCCGGCGACACGCGCTTGCTCTACGGCGGTGGCAACGACAACGACGACAGCGGTTCGATCAGCTACTGCTCGCTCCGCTACGCAGGCAAGGTGATCGGCCTCAACAACGAGCTCAACGGCCTGTCGCTCGGCGGCATCGGCCGTGAGACGGACATCCACCACGTCGAGATCTGGAACAACGTCGACGACGGCATCGAGATCTGGGGCGGCACCGTCAACCTCAAGTACTTCAGCATCTGGAACGTTGGCGACGACAGCCTCGACATCGACCAGGGCTGGCGCGGCCGCGCCCAGTTCGGCTTCATCGTCCAGGGCTCCTCCGCCAACGCGGCACAGGGCTCCGGTGTGGGTGACAACTGCATCGAGATGGACGGCGCCGAGAACTCGTACTACCAGCCCGTCACCTCCGGCGTGCTCTACAACATGACGGTCGTGGGCCAGCCGGTCGACGGCGACCACGGCACTGCCTGGCGTGACAACGCCCGCATGCAGGTCCGCAACTCGATCTTCATGGACCTCGGCGAGCGTCTCGTGGCCTTCGACAACCTCGACGGCGACGGTGGCGCAGGCTACGGCGCGAGCGGCACGCTGACCTGGGCCCAGACCTGGACGACCGACTCCAACGTCCTCTCCACGGTCAACGCCCCGGCCAACCCCAGCCAGTTCTACACCGCCCAGCTGGCGGGCAAGCTGGCCGAGATCAAGGACAGCGTGTTCTTCAACAACAACTTCGGCACGGCCTACACCGAGGCAACCGCCCGCGGTGTGCTCGATGCTGCCAACAACAACGTGACGGCAACCGTTCGCCCGATCCAGGCCATCACGCGCGGCCCCAACGTCACGCGCGGCGGCAAGATCATGCAGCCGGTGACCGCCATCGACCCGCGCCCCGCCGCTGACGCGCTGGTGAGCGTTGCCTTCGCCCCGAACAACGGGTTCTTCACCTCGGGCCGCTACCGCGGCGCCTTCTCCCCGGGCAACGACTGGATGAGCGGCTGGACGGCTTCGCAGGCCTACGGCATCACCCCGGCCTCGGCCTGGTGTGACCTCGACAGCAGCCTGGCGGGCACCCTCGGCCAGCCCGTGCTCTCGGGCACCGGCACCTGGGCCGGCAGCACGACGGTCACCCTGGACCTGTCCAACGCCAAGGAGAACTCGCTGGCGATCTTCGCCCTCGCCTTCTCGCGCGGCGACACCCCGCTCTTCGGCGGCACGATCGTCCCCTCGGTGACGCAGCTGCCCCTGATCACTGCCTTCACCAGCCCGAGCGGCCAGACCAGCCTGAACATCCCGGTGCCCAACGGATTTGCGTCCGGCACCCGGTTCTTCATGCAGTTCGGCATCGCCGACAGTGGCGCGCCGTTCGGCTTCGCGTTCTCCAACGCGCTGACCGCCGTCACCCCGTGACCGCGGCCTGACTCCCGCCGCTCGCGCAGCGGCCCCGTGTCCCTCCCTGCGGGGCGCGGCTGCGCGAGCGGGTCAACAACCAGGTTCGTGCGCATGACGCCTCTCCCCACGCGCGTTTCCCTCCTCGCCCTCGTCCTGCTCGCGGTCTCCTGCACTCGGTCCTCCGAGTCGGTCCCACCGTCCGTGGACGGCGGCCAGCAGGTTGTCGCCACCGACGGCTCCACCGGCAGCGGACCCGTCCAGCGGCCCAATGCGACGCAGGCAAGCCTGCTGGGCCTGGCCTTCCGCGTTGCCAGCGCGATCCCGGTCGAGCCACACGTCAAGAGCAGGTCGCGCGCCCAGGAGTCGGTCCTGCTCGCATGCCATGAACTCGGGCTGCACGAACTGGCCCTCGAGTATGCACCTGCGATCGACAACTGGCGCCGTGGCGTGGCCCATGCCGACCTGGCCGTCCAACTCGCGAGGTCCGGCAGGAAGGCAGACGCGCGCCACCACGTGGCTGTCGCGCTCCGCATCGGCGACGAGTCCATGAAGGCTGTCGGGGCCCAGGAGTGGCGGCGGGACCGCATCCGGGCCAAGGTTGGTTGTGCGCTGCTGTGGCTCGGCGACCTCGAACAGGCGAATGATGCCACGCAGGGCATTGCGGAGTCGGAGTTGGCAGAGCTCCTTGCCACCCGCGCCAAGGTGCTCGAGGGCACTGCACTCACGGCGCTGGAGCAGTCCATCCCCAGGATGGTCGAGACCGGCAACCTCGACGTGGCGCGCGCAGGGATGGTGGCTGCTGCAGCACTCGTCGACCGGTTCCACGACGACGGCCCTCGTAGCGAGGCACAGCGCACCTGGCTGCAGGAGAACCGTGCCAAGGTGCCGGCAGCGATCTGGTTCGAGTTGCAGCTCCTCATGGCGGGGGACGCGTTGCACCGTGGCCAGGGCAAGGGAGCACTGGCGCTCGTGGAGGATGCCGCCACCACGCTCGGGTCCAACCGCTGGCTCGAGGAGGACCGCATCGCCAACCTCGGGCGGCTCGCTGCCCTCCGTGCCCGCTGCGGCGACCTCGCTGGAGCCCGTGCCGGGGCCAACGCCGCACTCGAGGCCTACGCGGCCGCCGAGTCCTCCATCGTCGACATCTGGCGGGCCAAGGCGCTCCGCCCCGCTGCCGAGGCACTGTCCCGGTGCGGCGACCTCGGCCCTGCCGCTGCCGCATACGGCCGCGCAGTCGAGGCCGGCGTGAAGAACCCCAACTCGCGCCCGCGCGCCGAGGACTTGGTCGCAACGTGTCTCTCCATGGTGCTCTGCGGGTTCGAGCCGCCAGCCGAACTCGCCGAGCGCATGCAGGTGGTGGCCCGCGGACTGGGGGACCCCTGGTGAGCCCGCACCGCCTGCTCACGATCGCTGCCGTTGCCGCCTGCTGTTCCGCGCTCCTGGCCCAGGAGCGGCAGGACGGCTCGATCCGCGGCACCGTCACGGACAAGGAGTTCGAGGCACCGGTTGCGGGGGCCCAGGTCCTCGTCGTCGAGACGGGCGCCAAGGTGCTGACCGGCGACCAGGGTTCGTTCGTCCTGCCCGACCTCAGGGCAGGCAGGTACACGGTGGTCGTCTCCAAGGAAGGCTACGTCCGGCAGGTCCGTGCAGACGTGGTCGTGAGCGGTGGACGGCTCACCGACCTGGACATCGTGCTGGCCGGTGACTTCACCGACATGGAGGAGTTCGTGGTGCAGGACAACCTCCAGCTCGGCGCCGGCAGTGAGGCCGCGCTGCTCGAGCTGCGCATGGAGGCACCTGCCCTGATGGACTCTGTCGGCGGTGACGTGATCAGCAAGGCCGGGGCCTCGGATGCGGCCGCCGCACTGCGGCTCGTCTCGGGCGCCTCGGTCGCAGACGGCAAGACTGCAGTCATCCGCGGCCTGCCGGACCGGTACGTCAGCTCCCAGATGAACGGGGTGCGTCTGCCGTCCGCGGACGAGGACAAGCGCGCCGTCGAGCTCGACCAGTTCCCCGCTGCCGTGATCGAGAGCATCCAGGTCAGCAAGACGTTCACCCCGGACCAGCAGGGCGACGCCTCCGGCGGTGCCGTCGACGTGCGGCTCAAGGGCATCCCCGACGAGCCCTTCTTCTTCAAGATGTCGACCCAGCTCAGCGAGAACACCAACGTCGCGGGAGCCGACAACTGGGTCAGCTACAAGGGCGGTGGGGTCAACACGTGGGGTCGTGACGACGGTGGTCGCGCCATCCAGTACTCCAACATCGGCCAGAACTGGGACGGTGCTGTCGGCGTGAGCGAGGGCGAGGCGCCCACCGACTACAAGTGGTCCTCTGCGATCGGCGGCAAGCGCGAGGTGGGGGACGGTGTGCGCGTGGGGGCGATGGGCAGCTTCTTCTACGAGCGCGACAGCTCCTACTACGACGACGGCCAGGAGAACTCGTGGTGGGTGGTGGGGCCGGGCTCGCAGATGTCCCCGCGCACCACGCAGGGAACTCCCAACGACGGCGACTTCAAGACCAACCTGTTCGACGTGACCCAGTCGAGCGAGACCGTCCAGTGGGGCGGTCTCGGTGTGCTGGGCGCCGAGACCGACCACCACTCGGTCAGTTTCACCACGCTCTACACCCACAGTGCAGAGGACAAGACGACTCTTGCCGAGGACACGCGCGGCAAGGACTACTACTTCCCCGGCTACGACCCGGCCGACCCATCGTCGCCCGGCTACTCGGAGTCCGATGCTGCCCCGTACCTGCGTCTGGAGACGCTCGAGTACACCGAGCGCACCACGGGCACGTACCAGTTCAAGGGTGAGCACGCGCTCGACGACGGTGCCGGCGGCAAGGACTCCGGACCCAAGCTCGACTGGACCGTGGCCTACAGCACCGCGGGCCTCTACCAGCCCGACAAGCGCCAGTTCGGCACGCTGTGGAAGCCGGCGCGCCCGGGGCTCACGCCTCCACTGCACCTCCCGTACAAGCCCGCCGCCAACTTCACGGTCGGCAACCTGCAGCGCATCTACAAGGACATCGACGAGACCAGCCAGCAGTACGCGTCGAACCTGAAGCTGCCCTTCTCGCAGACCGACGAGGACAAGGGTTACCTCAAGCTGGGCGTGTTCCACGACGACGTGAAGCGCGAGTTCGACCAGGAGTCCTTCAGCAACTTCAACGACAACAGCTCGTACGAGGGGCCCTGGGAGCAGTACTGGAGCTCGGCGTTCCCCGGCGAGAACCACCCGATCACCGACTCGCCCTACGACGTCGACTACGACGGCAAGATCCGCATCTCTGCCGTCTACGCGATGACGGACTTCCCGGTCGCGGAGGACCTGAACCTGCTGGTCGGCGCGAGGCTCGAGACCACGAAGATCAGCGTGGTGAACTCACCTGACCCGGCAGCGCTCTGGTACCCGCCGGACTCGCGGCGTCCGCCCGGGGTCCCGCCGGGTCCCACCGTGCTCCGCCCCGGCGATGCCGACGTCGACTACGACCAGGACGACATCCTGCCTGCGGTTGCACTGGAGTGGAAGACGACCGACATGGTGACCACGAGGCTGTCGTGGAGCCAGACCGTGGCCCGGCAGACCTTCAAGGAGCTCACTCCCATCATCCAGCAGGAGTACCTCGGCGGCCCGATCTTCATCGGCAACCCCGACCTGGAGATGAGTTCCCTCGACAACTACGACCTGCGCGTCGACTTCACGCCCTACCAGGGCGGTCTCGTGTCGGTGTCGTTGTTCCACAAGGACATCGAGGACGCGATCGAGTACGTGCAGAAGGTCGAGCTGTTCGACTACACCTCGGCAGCCAACTACCCGGAGGGACGGCTCAGCGGTCTCGAGTTCGAGACGAGGCACCGCATGGGCCACTTCCTCGACGTGCTGGACGGTCTCGGGGTCGGCGGCAACGTGACCTTCATGACCTCGGAGGTGACGCTGCCCGAGAGCGAGGCGGCCCAGTTCAGCGCCCCGAACGTGGACAAGCCCACGTCCGAGCGCGACATGACCAACACGCCTGAGTACCTCTACAACCTCTTCGTCACCTACGACATCGAGCACAGCGGAACGCAGCTGGCGCTCTTCTACACGCACCAAGGGGATGCGCTCATCGCCGGTGCCGGCGTCAACCAGGGCAACTACGTGCCCGACGTCTACGCAGACGACTACGGCACGCTCAACCTGAGCGTCATGCAGCCCCTCGGGCAGCACTTCCGGCTGACGTTTGCCGCGAAGAACCTCACCAACCCGGACATCCGCACCGTCTACCGGTCCGACTACATCGACGGGGACGTCCTCCGGTCCACCTACTCACAGGGCATCGAGTACTCGCTGACCCTCGGCATGGAAATCAAGTTCTGAAACCGAATGGCAACGCACATGCGCACCGTCTCACGCAACGCACTCACGGCCGCCGTCCTGCTCGTCGGCTCGTACCCACTCACCGCCCAGGGCAATGCCGAGGCGATCGACGGCGCCCGCGCCAGCGTGGAGAAGTGGGTCGAGACCCGACAGCTCCTCTCCAGGGAGAAGCGCGAGTGGCAGGTGGCAAAGGAACTGCTCACCGACCGTGCCGGCCTGCTGCGTCGTGAGGCCGAGACGCTCCGGACCCGCATCGCCGAGGCAAACGACTCGATTGCCGAGGCCGACCGCAAGCGCGCCGCACTCGTGGCCGAGAACGAGCAGCGGCGGGCGACGAGCGACCGGTTGGTCGCCCTCGTCCGCACCTTCGAGGACCGAACGCTCAAGCTCATCGTACGCCTGCCCGAGGTCCTCAAGGACCGCGTCCGGCCCCTGAGCCAGCGCATCCCCGAGAAGCCCGAGGAGTCCCGCCTGTCCCTCTCCGAACGCTTCCAGAACGTGGTTGGCGTCCTGAACGAGGTGAACAAGTTCCAGCGCGAGATCACCGTCGTGAGCGAGGTGCGCACGCTGCCGGACGGCACGACGGCAGAGGTGAGCGCCCTCTACCTGGGCATCGGCCAGGGATGGTACGCGAGCAACGACGGCAAGGTGGCTGGTGTCGGCACCGCCGGCCCTGACGGTTGGTCGTGGCAGCCCGCCAACGACGCGGCTCCCGCGGTCCGTGCCGCCATCGCGATCCTCAAGAACGAACAGGTCGCAGCCTTCATCGGTCTCCCGGTCCAGGTGCGCTGAGGTCCACCCATGCACTCCAACATGTTCCTTGCTTCCGTCCTCGTCCTCGCATCGACCCTCCCGGCGCAGGACCCGAACCAGGCAGGCGGCTTCCAGTCCGCCTCCGCCGGCATCGAGCAGAGGCTCGCAGCCAGCATCGAGGAGCTGGCCAGGCTCCGTGAGGCGATTGCAGCCGAGAAGGTGCCGCTCAACCGGGACCTCCGCGACGCGGAGGCCGAGCTCTCCAAGGCGCGTTCTGACTACCAGCAGACCACGCGTCTGCTGGACGGCAGGACGCTCGACCTGAGCAACCTCCGCACCGAGATCAAGGCCCGCAGCGACGAGTCCTCGTACCTCGACAACCTGCTCAACGAGTACGCGCGCAACTTCGAGGCGCGCATGCACATCTCCGAGCTGCAACGGAACGAGAAGGTCCTTGAGCGCGCGAAACTGGCTGCGGAGAACACCCAGCTGGCCGAGGCAGAGGTCTTTGCAGCGAAGACCGACCTGTTGCTCGCCTCGCTCGAACGGCTGGAGGATGCACTGGGGGGCTCTCGTTTCGAGGGGACTGCAGTGGACCCCAACGGCATCGTGCAGAAGGGCACCTACCTGATGGTGGGCCCTGCAACCCTGTTCCGCAGCGCCGACGGGACGGTCATCGGCCCGACCGAGCAGCGGCTCGGCTCCCTCGAGCCTGCGGTGGTTCCGCTCCGTGACCCCAAGAACGTCGAGCAGGCAGCGCTCTCTGTGCTGGGTATCGGTGGTTCCTTCGTGTTCGACCCGACGCAGGGCAACGCCCAGAAGATCGACGACACCCAGGAGACGCTGGTCGAGCACATCCTGAAGGGTGGCGCGGTGATGTGGCCCATCCTCGCCATGGCGGCTGCCGCACTGCTCGTCGCACTCGGCAAGTGGCTCGGCCTCGCCATGACTCCCCGCGTCGTGCAGCGGCAGCTGGACGCGCTGCTGAAGGCTGTTGCATCCGGTGACCGAGCCGCCGCCACGGCAAGGGCCGGGGACATGCGCGGCCCCGTCGGCAGGATGCTCACTGCAGGTGTCGAGCACATGGGCGAGCCCGCCGAACTGGTCGAGGAAGTGATGTACGAACACGGGATGGCTGCACGGCTCAAGCTGCAGCGATTCCTGCCCTTCATCGCCATCTGCGCCTCATCCGCCCCGTTGCTAGGCCTGCTTGGAACGGTCACGGGCATCATGAACACCTTCAAGCTCATCACCGTGTTCGGCACGGGTGACGTGAAGACCCTCTCCAGCGGCATCAGTGAGGCGCTCATCACCACCGAGTACGGGCTGATCGTCGCGATCCCCTCGCTGTTGCTGCATGCATTCCTGGCGCGCAAGGCCAAGGGCATCGGTGACGACATGGACAAGGCCGCGATCGCGTTCCTCAACGAGCTCAAGCGCAGTGCGGCACTGCGTGCCGACCGGGTGGTGCAGAGCGCATGAACCGCCTTGCCGAGTTCGACTTCGCCGCACTCTGGGACCAGGCGCTCGCGATCTGGGTCGCCGGCGGGTGGGGCATGGTGGCCATCGCGGTCAACGCCTTCGTGCTGTTCGGCCTCGGTGTCCACGTCCACCTCCGGTTGCGGGAGAAGCGCTTCCTGTCCGTGAAGGAGTCGACGTGGCGCCGCTGGATCGACCACCCCGAGGAGCGCAAGGGTCCCATCGGCGCCCTCCTCGACACGGTCACGTCGGCAACCTCCATCGAACAGTCCGTGACGGTGTTCCAGGGACTCCGCGTGACCGAGAGCGCGCCGTTCGAGCGCGACCTCAAGGTCATGACGATCTGCGTGGGGACCGCCCCGTTGCTCGGCTTGTTCGGCACGGTCACCGGGATGCTCGCCACCTTTGCCGCGCTGGCGAAGGGATCGGGCGGCGACCAGACCATGGGAATGATCGCCAAGGGCATCAGCGAGGCCCTCATCACCACCGAGACCGGCCTCGTGGTGGCACTGCCGGGACTGTTCTTCCGCTACCAGATCGCCCGCACGCACCAGCGCTACCAGGTGTTCCTCGCACACCTCGAGTCGGTGTGGACGCAGCACCTGTACCGCAGGCTGAAGGCCACCGGGGCCGCCGCCTGATCCACTCCTCCAGCAACACGCACACAAGACAGAGGCACCATGGGTAGGTTCCGCGAATCCAGCTCCGAGGACGTGGGTGGGGCCATCGACCTCAGCCCGATGATCGACTGCGTCTTCATCCTCCTGATCTTCTTCATCGTCACCACGACCTTCGTCGAGGAGACCGGGGTCGAGGTGGACAAGCCGCAGGCCGCGTCTGCGTCGCGGCTCGAGAAGACCAGCATCCTGATCGCGGTCACCGCGTCTGGCGAGGTCGTCTACGGCGGCAAGGAGATCGGTGTGAGTGGCGTGCAGCCGTTGGTCCGGCGGATGCTCCAGAAGGAGGAGATCCCCGTGATCATCCAGGCAGACACCGCTGCGCAGACCGGGTTGCTGGTCCGTGTCCTCGACGAGGCAAAACTGGGCGGCGCCGAGAAGGTGAGCCTGGCAACCAGCGCGACCAGGAAGGCATGAGTCATGGCGCGTGAGCGGATGGTCCTGAAGGTCCTCGGGAGTGCACTGCACGGCATCGTGGTCGTCGCAGGTGGTCTCGCGTTCGCGACCCTCCTCTTCCTCCTCCTCCCGCTCGTGCAGGTGATCAGCGAGACCCCGCCTCCGGACCTCGACCTCCGCGTCGTCAGCACCGCGGACGTCCCGCCGCCGCCGCCGCCCCCGGAGCAGGAGCCGGAGAAGCAGGAGGAGCAGGAACAGGAGAAGCCTCCCCAGCTGGAGGAGGCCTCCCAGCCGCTCGACCTGTCCCAGCTCGAGCTGGCCCTGAACCCTGGCGTCAGCGAGGGTGCGATGGGAGGAGACTTCGCCGTCAAGCTCAACACGCTGCCCGGTGGCAGCTCTGGTGGCGACAGTGTCGACTCGCTCTTCTCGCTTGCCGACCTCGACCAGAAACCGCGCGTCGTCCACCAGCCCGGTCCCGTCCTCGATGCATCGGCGAGGAAGAAGGCACCCGGCACCGTCCACGTCCTGTTCGTCGTCGACCAACAGGGGCGGGTGGAGAACCCTGTCGTACAGAAGTCGACCGACCCAGTCTTCGAACGGCCCGCCCTCGCTGCCGTCCGCCAGTGGCGTTTCGAGCCCGGCAAACGGAACGGCCAGCCCGTGCGATTCCGCATGCGCGTTCCCATCACATTCCCCAAGGGATCCTGACATGAAGCTCCTCCAGCCCGCCAACCTCCTCCTGTTCGCGCTCCTCGCCGCCGGAACACCCGTGCTGCCGGCCCAGGGCAAGGGTCTCGACGTCACCGAGCTCGCGCTCTGGAACGACCGGTCCTTCCGGCTGCAGCTCGCGGAGAGCTACCTTGCGGAGACCGAGATCGAGCCGCGTGTGACCCTCGTCGAGCGCGACCAGCTGCAGCAGGTCTTCGAGCTCATCTCCACCAACAAGCTGCCCGAGGCCATGGAGATGGTGCGGACCATGGGAGGCAAGGACGCCAACGCGGTGTTCGACTTCACCCTGGCCAACCTGCACTTCCAGCAGGACCAGCTGGACGAGGCCGCCGCGGCCTACGAGTCCGCAGTCGAGAAGTTCCCCAAGTTCCGCCGCGCCTGGAAGAACCTCGGCATCATCCACGTGCGCAAGGCTGCCTTTGCAAAGGCGGCGCGCGCCCTGGCGCGGGTCGTCGAGCTCGGCGGCAGCGATGCCACGACGTGGGGCCTGCTCGGGTTCGCCTACTCCTCGACGGACAACCACCTTGGAGCGGAGTCCGCGTACCGGATGGCCAACGCGCTCGACCCTGCAGCCCTCGACTGGAAGATGGGGCTCGCACGCAGCTTCTTCAAGCAGAAGCGGTTTGCCGACGCTGCCGCCCTCTGCGCAATGCTCCTGGAGCAGAACCCGGGTCGCGCCGACCTCTGGCTGCTGCAGGCCAACGCGTACCTCGGCCTCGGCCAGCCGCGCAAGGCCGCCGAGAACTACGAGCTGGTCGACGGCCTGGGCCAGTCGACCGCGGACAGCCTGAACACCCTTGGCGACATCTACGTCAACGAGGAACTCTTCGACCAAGGTGTCGCCCGGTACCTGCAGGTCCTCGAGCGTTTCCCGGCGAGCAAGCCCGACCGCGCCATGCGCGCAGCCCGCGTGCTCGCCGCCCGCGGCGCAGTGGACGAGGTCGAGCCCCTCGTCGCCCGCATCGAGGAACTCCGGGGCGCAGCCCTGGGCGCCGACGAGAAGAAGGAGCTGCTGCGGCTCAGGGCAAGGATCGCCGTGGCGAAGGGTGCCGGCGAGGAGGAGGCCCGCATCCTGCAGGAGATCGTGACCATGGACCCGCTCGACGGCGATGCGTTGATCCTCCTGGGCCAGTACGCGAGCCGGACGGGCGACAAGGAGAAGGCCGCGTTCTGGTTCGAGCAGGCGGCCGGCATCGAGGCCTTCGAGGCCGATGCCAAGGTGCGTCACGCCCAGATGCTGGTCGGTCAGGGCAGGTATGCCGAGGCGCTGCCCATGCTGCGTCGCGCCCAGACCCTGAAGCCCCGCGAGAACATCCAGCAGTACCTGGAACAGGTCGAGCGCGTCGCCCAGAGCCGTTAGGAACTCGGGCGGTTCGGTGGGCCGTCCGGACCCGGTCCACACGCTGGCCGGTGGGGGCGGGGACCGCTATCCTCCGCCGCCCCATGACCGAGACCGCCAAGGTGCTCGTCACCCTCAAGGTGAACGGCGAGCCCCACGAAGTCGCATTCGTCCCGCACAAGACCCTCCTCGAGGTGCTGCGCGAGGACCTGTCCCTGACCGGTACCAAGCACGGCTGTGAACTCGGTGAGTGCGGTGCCTGCACGGTCCAGGTCGACGGCACCCCGGTGCTGAGCTGCCTGCTGCTCGCGGTCGATGCCGTGGGCAAGGACGTGCGCACGGTGGAGGGGATGGCGTGCGGCCCGCAGCTGCACCCGCTGCAGGACGCCTTCGCGGACCTCGGCGCCGCCCAGTGCGGCTACTGCACGCCAGGGATCCTGATGACCGCAGAAGCGCTCCTCCGGCAGAACCCCAAGCCGTGCCGCACGACCATCAAGGAGTCGCTGGCCGGCAACCTGTGCCGCTGCACGGGTTACCTGAAGATCTTCGAGGCGGTCGAACTGGCTGCCGCGCGCATGCGCGGCGAGCAGGCGGAGCCCAGCAAGGAGTCCATCCATGGCCACTGAGAACACCCCGGCGAACCCCGCCGCCCCCTGGCGCCACGACACGCGCAAGGAGGACCTCAAGGTCATCGGCAAGCCGATGCGCAAGGTCGATGCCCGCAGCAAGGTGGCGGGCCTCACCCGCTTCGCGGACGACCTGTCGATGCCGCGCATGCTGCACATGAAGCTGCTGCGCAGCACCCATGCCCACGCCCGCATCGTCCACGTGGACGTGAGCAAGGCCAAGGCGCTGAAGGGCGTGCACGCGATCATCACGGGCAAGGACCTGCCGATCCCCTTCGGCATCCTGCCGGTGAGCCAGGACGAGCACACGCTCTGCCCCGACCGCGTTCGCTTCGTCGGCGACCCCGTGGCTGCCGTGGCGGCGGTGGACGAGGAGACCGCGTGGGAGGCGTGCCGGCTCATCGAGGTGCAGTACGAGGTGCTGCCGACGATGGGTGGCCCACACGAGGCCGCGGCCCATGAGGAACCGCGCATCCACGACTACGGCGTGCGCGGCAACATCCACCGGCTCGAGAACCTCGAGTTCGGCGACCTCGCGCAGGGCTTTGCCGAGGCCGACCACGTCCGCGAGGACATGTTCTTCTTCGAGGGCAACACGCACCTGCCGATGGAGCAGCACGCGTCGCTGGCGCACTTCGACAAGGACGGCAAGCTCACCATCTGGTCGTCGACGCAGACGCCGCACTACCTGCACAAGGCGCTGAGCCGCGTGCTGCACCCGGTCCCCGCGCACCACATCCGCGTGATCGCCTGCCCCAACGGCGGCGGCTTCGGCGGCAAGAGCGACCCGTTCAACCACGAGATCGCGGCCTGCAAGCTGTCCATGGTCACCGGACGGCCCGTCAAGGTCGCGCTCACGCGCGAGGAGGTCTTCTGGTGCCACCGCGGCCGCCACCCGGTGCACATGAAGGCTCGCATCGGCGTGAAGAAGAACGGCGAGATCACCGCCCTCGACTTCGAGAGCTACCTCGACGGTGGCGCCTACGGCAGCTACGGCACGGCCTCGACCTTCTACACGGGTGCCCTGCAGACCGTGACCTACAAGGTCCGCAACTACCACTTCCGCGGAGCGCGCTTCTTCACCAACAAGGCGCCGTGCGGCCCCAAGCGCGGCCACGGCACGCCGCAGCCGCGGTTTGCCCTCGAGGTCCAGCTCGACAAGATCGCCTGTGACCTCGGCCTCGACCCGGCGCAGATGCGCCTCGACAACCTGGCCCCGCGCGACTCGCTCACGGCCAACTTCCTCCGCATCGGATCGATGGGCCTCGGCCAGTGCATCCAGAAGGTGGTGGAGGGCTCGGGCTGGAAACAGCGCCGCGGCAAGCTGGGCCGCGGCCGCGGTCTCGGCATCGCGTGCTCGAGCTACCTGAGCGGCGCGGGCCTGCCGATCTACTGGAACGGCATGCCGCACTCCGGCGTGCAGCTCAAGGTCGACCGCAGCGGCCTCGTCACCGTGTTCTGCGGCTCCACCGACATCGGCCAGGGCTCGGACTCGATCCTCGCCTACATCACTGCCGAGGTGCTCGGCATCGACCCGCTGGGCATCCGCGTGGTGACGAGCGACACCGACCTCACCCCCGTCGACCTCGGCAGCTACAGCTCGCGCGTGACCGTGATGACGGGCAACGCCGCACTGCAGGCCGCCGAGCGAGCGCGCGACATCCTGGCGCGGGGCGCTGCCGAGCACCTGGGAGTGCCTGCGTCGCGGCTCGTGTTCGCGGACTGCCGCGTGTTCGACAGCGAGGACCCTGCCAAGGGCTGCAGCTTCCAGGAGGCCATCGTGGCCGCCGAGTCGCGCTTCGGCACGATCGGCACGGTGGGCAGCTACACGCCGCCCAAGGCCGCAGCCAAGTTCCGCGGCGGTGGTGTCGGCCCCTCGCCCAGCTACAGCTACTCCGCCGCGGTGGTGGAGGTGGACGTCGACGTCGAAACTGGCGTGTACCGCGTCCCGAAGATCTGGGTCGCGCATGACATCGGCCGCCCGATCAACGCGACCGTGGCCATGGGCCAGATCGAGGGCTCGGTCTACATGGGCCTCGGCGAGGCCATGATGGAGGAGATGGCGTACCGGGACCGCAACCACAAGGGCCACCGCATCTTCGTCCACAAGATCCCATCGCTGCTCGAGTACAAGAGCCCGACCACCCTCGAGATGCCCGAGGTCGTCACCTACGTGGTGGAGGACCCGGACCGCAACGGACCGTTCGGTGCCAAGGAGGTCGGCCAGGGACCGCTGCTGCCCATCATGCCCGCAGTGGCCAACGCCATCTTCGACGCGGTGGGCGCGCGCGTGGACGAGATCCCAGTGACCTTCGAGAAGGTGTATGCAGCGATGCAGGCGGGCAAGGCAGGCAAGGACGCGCGCCATGGCCCGACCGAGATGCCGAAGGTGGACTTCGGCGAGTCGCTCAAGGTCAAGACGCCTTGGCAGGGTGGTGACGGCACCGCCTGGAACGAGCCCAAGCGCGACAAGAAGGCAGCGAAGTGAGGATGCAACCATGCTGAGGCTCCCTTCCTTCACCTACCACCAGCCGAAGACCGCCGCCGAGGCGGTGCGCATCGCGGCTGCCAACGGCCGCAACTCGATGTACGTCGCGGGCGGCACCGACCTCTACCCCAACATGAAGCGGCGCCAGCAGGTGCCGGGACACGTGATCTCGCTGCAGCACCTCAAGGAGCTGCACTCGGTCGAGGTGCGTGCGGACGGCGGCCTGACGGTTGGCGCGATGGTCTCACTCACGGCGATCGAGAACCACCCATTGGTCAAGCTGCACTACCCGGCGCTGGCCCATGCCGTGTCCGAGATCAGCACTCCGTTGCTGCGCAACATGGGCACGTTCGGCGGCAACCTGCTGCTCGACACCCGCTGCACCTACTACGACCAGACCCATGAGTGGCGCGAGTCGATCTCCTTCTGCATGAAGAAGGACGGCGACATCTGCTGGGTCGCCCCCGGCAGTCCGCGCTGCTGGGCCGTGCAGAGTTCGGACTCGGTGCCCGTGGTGTGCGCTCTCGAGGCCACGGTCGAACTGGTCGGCACCGACGGCACCCGCACCATCCCCGCGGGCGAGCTGTACCGCGACGACGGCATCCACTACCTCACCAAGCGGCCCGAGGAGCTGCTCACGCGCGTGCACCTGCCCGCTCCGGGCAACTGGAAGGCCAGCTACGTGAAGCTGCGTCGCCGCGACACCTTCGACTTCCCGGTGCTGGGTGTCGGTGCGTGCCTCTGGTTCGAGGGCGGCAAGGTCAAGAAGGCCAACATCCGCCTCGGCGGCGCCGGCAGCTACGCGATCCCGGCCACCGACAGCGAGAAGCTGCTGGTCGGGCAGGCGCTCAGCGACGCCCTGATCGCCGAGGCCGGCAATGCCGCGTTCAAGCCCGCGCGCACGATGGACAACACCGACCTCGACGTCTACTGGCGCCGAAAGGTGGCGCCGGTGTACGTGGCGCGCGCGCTCTCCGCCTGCAAGTGATGCGCGCATGACCCCTTGGGCCAGTGCCTGTCGGTTCGCGTGTGCGATCGCGCTGGCTTCGCCGCTCGCCTCCCAGTGTGGTGCCGCGTGGGCGGTGCCCGCGAGTGCAAGCTTCGGCGGCGCAGTGCAGGTGCTGTCGGCGTGGGATCCGGATGGCCTTGGGCCACTCGCTCCTCGCTCCGTCGCAGCAGGCGACTTCACGAGTGTCGGCTCGCTGGGTGCCGCTCGGATCGCCGTGTACGACGATGCGTTGCAGGTCTGGGTCCAGCTCGGCACAGGGCTCGGCAGCAGGGTGCGGTGCGTACTCGGACTCGACAGCGGGGAACTGGTTGCGGGCGGTGACTTCTTGGATGTCGCAGGCATGCCCGCGCCGGGAGTCGCCAGCTGGGACGGGACCCAGTGGCGCGCGCTCGGCAGCGGTCTGGCATTCGGGGCATCTCCCGGTCGCGCGCATGCGCTCGGACGGCTACCCGACGGCAGTCTCGTTGCAGGCGGCTTCTTCAGCACGGCAGGCGGCGTGCCTGCAGCAAATGTTGCGCGCTGGGACGGTGCAGCGTGGCAATCGCTCGGCAGCGGCACCAATGGCGGCATCAACTGCATCTTGAGCGATGCCGAGGGTCGACTCTGGTTCGGAGGCAGTTTCACCCAGGCAGGCAGTCAGCCTGCGTCGCGCGTGGCGCGCTGGGACGGGACCGCGTGGTCGCCGATGACTGGTGGTCCCTCCGCCTCGGTTCTCGACATGGCGTGGGATGCGGACGGGCGACTGCTCGTGTGCACCAGCCAGCACGTCATGCGCTGGGACGGCATCGCCTGGGCGACGCTGCCGCAGGTGCCCGGGCAGCCCTACACCAGCCGACTCGTGGTGCTGCCGGACGGCAGTGTGCTGGTCGCGGGTTTCGGGTCCATCGGCGGCGTCTTCGCAGACCACCTGTTCCGGTGGGATGGTGCGACCTGGACCCTCGTTGCCACTGCGAATGGCGCTGTCAACGAACTCCGTGCCGAGGCGGATGGATCCGTGGTCGTTGCGGGTGGGTTCACAGCAGTCGCTGGCATCGCGGCACAGCGTCTTGCCGTACTGGCCAGCACGTGCCCTGCCGCGAGCAGCAGCGTTGCAGCGGGGTGCTCTGGCATCGCATCCGCTCTGCGGGTCGAGTCGGCAGCATGGCTCGGCGGCGCAGTGCGTACCTCGGTGATCGGATTGCCCGGGGGCGCCCTTCCCGTGGTTGTGCGCGGGCTCGAGCCGACCCAGTTGGCGTTGGCCGCAGTGCTGGGCGGAGCGCTCCCGGGCTGCGAACTCCGCGTGCGCGCTGACACACTGACTCTTGCCTCAGTCGCTTCAGGGTCTGCAAGTGCTCGGCTCGATGTGCCGCATGTTCCGGCACTCACCGGCATGGTGGTCCACGAACAATGGGTCGTGATCGAACCCACCCCGGGCGGCGAGTTACGGGCCACGAGCACCAACTCTCTGGCCCACGCAGTGGGAGCCTTCTGAGGATCCAGATCGCGGAGTTGTGGACACCTTCGTGGTGGCCCCCCTCCGCACCCTCTCGTTCCGTTCACGCTGCGACCGTCCTCCTGCCGTCCATGCTGAGCGGGTGGCTGCTCACCGGGCCCCAGTCCTGTCGCCACGAGCACACCTCCTCGTAGCTGAGGTGCCGCGGCAGGATCCCCATGTGCCAAGCCGGCGTCCGGTGCGCGGACTCCATGTTGGTCCGGCGCCGCACGAAGTTTCGGTAGACCTGCAGCAGTGCGAGCTGTGTCTTCAGGAACTCACCTTTCTTGCTCACGCACCAGCTCCGCCTGTGCAGCCGCGAGCCGGTGTCGCGCAGGCGCGCAAAGGTGTGGTTGATGGGGAACAGCGGGTTGAAATGGTCGCGCTGTGCCGTGCCCGGCGTAGTCCGGTGCTCTACCTGTTCGCCGAGGATGCGCTTCACCAGACTCGCGTACATCGCCTTCTCGTCGGTGAGCAGTCGGGCCTTCCCGCCCCCGAGCCGGTCCCGGAAGCGCTGCAGCACGCCGCGCACTGCCGCCCGACTCAGGTCCTTGCGCTTGCCGTGCTTGCGCTCGTGGGCGTCCTGCCTCCTCCGCCGCGGGCTGCCTTTGCGCGCGAGCCTTCGGATCGGCGCCACATCGTGTTCGACGATCAAGCCGCTGCGCTGGTCGACGACCACCGGGACGGTGAGTGTCTGGATGCTGTCGGTCTCGAAGGTCTCCAGCTCGTCCATGACCACGGTGCGACCGCTTGGGAAGCGCGGAACGAGGTTCTGGTGCAGGTCCCCGGCCTGACGACCCAGCTTGCGGAACTTCCGCTGCACGGCTGAGATGGAGACGCGGTGCTCAAGGCTGAAGCGGCGCAGGCTCACGCCGCTGGTGGCGGCCTGGACCAGCTTGGGGTTCAGGTCGGGTCGCTGGTCGTGGTAGTCCGCGCGGAAGGTCTGGTAGCCAAAGGTCTTGCGGCAACTGCGGCAGCGGTACCGCGGGATCAGGTGGTCGCGGCAGGCCACCGCGTAGGCGCCGTGGCGATGCCAGAACCGGCCGCCGGGACGGAGGTGCTGCTCACAACTGCGGTTGGGGCAACGGGGCGGAACGAACTTGCGAAGGTCCAAGCGAACTCCCTGCCGCGCACGACATCGTGCTCGCGACAGGGGGCTGTGCGCAGGAATCAGTCAGGGTCGCAGGGTTCCACAACTCCGCGATCTGATTCCGTCAGTTGGCGAGGATCCACTCATTCGCGTTCGACATCGAGAACGCGCCCGTTGCCGGGATCAGGTTGACGTTCTGCCAGTTGATCGGGCCGACGCCAGCGAGGGCCGGGTTGTTGGGCACCGCGAGGGTGTAGGTGTAGGTGCCGGGGCCCATGGGCGCGCCGCCGTTGAGCGGCACGGTGAAGGTGGGGTTGTTGACCAGCACCGTCCCGAACGGCGTGGGCACGTTGGCGCGGCCGAAGCCGGCGGCAACGAAGCCGAGCGCGTTGCTGTCGCGCTGGTCGACCACCAGGGTGGCCGTCTGGCCCACGAAGGGCAGCGTGGTGCACTTCATGGTGGGAGCCGCAGGACCTGCGCCCGATGCCGTGCCGGTTCCGTACGGGATGCCGACGCACGAGGTCACGCCCATGAAGACGCGTGCGAGTGC
>JBEGVB010000091.1:0-4885 GCA_041178545.1 Planctomycetota bacterium
CCGAACGGCTTGAGTTTGCTGGGGTCGTGTTGGAGTGGCAACCCCCGGCATGGCCTCAGAGCACCAGTTTGCGTGCCTTCTCGGCCCTGCTGGCCGCGACCTCGACACCCACGGCATCGAGACCTGCGCGGTTCGCGACCGCGAGCACGGTCCCCATGCCGCAGAACGGGTCGACGATGCAGCGTGCCGAAGCCCGGTCCCGCAGCCATGCCACGCCCGCCTCGGCCGCAGCAAGCCCGATGGCCTTGGGCCAGGTCATGGTCCCCAGCCGGGGGACCACGTCTGCGGTTGCGAACGCGGAGTCGTCGCGCAGGTTGCGCGAGACGCACAGCAGGTGCGCATACCCCGGCCTTCCGCCCGTGGCGGTGCCTGCTGGGGCGCGGCACACGACCTTGTGCCACAGCAGCCGTGCACCTGCGGCGCGGGTGCCACACTGCACGAGGAACGACTTGTCGACCCAGTTGCCAAGGCGCTTCACGTCGGTCTGGTAGAAGACCGCGGCGCTGTCGGGGTGCACGGCTGCGGCCACGCGCCGTGCCGCCTCCACGAACCACTCTTCCCACTGCTCGAACGTGAGCCGTCGCAACTCCGAGCTGTCCGGCAGCGAGGTGAACACGGCCTCGCGCGGGGCCAGTGCCTGCTGCGGCAACCACTGCAAGGCGTCTGCGCAGTGGACGGTGCGCGTCGGCACCCGTGCGTCCGCCTCGGAACTCACCGTGGTGCCTCCCGGTGGCCAAGACGCATGCCGAGCTGCGACCAGTCCGTGATGCCGAGCACGTCCAGGGCGAAGGCCAGCGTCTCGGGACCCCTTGCGGTGTCGCAGTCCCGGAACACCTCGTACATGCGGGTCGGTTGCTCCGGCGTGGACACGGAGTCTTCCCTGCGGGTCCACAGGCCGAGGCGCAGCCCGCCTTCGTGGGCATGGTCGACGTGCCGGTGCAGGATGAACGCGTCAACCCACGGCTGCTGTGCGACGGCAACCCACGCCACGGCAAAGGCGGCTGCCTGGTCGCGTTCGCCCTCGGGCCCGTCCGCGCGGTGGAAGCCCTGCTCGCTCAGGATCACGCGGCGCGGAGTGCCGTCGTGGCGCATGTCCGTCCGGGCGAGGAAACGCGCGAGGACGGGCAGGTTCTTGAAGGTCACGCGCGGGGCGTCGTCGGCATCCGGTGCCGTGCGGTCCTCCCAGAAGCGGCAGCAGAACAGGTCCTCAGGGTAGGGGTGGAAGGCCACGTGCCAGTCGATGTCACCGCCCTCGCGCATGCGCTCGGCGAAGCGCAGCAGGAAGTCACGGCCGGGGAAGCACTGGTTCTCGTCGCCTGCGGCGTAGCGGACGTTCCAGTGGTGCTCCAGCGACACGAACACGCGTGCGTTCCGGCTCGCGCTGCGGACGGCACCGAGCACGACGCGCACCGTGTCCGCGTACGCGCGTGCAACCTCGTCCATGGAGGCGCGGCCCATGTTCCACCACCACCAGTGCGAGTTGACCTCGTTGCCGACGATCCAGTTCCACACCGTGCCGTGCGGCGAGGCAGGGTCGGACCAGCGGTGGGCGAGGAAGCGGATGGCGGCGTCGAGCCAGCGCCTGCCGTCCTCGGTGACGGTGTTCTGGGCACCCATGCGGTTGGGTGCCGTGGAGTCGTAACGCGGGTGCAGCAGCACGGCATCGCGGACCGGGTCGCCAGTGGCAATGGAGAGCAGGATCAGCGACACGACCACGCCCTCCTGCGACAGTGGCGCGACTTGCGCGTCGAGGTGCTCCACGTAGCCGCGGTCGAACCGGTGCACGGTGCCCGCATGGTTGAACTCAAGCGTGGCGGCTCCCTGCGACGCCGGCATCAGCTGGCCGAGGTTGCAGTTGATGCCGGCATGGCGGATCCCGAGCGCGAGCGCGTCCCCGACCTCCTGCACCTGCAGTCCCTTCACGCTCGCTGTGCTCGGGTACGGCGCCGGGTTGCCCGGCAGGGCCGCACAGGCGGCAGCCAGGACGGCGAGGCAGCAGGGGAACCAGCGCAGCAGGTGCACGCGCGCAGGCTACGCGATGGGGTCAGAACGGCGCGAGGTCGACGTGCAGGTCGATGCGGTTGGACGACCCGACGGCGCCGGTTGCCGGCACGATGAACCCGGCATCGACGGTGAAGTTGCTCACCAGCGTGGGCGGCAGTGCCAGCGACAGCCGTGCGACCGAGCCCTGCACCGCCGGGAACACGTAGATCGTGGTCACCGGCACGGGCAGTTCGAGGGTGCAGGCCGGGTTCTGTGGCAGCGGCGTCGAGGTGAGCGGCGGGAAGTCGAAACCTGCCACCCACACCTGCTGTGGCTGCGCGCCGAGCACCACGAGTTCGAGGGTGCCGCCGGCCCGTGCGGTGCCAGCGATCGTCAGCAGCACGGGGCTGCAGTCCGCTGGGCCGCGCTCGGCAAAGGGTGCCACCGGCAGGAAGGTGATCGCGTCGACGACGCCCTGTTGCAGGGCGGCGAGGCAGGGCTGTCCGTTGAGGACGGTGAAGGCGAGTCCGCCTGCGAGCCCGCCGTTGGGGTTGGGCAACTCGCCGGCCAAGGCGGTGTCGCCGCTGCGCGTCCACACCACCTGGCCGAGGGTGGCCGGTGCGAGGTCGAGGACCGTGATGCGCGTCGCGCCCGTGCCCGCGCAGGTGAGTGCGTCCTGGTGGTGGACCGCGAGCAGCCAGTTGCCGTTGTGGACGAAGCAGGCAGTGCCGTAGGTACCCGACGGGCTCGGGACCACCGGGGTGGTCGTGCGCACTGCCGTGAGCTGGCGCAGGTCGACGAGCCACTCCTCGATGCCGCTGGCGAAGTCGCTCACGTAGACGAGCATGCGTTCGTCCGGCGCGGTGCCCAGGAACGGCCGCGCGGCGATGGCGCGCACGACCGAACCGGTTGCAGTGCCCGCGAACCCCGTGAGGGGGACCGTGCCAACCCAATGCTCGGTGGCGGCATCGAGCACGTGGAGGTTGCCACCCTCGTCACCCCATAGGGTTGCAGCACGCGGGGCGTTGGTGACGGAGTCGGTCCACGCCACGCCCTCGCCGTCGCGGTGTCCCCAGAGGCTGTTCATCACCATGCTCGGTGCACGGGGTAGCGTGCGGTAGGTCGAGGCATCGGGAGCGTTCCCGAGGTCCCCGTCGAACACCGAGACCTGCTGTGCAGCCGCACCGTTCGTCGTGCCATTGGCACGCGACACGAACCACTTGGTGCGCGGTCCCGCTGCGCCGGGCACCTGGACTGCGGCCACTCCCAGCACGCGGGTGTCGGGCGGCGAGACGCTGTTGGTCACGTCGAATGCAGCTGCCATCGTGCTGCACCCGATGCGACCCAGCGGCGACGACACCAGCGACGCGGGGACCTGCGCGCACGCGTCGGCAGTGGGAGCCTGGGCGGGAGCGGGGGGCGTGCAGCACAGGAGGGTCGCGAGGGCGTACGCGAACCCGAGGGCGCCAGGGCCGTGCATGGGGCGGGAGCAACAGATCAAACTGCTTGGCTCGCACCGTCAATCCCACCCACGGCATGGGGCCGGCTGCGCGCTGCGGATAGGCTGCGTGCGGTCATGGTCGACATCCTGCTGGTTGCGCTCAACAGCAAGTGGATCCACGCGTCGTTCGGCGTGCGGTACCTCCGCGCCAACCTGCGCGAGCTGCGCGAGCGCAGTGCGATCGCCGAGTTCGAGGTGTCGCGCCGTGCCACCGACGTCGCGGAGGCAGTGCTGGCCGCGTCCCCGCGCATCGTGGGCATCGGCGTCTACGTGTGGAACGCCGTGCTCGTGCGAGACCTCGTCCACGTGCTCAAGCGCGTCGCGCCGCACGTGACGGTGGTCCTCGGCGGGCCCGAGGTGAGCCACGAGACCGAGGCGCAAGAGGTCTGCAGGCTCGCCGACCACGTGGTGACAGGCGAGGCGGACCTGGCATTCGCCGACCTGTGCCGTGCGATCCTGCAGGGTGGGAAGCCGCCGCACGTGGTGGCTGCGCCGACCCCGGACCCCGCTGCACTCGCACTGCCCTACGACGAGTACGGCGACGAGGACCTGCGCCACCGCATGGTGTACGTCGAGGCCTCGCGCGGCTGTCCGTTCACCTGCGAGTTCTGCCTCTCCTCGCTCGACGACGGCGTGCGCAGGGTGCCGCTCGACCCGTTCCTCGCCGCGATGGATCGGTTGCTCGCGCGCGGGCTGCGCACGTTCAAGTTCGTCGACCGCACCTTCAACCTGCACGTGCCCACGGTGCAGGCGATCCTGCGTTTCTTCCACCAGCGGATGGTCGAGGGCCTGTTCCTCCACTTCGAGCTGATCCCCGACCGGCTGCCCGACAGCCTAAAGCCGGACATCGCCGCGTTCCCGCCCGGCATGGTGCAGTTCGAGGTGGGCATCCAGACCTTCGACGAGGCCGTGGCCGCGCGCATCGCCCGCAAGCAGGATGCCGCGAGGATCGAGGAGAACCTCCTCTGGCTGCGAGCCCACACGGGCGTGCACCTGCACACCGACCTCATCGTGGGCCTGCCCGGCGAGGACCGCGCCACCTTTTCGCGCGGTTTCGACCGCCTCTGGGCCCTGCGGCCGCAGGAGATCCAGGTGGGCATCCTCAAGCGCCTGCGTGGTGCGCCCATCAGCCACCACGACCACGCGTGGGGGATGGTCTACAACCCGGAGCCTCCCTACGAACTGCTGAGGAACAGCGTGCTGTCTTTTGAGGACATGCAGGAGATGAAGCGCTTTGCGCGGTACTGGGACCTCGTCGCCAACAGCGGCAGGTTCCCGGCCACGCTGGAGCTGATGCTGGCAGCGCCCTCGCCCTTCGAGGCGTTTGCCGCCTTCGGCCGCGACGTGCACGCATGGACCGGCGCCACGCACGGCATCGCCCTCGGTCGCCTCGGCGAGTTG
>JBEGVB010000092.1:0-2751 GCA_041178545.1 Planctomycetota bacterium
CATGTCCTCGTGGGCGCCGATGTCGTTCACGACGGTGCCGGGCTTCACGACGCCGGGCCAGCGCACGAAGCAGGGCACGCGGTACCCGCCTTCCCACTGCGTGTTCTTCTCGCCGCGGAACATCGTCGTGCCGCCGTCGGGCCAGGTGAACGCCTCGGCGCCGTTGTCGGTGGAGTACATGACGATGGTGTCCTTCTCCACGCCCAGATCGCGCAGCTTGGCAAGCAGTTCACCCACCTGGCGATCGTGCTCGACCATGCCGTCTGCGTAGATGCCGAAACCGGTCTTGCCGGCAACGCCATCCTTCAGGTGCGTGAAGATGTGCATCTTGGTGGAGTTCCACCAGACGAAGAACGGCTTGTCCTCCTTCACGGACTGCTCCATGAACGCGAGCGCCTTCGTGTTGACCTCCTCGTCGAAGGTCTCCATGCGCTTGCGCGTGAGCGGTCCGGTGTCGGTCATGCGGCCGTCGGCAAAGCTGTGGATGACGCCGCGCGGGCCGAAGCGCTTGCGGAACTCCGCGCCCTTCGGGTAGTCGGGGTGCTCGGGCTCCTCCTCGGCGTTGAGGTGGTAGAGGTTGCCGAAGAACTCGTCGAAGCCGTGCTGCGTGGGCAGCATGTCGTCGCGGTCGCCGAGGTGGTTCTTGCCGAACTGGCCGGTGCGGTAGCCCTGCGCGCGAAGCACCGTGGCGATCGTGGGGTCCTCCTTGCGCATGCCCTCGGGAGCCCCCGGCAGCCCGACCTTGGTGAGGCCCGTGCGGATAGGGGACTGGCCGGTGAGGAATGCGGCGCGACCTGCGGTGCAGCTCTGCTGTCCGTACCAGTCGGTGAACATGGCGCCCTCGCGGGCGATGCTGTCGATGTTGGGCGTGCGGTAACCCATCATCCCCATGTTGTGCGCGCTCACGTTGAACTGGCCGATGTCGTCGCCCCAGATCACGAGGATGTTCGGTTTCTTGCGCGCTTCCTGCGCGAGGGCGCTGTCGGTGGTCACGAGCGCGGGGACGAGAACGGTGGTGGCGACCACCAGCGCGCGCAGCACGTGCGCGACGCGGGAAGAACGAGACGAGGTCTGCAGCATGGGTTCCTTCGTCGAGTGCCCGCACCTGCGGGCGTGACTCGTGCGTGCATCGTGCAGGAACAGCTCTCTGCTGACCAATGGAGAGGTTCCTGACCGGGCGCTCCTTCTGACAGGTCCACGCCTGTCGGAATGCACGTCCTGCCGTCTCAGTTGCAGGCGACCGGCAGCGGCTTCTCGCGCGGCACCGCCAGCACGTTGTGCAGCGTGCGCCCGCTCATGCCGTCGACCTCGTAGTCGCGGAAGCGGCCGCGGTCGAGCCACAGCAGCCGGTAGTCGAGAGTCTGGAGGAATTGGGCAGTCTCGCGTCCGGTCGTCCCACCGCGCCGCAGCGCGGGTTCGTTGAGCTCGAAGAGCACCACGGGGCGGTGGCGGCGGATGGACTGCTGTGCGCCACGCAACACCTGCAGCTCGAGGCCCTCGACGTCGATCTTGACGAAGTCGAGGCGTGGCGTGGAGGCGAGCACGTCGTCGAGACGCTGCACCTCCACGTCGGTTCCCTGCGCCGCGGGGGTCTCGGTGAGGAAGGCAGAGCCGGGGTTGCCCGGGATCGCCACCTGCAGGTTCGCACGCGTGCTGCGGTCGGCGAGGCCGTAGGGGTGCACGGTCACGTTGTCGGCTCTGCTCAAGGCGATGTTGCGCCGCAGGCAGACGAGCATCTCGGGCGAGGGCTCGAACACGTGCACGCGTCCCTTGGGCACGGCAGCTGCAAACGCCAGGGCCGTGGTACCGATGTTGCCGCCGATGTCGGCGACCACTCCGTCAGGCGGGCAGATCCGTTGGCACACGTAACCGACCTCGTTCTCGCCAGCGCCGTAGCAGAGCGCGAGCACGTCGGTGAGGCGCGAGAGGTCGAGGTCGAGCACGATGCGCGGTGCAAAGCGGACGACCATGCGGTCGGGGCGCTTGCGCGGCACGGCACCGAACCAGCGCACGACGTTCCAGACCGCACGCCAGCGCCGCGAGTCGAACCACGTCGAGCGCGAGCGCGAACAGTGGGACCAGAACCACCGTTCGATGCGCGCAACGGCGGGGAGGGCGGGCAACAGGGCGCGCCGGAACATCGGCAGCGCTGCCGGGTCGAGCGGGTGGAACTGCATGGGCAACCGCTCCGGAGCCGTGAGAGTGGGGAGAGTGCAGCAGGGGAGGTGGACCTGCTGCCCGGTTCCGAAGCGGTTGGAGGGTCGCCCGGGAGGAAGAATCGGTCAATCCCTCGGGGCGTCCTACGCGTGTCACACTGGAGTGCAGTCGATGCGCTCGTGCGCAGGTGGTGCACGGTCGGCAGCCAACACATCGTTGACCGCGCGGAATCGTGCGGAGAACGTGCCCGCCCGTGACCACGCCCTACCTGACCGAACGACGCGACGAACTCCTCCGCTGCTACCGCGACGACCTGCTGCACGACGTCATGCCGTTCTGGCTGCGCCACGGCATCGACCGTGAGCACGGCGGCGTGCTGTCGGCTCTCGGCCGCCGCGGTGAGGTGGTGGACACCGACAAGGCCGTGTGGATCCAGGGCCGCGCCGCGTGGATGTTCGGCACGCTGCACAACACCGTGGAGCGGCGGCCCGAGTGGCTCGAGGCCTCGCTGTCCTGCGCGCGCTTCCTGCGGGACCGCTGCACGTCGCCGAGCGGCAAGCTTTTTTTCACGGTCACGCGCGAGGGCAAGCCGCT
>JBEGVB010000093.1:0-21839 GCA_041178545.1 Planctomycetota bacterium
AGTGCTGAGGCGCCGCTCCGCGCTCAGAGGCCCATGGCGATCGTGCCGCCGTTCGACGTGATCACGCCCAGCGGGTTGAAGCCGGGCGAGAGGGTCGAGGCCTGGGTGTACACCGTGTATCCCTGCAGGACGGGGTTGTTGGGGATCGTCAGCGGGAAGGTGTAGGACGAGCCGGTGGCCACGAAGGTGGCGAAGGCGTCGAGGCTGATGTACTGCGTGCAGCCGGGCATGCCGAGTGCCGCGAGGTCGATGGGCGGGTTGAGCTGGTTGAAGCCGAAGAGGAGCGAGCCCACGACCGTGCCCGTGGGAATCGAGCTGATGACCACGCTGAAGGGCTGGCCCACTGCGGGGCGTGAGCCGGGTGCGGCATCCAGTTCCAGCGGCTGGCCGCCGGGGCCCAGCGTGAACGGGAGGCTGGCAGAGAGGTCGCGGCTCGGGGGCACGATGTTGGAACTGCCGGCACTGAAGCCGACCAGCGCGACGTGGGTGAGGTTCTGGGACGTGAGCGTGCGGATCTCGAAGGCGCCGCTGGGGAACAGGGCAACCTGCACGCTGTTGCTGCCGCCGACGAAGAACTCGGGCACGCTGTGCCAGGTGACGAGGAAGGCGCCCGACGCGCTGTCGAGTTCGGTGTAGACGCCGCCACCTGCGGAGGGGTTGAGGTCCTGCCACACCGCGGCGATGGATGCCATGTCGTTGGCGAAGACGGTTGGGTCGCCGTTGCAGCAGCGGCTGAAGTTGGACGTGGAGCTCTGCAGCAGGATGTTGCCGTTGGAGTCGACGTCGACGGCCGTGGTGACGCCGCCCGTGTACACGAACGAGAACGGCATGGTCACCGCAGCGAGCTGGTCGTCGCCCAGCGCGAGGTTGGTGGCAGTGGATCCTGCGCGGGTGGGGTCGACGTAGGTGAAGCCCGTCGGCAAGACTGCGTAGCCGCCGGTGCCGGTGGGCTGGAACAGCAGGGTGGTGTTGTTGAGGTCCATCGTGCTCGGCGAGGCGAACTCCTCGTAGACCACGGTGGGGGTGGGGCATCCGATCCCATTGCGCTGGAAGCCGCCGTAACGACAGCTGCTGCGCTCCAGGACGATGTAGCCGCCGGTGCCGTTGGGGATGAACTGGTAGCTGCGGCCCGCAACGTCGAGGGAGCCAACGGTCCACTCCTCGTACACCGTGGGGTTGCTGCCGGTGACGACCGGGGTGCTGCCGATGGTGCTGAAGTCGACCGGGTTGGGCGTCGCGCTGTTGCCCTGCGTCACGCCCATGAGCATGTCGTGGAACGGGTTCGCGTTGCCCGGGTCCTGGAAGATCACGATCTCGCCGGTGGCGAGGAGCTGGACCTGCGCGGTGATGACGTTGGAGGACCCGTACTCGGGCACTGCGTTCCACGTGATGACGGCGCGTGCCGCAGCGGTTGCACTGCCCGGGAAGGTCTGGAAGGTCACGAGGCCGCCGATGCTCGGGTTGAGGTCCATCCAGCATGCAGCGATGCTCGGGCCGTCGCTCACGAAGATGTTCGCCATGCCGGAGCAGCAGCGGTTGTTGGTGCTGCTGGTCAGCCAGAGGAAGCCGTTGGAGGACACGTCAATCGTGGTCACCGGGCCAGCGGGGCCTGGGAAGGTGAACCCGAGTTGCAGGCCCTGGGCCACCGAGTCGTCGGTGAGGTTGAGGTTGGTGCCCGGTGCGGTCTCGAAGCAGGGGAGGTTGGACTGCGCAAGGGCCATCGAGCCGACGAGGAGGGTGGCGAGCGCTGCGAGACGTTGGTGCATGGAGTGCCGTGGTTGCTGGGGGGGTCAGGCGGCGGAGTGTAGCGCGTGGGGTTGTCGGCCGGGCGCCACTTCGTCGCATGGGTGTCAGACGAGTGTTCGGCTGCGCATGCCACCCTCTTGTCGCCGGCCGCCCCTGCCCTTCCCATGGCGTGCTGCGGCAATGCGCCGCCACGCAACCATGGAAGCACGCAACGTCCACTCGTTCGTCGACCGCGTCTGGGAGTCGGACATCGTCCCCCAGCTCGTCGACTACATCCGCATCCCCAACCGTTCGCCCGCCTTCGACAAGGACTGGGAGAAGGCTGGTCACATGGACCGAGCCGTCCAGCTCATTGCCGACTGGTGCAGGGCGCAGCCCATCGAGGGCCTGACCGTCGAGGTGCACAAGCTGCCCGGCCGTACGCCGCTCATCTTCATGGAGGTGCCGGGTGAGGGTGATGACTGCGTGCTGCTGTACGGACACCTCGACAAGCAGCCGGAGATGACGGGCTGGCTCGACGGCCTCGGCCCGTGGACGCCCGTGCGCCAGGGCGACAAGCTCTACGGCCGTGGTGGCGCCGACGACGGCTATGCGGCCTATGCGTCGCTCACCGCGATCCGCGCGCTCAAGGAGGCAGGCGGTCGCCACGCCCGGTGCGTGGTCGTGATCGAGGCGTGCGAGGAGAGCGGCAGCTACGACCTGCCGCACTACATCGACGCGCTCAAGGACCGCATCGGCACGCCCAGTCTCGTGGTGTGCCTCGACTCGGGCTGCGGCAACTACGAGCAGCTGTGGTCGACCACCTCGCTGCGCGGGCTCGTGGGCGGCACCGTGCGCATCGACGTGCTGACCGAGGGCGTGCACAGCGGCGATGCCAGCGGCATCGTGCCATCGAGCTTCCGCGTCCTGCGCGAGCTGATGTCGCGGCTGGAGGACGAGACGAGCGGTCGCATCCTGCCCAAGGAGTTCCACGTGCCGATCCCGAAGCAGCGCGTCGAGCAGGCAGGCAAGTGCGGCCGCGTGCTGGCGGACTACCTCTACAAGCGGTTCCCGTGGGCAGGGAAGACCAAGCCCATGGCCAAGGACCTGCGCGAGCTGGTGCTCAACCGCACCTGGCGCCCGTTCCTGGAGATCATCGGCATGGACGGCATCCCCGGCTGCGACAAGGCCGGCAACGTGCTGCGGCCGTGGACGCAGGCCAAGATCTCGCTGCGCCTGCCGCCGATCGCCGACCCGGTCGAGTGCGCAAGGCACCTGGAGCGCGTGCTGACCAAGAACCCGCCGTCCGGCGCGACGGTGAGCTTCGTCGCCGAGAAGCGCTCGACCGGCTGGAACGCGCCGGCACTGGCCACGTGGCTGGAGTCCGCCTCCGAGCGCGCCTCGCAGGCCTTCTTCGGCAAGCCCTGCGTCTACATGGGCGAGGGCGGCACCATCCCGTTCATGGGGATGCTGGGCGAGAAGTTCCCGGAGGCACAGTTCCTGATCACCGGCGTGCTTGGCCCGAACAGCAATGCGCACGGACCCAACGAGTTCCTGCACATCCCCATGGGCAAGCGCCTCACCGGCTGCGTCGCCATGGTGCTGCAGGAGCACCTGAACCGGAAGGAAGCTGCCGCGGGCAAGTCGCCGCGCGCCAAGGCGGGGCGCAAGCCGGCTGCCAAGCCCGCGAGGAAGAAGGGCGCAACGCGCCGCAAGGCCTGAGCCTGCGGCGCGCGGCAGTCACTTCGAGGGCTTGCCGGCCGAGGGCAGCAGCAGGGCCTGCGCCTGCTCGACGGCCGTGCGCCACGTGGTGAACGGACCGGAGAGGAACCCCTCTGCTGCACCGGTCACCGCACCCGCCCGGGTACGGGCACGGCGCAGTGCGAGTTCCTCGGTCGGGTTGGGTGCCCGCAGCGACCGGGTCACGTGGCCGAGCTGCTCCCACACGTCGTGCATGAGGCCTTCGTCGTCGGTGATGCCCTTGCGGTCCTTGGGGCCCCACATCCTGACGTCGAGTTCGTCGAGGGCCTTGCGTGCTTCCTCGGTTGCCTTGCGCAGGGCAGCCAAGGGGTCGTCACCGGTCTTCGGCTTGGGGTCCAGCTTCAACCGCGACTCGACCCACTCCAGCTCCTTCCTGGCCCGTGCAAGGCCCTGGGTGGCACCGCGCAGCATGCCCATGAGCGCGTCGCGGTCGTCCTGGAACTGGCGGCGTGCAAGCCGCTCCACGCGCGGGATGTCGACGCGCGGGTCGGCGAGCACGCGCAGCGGCACCGTCTGCTCGGCGCCCTGGAACTGCACGGTGAGCGTGTAGTCGCCGGGCAGGACCTCCGGTCCGCCGGGCGGCAGCTCGGGGTCCTCCTGCAGCTCGCGCGACGGACCGGCCACTCCGTTCCGCTCGAAGCGCCACACGATGCGGTTCATGCCGAGCTGCACGCGCTCGCGCCAGCGGCGCACCTCGAGGCCGTCGGTGTCGCGCACCACGAGCGTCACGTGGTCCTTGGGCGCCTCGTCCTTCGGCGCCTCCGCCATGGGCTGTTCGGCAGGTGCCGTCTCGCCCTTGGCCTTCGCTTCCGCCTGCCTGGCCTCCTCAGCCGCCTTCTTGCGCGCCTCGATGGCCTCGCGACGGGCCTTGCGCTGGGCGGGGTCCGGGTGCTCCAGCTCGTCGGCGTTGACGAGCAACGTGACCACTGCACCGCGCGTGGCGTTCTCGCCGCGGAACTCGCCGTGGCCGGGGAAGCGTTCTGCCGGCGTCTGGCGCACGTCGTAGGGGATCGCGTCACGCACCGGGAAGACGTGCAGCTTCTGCTGCATGAGCTCGGGCGTGAGGGTGCGGAGCGGTGAGATGTCGTCGACCACGAACACGGAACGGGCGTGGGTGCCGACCACGAGGTCGTGCTCGCGCGGGTGCACTGCAAGTGCCATGGCAGAAGAGGTCGGGAACCCGCTGGTGAAGCGGTGCCACTTCGCGCCGCCGTCGAGCGTGAACCACAGGCCGAACTCGGTGCCGAGGAACAGCAGGTTGGGCTGCACCGGGTCCTGCTCGATCGTGAGGCACCAGCCGTCGAGCTCGGGTGTCGCAAGCGACGTCCACGTGGTGCCGTGGTCGCGCGTCACGTAGACGCGCGGTGTCCAGTCGGAGCGGCGGTGGTCGTCGAACACGGCAAAGGCCGTGGCCGCGTCGTGGCGGCCTGCCTCCACATGGGGGCACCAGGTGCCCTTGGGCAGGCCGGGGATGTTGGCCTCCACGCTGGTCCACGTGGCACCGTCGTCGCGCGTCACGTGCACGCGCCCGTCATCGGTGCCGACCCACACCACGCCAGCCTGCACCGGGCTCGGCGCGATGGTGACGATGGTGCAGTGGTTCTCTGCAGCGGTCACGTCGAAGGTGAGGCCGCCGCTCTCCTTCTGCTTCAGCTTCTCGGGGTCGTTGGTGGTGAGGTCGGGGCTCATCAGCTCCCAGCTCTCACCGCGGTCGCGCGAGCGGTGCACGAACTGGCTGCCGTAGTAGATCGTCGCCGGGTCGCGCGGGTCCTGGGCGATGGCCGCGTTCCAGTTGAAGCGCAGCTTCGTGTCCTCGGGCGCCGGCGGGCGGATGCCCTTCTGCTCGCCCGTCCGCAGGTTCCAGCGCATCAGCGCGCCACCCTGGCTCATTGCGTAGCCCTGCATGGAGTCCTGCGGGTCGGGCAGCGTGGCGAAGCCGTCGCCGAAGCACACCTCCTGCCAGTGCAGGTTGCGGATGCCGCCGTTCTCCCAGACCGCGGACGGGCCGCGCCAGGAGCCGTTGTCCTGCAGGCCGCCGTACACGTGGTAGGGGACGTCCATGTCCACGGCCACGTGGTAGAACTGGCCGAGCGGGAGGTTTGAGCAGAAGCGCCACGTCTTGCCGCGGTCCTGGCTCGTGTACACGCCGCCGTCGCAGCCGAGCACCATGCGATCGGGTTGCAGCGGGTCGATCCACAGTGCGTGGTGGTCGGGGTGCGGCCCGTCCCAGCCGGCGAGGGTCTTGAAGCTGCGGCCGCCGTCCTCCGACATGGTGACGGTGACCTCGAGGCTGTAGACGCGCTCGGGGTTCGCCGGGTCGACGCGCAGGTCGCAGAAGTAGAACGGCCGAGGGGAGACGTTGGGCGACTCGTTGACGGTGCGCCACTTGAAGCCGCCGTCGTCGCTGCGCAGCAGCACGTTCTTGTTCGCCTCGACGAGCGCGTACACCGTGCGCGGGTCGCTGTGGGAGAAGTCGAAGCCGCTGCGGCCCAGCTCGCCGCCGGGGATGCCGTCCTCCTCGGCGAGCTTCTTCCACGTGCGGCCGCCGTCGACGGACCGGTGCAGTCCCGAACCAGGGCCACCCGACTTGAAGAACCAGGGCCAGCGGCGGTACTGCCACATCCCTGCGAGAAGCTTGTCGGGGTTGGACGGGTCCATGGCCAGGTCGGCACAGCCCGTGCGCTCGTCGACGTACAGCACCTTCTCCCAAGTCGCGCCACCGTCAGTCGTCTTGTAGACGCCACGGTCCGGGTTCTCGCCCCACATGGCGCCCATGGCAGCCACGTACGCAGTGTCCGGGTCGCGCGGGTGCAGAAGGATGCGGTGGATGCGCTCGGTCTTCTCGAGCCCCAGCTTCTGCCACGTGCGGCCGCCGTCGCGCGTGCGGTACACACCGCGGCCCACCGACGCGCTGTTGCGCGGGTTGCCCTCGCCGGTGCCCACCCACACGACCTCGGGCGTGGTCGGGTCGATGGCGATCGCGCCGACCGCAGCACAGTCCTGCTCGTCGAAGACGGGCGCAAACGTGACGCCGCCGTCGGTCGACTTCCACAGGCCGCCGGTGGCTGCGCCGGCCCAGACCGTCCGCGGGTCGCCCGGGACCGAGGCCACTGCGGCAATGCGGCCGCTCATGGCAGCCGGGCCGATGCTGCGTGCCTTCAGGGGCTTGAGCAGCGTCAGGTCGAGGGCCGGCGGCATCTGCGGTTGTTGTGCGGCAGCAGGGAACGCCGGCAACAGCAGCATGAGGAAGGAGACGGAGGGGAGGTGCGCGCGCATCGGCGGCGCAGGTTACGGGGTTGTGTGTGCAGGAGCGAGGTGCTGGTGCTCGCAGTCGCCGTACCCGTGCCTACGCTGTGCGCATGGTGCAGCCAAGGCTCGCGTTCCCGTTCGTCCTCCTCCTCGGCATCGCGACGGCTGGAGCGCAGGAGGCGCAACCGCAGGACGGCCCGGTCCGCCAGACGAAGAACGTCATTCTCGTCACCATCGACGGGCTGCGCTGGCAGGACGTGTTCACCGGTGCGGACAACCGGATGATGAACAAGGAGTCGGGCGGGGTGCGCGACATCCTCGCCACCCGCAAGCGTTTCTGGCGCGGCGAGCCCGTGCAGCGGCGCGAGTTGCTCATGCCGTTCCTCTGGGGCACGGTGGCCAAGGACGGCCAGCTGTTCGGCGACCCCGAGGCCAATGCGCAGGCCAGGGTCACCAACCCACACTGGTTCAGCTACCCGGGCTACAGCGAGCTGCTGTGCGGCAAGGTGGACCCCCGCATCGACTCCAACAACAAGCTGCCCAACCCCAACGTGAACGTGCTGGAGTGGCTGCACCAGAAGCCCGAGTTCGGCGGCAGGATCGCGGCCTTCAGCGGTTGGGACGTGATCCCGTACATCCTCAACGAGGAACGTTCGCGCCTCTTCGTCGAGTCCGCGTTCGACCCGGTCACGGTCGCGCGCACGCCCGAGCGGCTCGAGGCGATCCAGCAGGTGTACGACCACCTGCCGCGGTACTGGGAGGAGTTCGCCTGGGACGTTGCGACCTTCGCGCGCGCGAAGGAGTACTTCCTGCACGCGAAGCCGCGCGTGCTGTACCTCTCGCTGGGGGAGACCGACGAGTGGGGCCACGGCCGGCGCTACGACCTCTACCTGCAGATGGCCAACAAGGCGGATGCGATGGTCCGCGAGCTGTGGGAGTTGGCGCAGTCCGACGACCAGTACCGTGGTACGACGTCGCTGGTGATCGCCGTCGACCACGGCCGCGGGCGCACCGAGCAGGACTGGACCGACCACAGCGCGAAGGTGCCGGGCGCAGACGAGGTCTGGATGGCGGTGATGGGGCCCGACACCCCTGCCCGCGGCGTGCGCCGGGACGTGCAGGCCACGCAGTCCATGGTCGCGGCCACCGTTGCTGCGCTGCTCGGCGAGGACTTCACCAGCTCCGGCGAGGGCATCGCCCCGCCGCTGCCTGGCGTGCTGAAGTGACGCGCGCGGTGCGCGGGATCAGGCCGGCCAGACGAAGGTGACGGGAGTGTCGACGCCCGGGGCGAGGCTCGCCTTCACGGGGCACAGTTCGGCGGCGTTCTCGAGCCGCTTGCGGTTGTCGTCGTCGAGCCGTGCAGGCATGGTCACGACCACCGGCAACCGTGCGATGCGCCGCGGGTTGTCGCTCATGTGCTTCTCGACGTGCACGCGTGCGCCGCGGATCTCAATGCCGTTGCGCCGCGCCACGATGGCCATCGTGGTGAGGACGCAGCTGCCCAGCGCCGTGGCGACGAGGTCGGTGGGCGAGAACGTGCGGCCGAGGCCCTGGTTGTCCCGCGGTGCGTCGGTGGTGATCGTGGATGCCGACGGGCCGTGGGTGGCGGAGCAGGAGAGGTCGCCGTCGTAGGTGATGGTGATGGGGACCATGGCGTGGGTGCGGGTCAGGAGCGGAGGAACTCGTAGGCGCGCTGGATCTCGTGGAAGCGTTCCGCGGCAGCAGCCTGCTGTTCGGGAGGGAGATGCAACTGGCGGTCGGGGTGGAATGCCAGCACCAGCTCCCGGTGGCGTCGGCGGATGGCGTGTGCGTCGGCGTGCTCGTCGAGTCCGAGGGCGAGCAGGGCCCGCTTGCGGAGGTCGAGCAGCGGCTTGCGCGAGGGCGGTGGTCCCTGCTGCTCTGCACGGGACCGGGTCCTGCCTTGGCCACCACGGGCAGTGCTGCGGGCGAACGACTTGGCAAACTCAGGGCTCGCCACGAAGGCCCGCCAGCGGCGCAGTTGGGCGTTGGCGCGCACGAGCGGCGGGATCGCCCCGAGCACGATGGCCGTGCCGAGGACGCCCAACGCAACGTCCCCCCAGCCATCACCGAACCAGTGGGGCCATACCTGTCCCCGGCTGAACGAGAACCTACCCCCCCTCCCGAACATGCCGAACCCTGCGGCAATCAGCAGGGCGGAACCCGCGATCACGCGCTTCGTGTACCTCGCGCAGGCGGCCTCCAGCAGGTTCGTGGGGTCCGGGAACATGGTGCGTCGGCTTCGCGTGCCGCGTGAGGCTAGCGGAGCTCGAGCAGGAGGGTCACCGTGCCGTTGCTGTTGCGCAGGGCGAGACGGGCACGCTGGACCGGCGGCTTCTCCACCACCCCGACGGCATCCTTGGGCAGCAGGCCCAGCAACCGTGCGACGTCGAGTTGGAGGTCCAGCACGAGGTCGTCTGGCAGCGGCGCCGCAGCGAGGCGGCCGTCGAGCGCAAGGTCGACGAGCTGGGTGACGGCCTCGGTCGAGGCCTTCGTGCCGCCGCTGTAGATGGCGCTGTCCTTCACCACCACGGCATAGCTCACGATCTCGCTGGGCAGCAGACCAGCCTTGCCGAGGGCGCTCGAGCGGGTGCGCATCACGGGGACCTTCTTGTGCACGAGGTGACGGGGTTCGTGCTCGACCTCGCGGTCCTGGCGCAGTGCCTCGTCCGCAAGGCGTGCAAGGCGCTTGGGATCGACCATGGCAGCCGCGAACGTGGCTGCATCGCGGAGACCGAGGAATGCGGCATAGCCCTCGGCGGAGACCAGCAGGCTCATGCTGCCGTCCCATGCAGACAGGAAGGTGGATAGACCCTCCGTGTTGGCGTCGCGTTCCGCGGCCGTGCGGGCGCCACGCTCCACCTGGAACGCGCCGAAGGGCGCGAAGAAGGCGGCAACATGGTCGGCGGCCACCGAGCAGCGGAACGAGAGTGCCGTGTTCTCGTCGTCGACCGGGAGCGAACCCTTGCCGCGCTTCACGGACTCCAGCCACCGTCCGAGTGCAGAGTCCTTGGCGCAGTGCGGCAGTGCCTCGACCACCAGCCCCTTCCCCGGTGCACCCACGAGGTCGCCCTGGATGCGCACCTGCAGCCGCTCCATGTCCAGCAGGGCACCGAGCACGCCGTCGAGCATGCGTCGCCCGAAGCCGATGGGGTAGTCGATCTGCTGCAGCGCGACGTCGACTGCCGGTTCCAGCTTGCGCCGGATCTCCTCGACCTCCGCTCGGTACCCGTTCAGGGTCTCGGCGACGTCGAAGTCGATTGCGATGCGCGTGCCGGGCGGCAGCGTTCCCTCGGCGGGCAGCAGCTTGGCCACCCGTTGCTTCGTGGCCGGGTCGTAGGTCAGTTCGAGCACCTTGTCCTTCACCGACTCCTCGGTCGCGCCCTCGATGCCGAAGGTCGCAGCCAGGGCGAGTGCCGTGGGCACGTCGCCGGTGCGGATGTCGAACATGCGCGCTGGCGTGCTGGCCTGGGTGCCGGTCTGGGCGGCAACGGGAGCTGCGAGCAGTGCGAGCAGCGGGAGTGCGAGGTGGAGTCGGGTGGGGGTCACGGGTCGAGCTCGAGGCCGCGTTCTTCCTCGCCCGTGATGCCCTCGCCGAAGGACGAGCCGAGGTAGACCTTGCGGACCTGTTCGTTCTGGATGACCGACTGTGCGTCGCCCTCGGCGATCACCTTGCCCTTGGCGATGATGTAGGCGCGGCTGGTGATGCGCAGCGTCTCGATGACGCTGTGGTCGGTGATGAGGATGGCGATGCCGCGCTGGGCCAGGTCGGCGAGGATCTTCTGGATCTCCTCGATGGTGATCGGGTCGACGCCGGCGAACGGCTCGTCGAGCAGCAGCAGGCTCGGCTCGGTGGCGAGTGCGCGCGCGATCTCGAGGCGGCGGCGCTCGCCGCCCGAGAGCTGCTCGCCGAGCGAGGCGACGATGTGGGTGAGCTGGAGCTCCTCCAGCAGACCCAGCGCCATGTCGGTCCGCTCGCGCCGGGGCACGCCACGTGCCTCCAGCACGCAACGCACGTTGTCGAGCACGGTCATCTTTCGGAAGACCGAGGGCTCCTGCGACAGGTAGCCGAGGCCCTTCCGTGCGCGTTTGTGCATGGGCAGGCCGGTGATGTCCTCGCCCGCGAACACCACGCGACCCTCGTCGGGGGTCACCATCCCCGCAACCATGCGGAAGCTGGTGGTCTTGCCCGCGCCGTTGGGCCCGAGCAGGCCGATGATCTCGCCCTCGCCGATGCGGATGCTCACGTGGTCGACCACGCGTCGCCCGCGGTAGGCCTTCACCAGTCCCTCGGTGTGGAGGATCTCGGTCGTCATTTCACGAAGCCGAGACGGTGGACGCCGAGGGGCCAGACGGGCCAGAACACCAGCAGTCCGCGTCCGATGATGTCCTCGCGCGGCACGAACGGCACGCGCTCCTCGACGGGGCGCCAGTCGCCGTCAGCCCCTGTCGAGTCCAGCCGCTCGAACAGCACGTTGTCGCTGTCGTATGCAGGGCTGATGCCCGACTTCATCCGCACGTACTCACCCACGTCGTCGATCATCACGACGACCTTCTCGTCGGGGAACACGATGGGGGTCTCGTCGCGGTCGGGGGCGCGTGCAGGCGGCACGGGGCGCTTGTTGCCGCGCACCTTGCGCGCGCCAGACGTGTCGGCCGGCACCATGGTGCCGTCGTCGGTCACGCCCACCACGAGCGCGGTCCAGTCGCGAGCGTCGACCGACTGCAGGGTGTTGTCGCCCAGCATCCAGTAGTGGCCCGCAGGGACCTCGACGACGTGGCCCGGGTCGAGGGAGCTGCGCACCCAGTGCTGGTCGCGGCTGATGCGCAGGTCCTGCACCGCCACCTTGCCCCTGCCCTTGAACACGACCTGCGCGTTGACGCGTTGCTCGGCAGTGGCACCGGGTCCGGGCAGTTCGCACCCGTCGCGGGTCGCATGGGCCATGACGTCGAGGCGCGCGATCTCGACGCCGTTGCGCTCGGCCACGAGTTCGTCGTCGAGCCGCCAGAAGGCGAGTCCGGTCGATGCGCCCGAGGCGAGCTCGCAGGCAACCTTGTCACCCTGTGCGAGCACCGAGCGTCCACCGCCCTGGCGCACCACGAGCTGTGCCTGGCCGCCTGCGACCTCCAGTGCGTAGGTGATGCGCTCCTTGCCGGGGCGCACCACCTCGATCTCGAACGCCAGTTCCTCCAGCGTGCCCTCGGGCTGCAGCGAGGTCTCGAACTTCACGTCCGGCACGATCTCGCTGCGGCGTGCCATCCCGATGTTGGCGTCGCGGATCGCACGACCGACCTCCTTCGGGTAGCCGTCCCAGACGCGGTCGACCATGCCGCCGTCGGCATCGTCCTGGAAGGTGAGGCGCGAGGTGCGGCCCTGTTCCAGCGTGCCCACCAGCACGTTGCCCTTGTCCTCCCACGCACGCACCGGGCTCGCGTTGACCGCGGCCCCGAGCGTCACCGGGTCGTCGCGCATCTCCTTGCGCGCCGGGTAGACCTCCTTCCAGAGGCCCTTCTGGATGCGTGCCGGCTTGCGCAGCGTGGTGTACTCGCGCCTGCCTTCCTTCTCGGTGACGAGGTGGAGGTTGCCACCGGCGATGTGGAGCCGGTCGCCGGGCATGCCGGCGATGCGCTTCACGTAGTTCTGGTTCTTCTGCAGCGGGTACCGGAACACGGCCACGTCCCAGCGCTGTGGCTCGGTGATCTCGTAGCGGATCTTGTCGACGAGGATGCGGTCGTAGACCGACGCCTCGCTGGAGCCCATGAGCGTGGGCTGCATCGACGACGTGGGGATCTGGTACGCCTCGATGCAGAACCACTTGAGCAGCACCGCGGCGAGGATCGCCACGCCAAAGGCCTCGAGATTGTCGCGGATCGGACCGCGCTTCAGACCCTTGCGCTTCGATGCCGTCGCAACGCTGCCCATGCTGGTCATTCCTCGCCGGTGCTGCGCAGGACGGACAGGAACGCCGCCTGCGGGATCTCCACGTTACCGACCTGCCGCATGCGCTTCTTGCCTTCCTTCTGCTTTTCCAGCAGCTTGCGCTTGCGGCTGATGTCGCCGCCGTAGCACTTGGCGGTGACGTCCTTGCGGACCGCGCGGATGTTCTCGCGCGCCACGATCTTGCCGCCGATGGCGGCCTGGAGCGCCACCTCGAACTGGTGCCGCGGGATCTCCTCGCGCAGTTGCTTGAGCACCTTGCGTCCGCGGTTCTCGGCCTGTTCGCGGTGGCAGATCATCGACAGCGCGTCCACCTCGTCGCCGGTGACGAGGATGCGGACCTTCACGAGGTCCGAGGCCTCGAAGCCCTCGAGCTCGTAGTCCATGGTGCCGAAGCCGCGCGTGACCGACTTCAGGCGGTCGTGGAAGTCGAAGATGATCTCGCCGAACGGGATGCGGAACCCGATCATCACGCGCTCGCCACCGTAGTAGTCGGTCTTGACGTACTGGCCGCGGCGGTCGGTGCAGATCTTCATCACCGCGCCGATGAACTCCTTCGGCACGACGATGTTGACGCGCGTGATCGGCTCGAGGTACTCGGCGATGACCGAGGGGTCGGGCAGCTCGCTCGGCGAGCGGATCTCCTTCTCGGTCCCGTTGTGCAGCTTGATGCGGTAGCGCACGGTCGGTGCCGTCTGCACGAGGTCCATGTCCTCCTCGCGCTCGAGGCGCTGCTGGATGACTTCCATGTGCAGGAGGCCGAGGAAGCCGCAACGGAAGCCGAAGCCCAGCGCGTCGCTGGTCTCGGGCTCGAAGGTGAACGAGCTGTCGTTGAGGCGCAGCTTCTCCAGCGCCTTGCGCAGGTTCTCGAACTCGCTCGGCACCGTCGGGTAGAAGCCGCAGAACACCATCGGCTTCGGCGCGCGGAAGCCGGGCAGTGCAGGCGAGCGCAGCGCCTCTTCCTCGTGGGTCACCGTGTCGCCGATGACCACGTCCTGCAGTTTCTTGATGTTGGCGACGATGTAGCCCACCTCGCCAGCCGCCAGCTGCTCGACAGGTGCCATCTCGGGCACCAGCTTGCCGACCTCCATGACCTCGTAGTGGGTCATGGTGCCGAGCATGCGGATCATCTCCGCCTTGCGGACGGTGCCGTGGAACACGCGCACGTAGATCACCACGCCGCGGTAGTCGTTGTAGACCGCGTCGAAGATCATCGCCTGCAGCTTGCCGCGGGGGTCGCCGGTGGGCGCGGGGATGAGCCGCACCACTGCCTCCAGCACCTTCTCGACGTTGAGGCCGGTCTTGGCCGACACCGGGATCGCGTCGTCGGCAGGGATGCAGATGGCGTCCTCGATCTCGCGCGCAACCTGCTCGGGGCGCGCGTGGGGCAGGTCCATCTTGTTGAGGACGGGGATCACCGCCAGCTTGGCCTGTTCGGCGAGGTGTGCGTTGACCACCGTCTGGGCCTCGACGCCCTGGGCGGCGTCCACCAGCAGCAATGCTCCCTCGCACGCCTGCAGGCTCTTGAGCACCTCGTAGTTGAAGTCGACGTGGCCGGGGGTGTCGATCAGGTTGAACTGGTAGGTCTTGCCGTCCTGCGCCTTGTAGTCCATCGCCACGGCGCGGGCCTTGATGGTGATGCCGCGCTCGCGTTCCAGCTCCATGTCGTCGAGGAGCTGGGCCTTCATCTGCCGCTTCTCGACCGTGCCCGTGAGTTCGAGCAAGCGGTCGGCCAGCGTGGACTTCCCGTGGTCCACGTGCGCGATGATGCTGAAGTTGCGGATGAGGCTGGTGTCGGTCACGTCGGCAGGCTCGGCAAAGGGAACCGGGCGCCGTTGCGACGGGAGGTCGTGGGCCGGGGCCGGGTTCGAGGGGCGAGGATTCTAGTCCGCGCCCCGTGGATTCCGCAGCCGTTTCCCGCTGCGCCACGGTCCCGGGGGCCGCGGGCGTGATGCGCCCATGGCAACACGCCTGCCGGGTCGTCCGAGCACCATGCGGCACCGTTGCACCTGCCGCGGCAATGACGGATCCTCCCGCAATGGCCCGAGCAACCGCTGCCCCAGCTGCACCGCCCGAAGGAGGGCTGCGTCCATTGTGGGGGACCGTGTTGCCGCTCCTCGTGGTCGTGGGTGCGGGACTCGCAACCTGGTGGGAGGTGCCCACTTTCGGGTTCAAGTTCGACGACAGCCCGGCAATCGAGCTCAACGTCCCTTTGATCGACGGCAACTGGTGGGATGCAGCCCTGTCACCACCGCACCAGCCGCTCGCGAACCGCCCGGTCGCCTGTCTCAGCCTGGCGGCCTGCTTCTCGCTCTTCGGCTTCGGCACCGTCAGCCCGCACCTCGGCAACCTCGTCGTGCACCTCCTCAACGGGATGCTGCTCTTCCTGCTGGCCCGGGGCTCGCTCCGGGCGCCGAACCTCGCTGCGCGCACCGACTCGGCCGGTGCCACGTGCCTCGCGCTGGTCCTCGCCCTTGTCTGGGTCGTGCACCCGCTCTGCACCGACTCGGTTGCCTACGCGACGCAGCGGTCGACCCTGCTCGCGTCCGGGTTCCTGCTCCTCGCGCTGTATGCCACGCTGCGTGCACATGGTTCGGCACATGCGGGCCGGTGGCAGTTGCTTGCCGTTGCCGCCATGGCACTGGGCATGGGCAGCAAGGAGGACCTGGTTGCGGGCCCTGTGCTGGTCCTCCTGTACCAACGTGCCTTCCTGCTGCCGGACTGGGCTGCGCTGCGCACGCAACGGCGCTTCCTGCTGGCAATGGCTTCGACGTGGCTGGTGCTCGGGGCGTGCGTTGCACTCGGGCCCGTCAACCACACGGTCGGCTACTCCACGCACCAGGGCGTCACCGCATGGCAGTGGCTGCTCACGCAGGCTGGCGTGCTGGCGCACTACGTGCAGCTCGCGCTCTGGCCCGACGTGCTGCGAGGCGCCTACTCGAACGCGGTGGTGAAGGAGCTCGGTCCCGCCCTCCTGCCCGGCCTGTTCGTGCTCTCGCTGCTGGCCGCAACCGCATGGTGCTGGCTGCGCCGGCCGACCCTGCACTGGCTCGCGTTCCTCGGCGCCCTGTTCTTCCTGTGGCTGGCACCGACCTCGACCGTCATGCCCATCGTCACCGAACTGGTCGCGGAACGGCGCATGTACCTGCCGATGCTGTTCCTCGTCGTTCCCGTGGTCGTGGGCACCCGATGGCTGTTGCACCGCACCGCGAGGGGAGCCGCAGGCTGGCTCGGTGGTGTCCTTGCTGCAGTGTTCGTGGCCGTGCTCGCCGTGCAGGCGCGGGACCATGCCGGCACCTATGCCAGCGAGGCCACGTTCTGGAAGGACGCATACGCAAAGCGCAACCCTGACGACCGTGGCCCGCTCGCGGCGCAGATCCTCACCAACCTCGGCACCGTGCTGCTGGAGGAGAAGCGCGAGGCCGAGGCCTTCCCGCTGTTCGACCTCGCCGTGCAGTGCGAGTTCGCCAACCATGCGGACCGGACCAACTGGGCGACGTCGCTCCACATGCGGGGCCGCACCGAGGATGCGATTGTCGAGCTGGAGAAGGTCGTGGCCTTCGCGCCCTGGCATGCCGATGCCCTCGGTGCCCTCGGCACCTGTCTGCTGATCCAAGTGGACAAGGGCGGGAAGGGCGCTGCCGACCCGCGCTTCGCCCGTGCAGTCGATGTGCTCACCAAGGCCGCCGAGCTGCAGCCACGCCGCGGCATGTACTGGAACTCCCTCGGCAGCGCGCACGCGCGCGCCGGCCGCCTTGCCGAGGCCATTGCCGCCTTCCAGCGTGCGGTCCAGTTGCCCTTCGACCGCATCCACCCCTACCTCAGCCTCGACGACCTGCTGCGCAAGGCCGGTCGCGGCAGCGAGGCAGATGCCATGTGGGAGCAGTTGCTGCGCGAACGGCCGGAGGAGTTGGAGGCCCACCTGTTCCTGGCCAGTCGTGCGATGGATGCAAGGGACTGGCCCACGGCCCAGTACCGGTTGAACAAGGCACGCTCGATCGCACCCGAACGGCGCGACGTGCAGGATGCGCTGCGCGAGGTCGAGGCCAACCTGCGGCGCTGAACCGGGCGCGGCCCGATGTCAGGCCTGCAGCAGGCTCGGGTCGGCGCGCAGCGCATCGAGCAGCCTGCGCATTGCCTTGCCGCGGTGGCTCACGGCATCCTTCGCGACCGGGTCGAGTTCGGCAAAGGTGCGCACCGGCTGTTCCGCTCGGTGGGCCTCCGCCACGAAGGCCGGGTCGTAGCCGAAACCGCCGATGCCCTGCGGTGCGTGCAGCATCACTCCCATGCAGTGCTCCTCGACTGCGAGCCGCACGCGGCCGTCGGGCCCGCACAGGCAGATGGAGCAGGTGAAGTGGGCCGCGCGCCTGCCGTCGGGCACGGAGGCCATCTGCTGGAGCAGGTGCATGAGCCGACCGCGGTCGTCGAGGCCCGGACCGCCGTAGCGGGCGGACAACACGCCGGGGCGGCCACCCAGTGCGTCCACGCACAGTCCCGAGTCGTCGGCAAGTGCCACGGCGCCCGTGCGCTGCGCGAGCGCAGCGGCCTTGAGGCGCGCGTTGCCGCGGAAGTCTGGCTCCGTCTCGGCCACCTCGAAGGCTTCGTCCAGCTCGTCGACCGTGTGCAGTTCGACCGTGGACCCGTCGGGCATGCGCAGGCCGCCGAGCAGGCGCTCCATCTCCGCGCGCTTCTTCTTGTTGCCGGTCGCGAGCCAGAGGTGGGCCATGGCGCCTCGCGCTGGGTCAGATGCCCAGCGACTTCTTCTGCAGGTCGAGCACCTGGGTGCAGCCCGCACGTGCGAGGTCGAGCATGGCATGGAACTGCTCGAAGGCGATCGGGCGCTGTTCTGCCGTGCTCTGCACCTCGATGAGCCTGCCGTCGGCCGAGCACACGACGTTCATGTCCACGTCGGCCGTGGAGTCCTCGGAGTAGTCCAGGTCGAGCATCGGCACCTCCTTGACGAGGCCCACGCTCACCGCGCTCAGCATCCCGCGCAGCGGCCACTTCTTGAGCATGCGCTGTTCCTCCATCCACAGCAGGGCGTCGTAGAGGGCGACGAGCGAGCCGTTGATGGCGGTGGTGCGCGTGCCGCCGTCCGCGCTGATCACGTCGCAGTCGATCCACAGCGTGCACTCGGGCAGGCTCGGCAGGTCCATGGCGCAGCGGAGCGCACGCCCGACCAGTCGCTGGATCTCCTGGCTGCGCCCGTCGACCGGACGACCGGTGCGGCCGTCGCGCGGCTTACGCGGCGTGCCGCTGCCCGGCAGCATCGCGTACTCGGCGGTCAGCCAGCCTCCCGGCTTGCCGTACATCCACTGTGGCACGCGGTCCTCGACCGTGACCGTGCAGAGCACGCGCGTCTTGCCGCACTCGGCGAGGACGGAGCCAGGGGTCTCGGTGAAGGCCCGGGTGAACTTGACGGGCCGGAGCTGGTCCGGCTTCCTGCCGCTGGCGCGGGTTGCGGTGGTTTCCATGAGTTGAGGGGGCGAGGAGGATACCAACCGTCCTGCGCACGGCCACCCTCGGCAGGGCTCAGCCGACGAGAATGTGCTCCAGTGCCGCACGCAGATCGCGCAGGCCGAAGGGCTTGCCGATGCGGTGGACGCGCCCGACGAGCTCTGCCGGCAGTTCCCCTTCCGCGCCAGGGCGTTCGAGGATGAACACCTTGAGTTCGGGTGCCAGTGCGATCGAGCTGGTGGCCAGCTGTTCGGCCGCAATGGTGCTCGACTCGCGGTCGCAAACGAGCAGCTCGAAGCGCTCGGGTGTCGCCTGCAGCAGGGTGCGCACGGCCGCGGCGTCGGAGCAGCTGAACACGTTGCGCCCGCGCGCCTTGAGTTCCTCGACCGTCATTGCACGCAGGTCGGTGTCGGTTGCGAGGACGATCACGCCGCCGAAATGGTGGGCAGGCCGTTCTGGCTGCGGCTCGCGCGGCGACAGGTCTGCACTGGTCGGCGTCCGTGTCGGTGCCGGGAGCGCGAGCGAGGGCAGCTCGGAGCCCTCCAGTCGGACGAGCGCGCGGGCGGAGGCGCCGGGACGGTGCAGCAGCGTCAGCTCGCCGCCTTGGCTCGCCACCAGGTTGCGTGCCGCAGAGCTCTCCAGCTCGAAGGCGTTGAGGTTGGGGGGCAGTCGCTTGTCGAGGTCGTGGTCGTCGATCCAGTCCAGGTGCAGCTCGAGGCGCACCCCGGGCTGCGTGCGGTCGAGGTGGGGCTCGGCACTGAACGTCAGTCGTGTTGCACCCTGCTCCAGCTGCGTGAGCGAGAGGCAGGCGAAGCGGAGCGCGTCCTGCAACGCGATGCGGTCGCCGTGCACAGCAGGCAGGTGCTTGGGCACGTGGAAGGTGATCTGCAGCCCGCGCTCCAGCGTCTCCAGCTGACGACGCAGGGTCTCCAGCAGGTCCTGCACGCTGGTCGTGTCGGACCCGCGCGGCGGCGGCGACACGTAGGCCTGCAGCTTGTGCTGGAACTGCCGCAGGCTGCGGGTGGTGCGCCACAGGCGCTCCGCACTGCGCGGGATCTGGTCGGGGTCCACTGCGCTCTCGATGAGTCGGTGCGCATTGCCCTCCAGTGCCGTGACCATGCCCGAGAGCTGGTCGGCCACCGTCGAGGTGATCGCGCGCGCATCGGCAGCAAGGCGAGGCCACGCGCCTCCCTGCATGCTGCGAGCCAACGGCTTCTTGTCCTCGGTTGCCTCGGCGGCGGGCTCGACCGCGACAGGATCCGCTCCTGCGCCACCGCTGGCCGGCAACTCGGGCCCGTGGACCTCGGCTGGCGGTCGCGCTCGGCGGCGCAGCAGCAGCGCGAGCGGCATGGCGCCGGTCACGAGGCCGACCAGGAAGGTGTAGAGTGGGTCCACGGGAGGAGAGCCGGGCCAAGCTAGCGAACCGGTCGGGTCGAGGCCACTGCGGGGGCGCCCCCGGTGCGCATGGCCGATTCCGTCGACCGTGGACCCTGCGGCCGTGCGCCCTAACCGAGGAGGAACTGGTGCTCGACCCAGCCGAGGCACTGGGCCGACGGCGTGGCCACCGGGCCTGCTGCGGTGTCCAGCGTTCCCACGGCCCGAACCAGCGTGAAGGCCGTGAACCCGCCGGCGTCGTTCTGCACCACCTCGCCGACGTCCGTGCAGTGGTGCTCGACCACCGTGGCAGGGATGCCGAGGAATCGCACGCGGAGCCGGTGGTCCTCGTGACGGTTGTCGACTGCGACCATCAGTTGCAGCCGCGGCTCGGCACGCACTCCGCGCACGACGACGCGGCAGGCGAAGCCCTCGCGGCCCCGTCCGAGCCGTCCTTCCAGCACCAGTTCGTCCGCAGACTTGCACGTGCGGTAGCGGACCGGCTTCAGGAACTGCGCGGAGAAGATGCGCGCGCGTCCACCTTCGTCGAAGCGCGGCGCGTCCAGCGTGCCGTGGTCCGGGCGGTCCTCGAAGCGGAGGAAGTTGCTGCTGTGCAGCCCACCTTCGCGGTGCACGAAGAGCAGCCCTTCCTTGCGGCCGAAGCGCACGCGTGCGCCGCCACTTGCCACCAGGATGTCCTTCTTGCGCGAGAGCTCCTTGCCCTTCAGGTCCGTCAGCCCGTCCGCGCCGGCAAAGAGGTCTGTCGCCTTGTGCTGCGGTGCGAGGCTCGCGGCCTCCTCGAGGGCCACTGCGAAGCCGCGTGCAACGCCGTCCTGGACCGTGCCGGCCCAGAGGTGTGCGTGCGTTGCGCGCTCCAGCACCGCGAGGCGCTCGCGCGCGCGTCCGCTCGTGCGGGCGGCCTCCTGCGCGCGCCACGCCAGCAGCTTCAGGTCGATGCGGCAGTCGGCGCTGCCGGCGCCGGGCGCCGCACAGTCCCCCGTTGCAGCGCCGAGTTGTGCCATCGTTGCGGCGAGGCGGTGCGGGTGCTCGCTCATCGCGCGATCTCGATCGAGTAGTGCCGGTCGCTGCTCATCTCCACCCGCGCATGGCCCAGACCGGCCTCGCGCGCGCAGGCGCGTGCCTCCTCCAGCGTCAGTGCGGCGCAGAAGGACTGGAAGAACAGCTGGCGCTGGTACTCATTGGCTCCTGCTGCGTGCAGGTCCACGAGCCGCCAGGCCTCGTCCTCCGTTGCCGGTCGGAACAGGTCGCGGACCAGCAGTACGCCACCGGGTTCCAACACCCGTGCAGCCTCCTTGAGGAACTCCAACGGCTCCGGGATGTGGTGCAGGATCGTGTTGCTGAACACCCCGTCGAACGAGGCATCTGGCCACTGCAGTGCCTTCACGTCTGCGCGCACGAAGTCGATGCGGTTCGCCAACCCGAGCGGCACCAGTTTGGGCCGCGCCAGCCGCAGCATCTCCTCGGCAGCATCCACTGCCGTGATGTGCGTTGCAGGAGCTTTCTGCGCCAGCAGGATCGGGATGTCGCCGGGGCCCGTGCCCAGGTCGATCACCCGCGCGCACCGCCCACCGCCCAGTTCGAGGAAGCGCGCCACCACCGAGGCGTTGGCCGCCGAGTGGTCCATCGCCTGGTACCCCGAGGCCTCCTCGGGAGTGTCCATGTACTCGGGTTCCAGCACGCGGTGCATGGTCGGATCTTGGCGTCCTGACCACGGGATGCCAACGGTGGTGGGCGTGAACGGGTGCGAGGTTTGAGGCGGATGGGGCGAGTGGACGGGGAGCGGGGATGGTGGTTGCGGCGGATGGCGCGGTGGGTGAGGAGCGGGAGCGGAGGGAGAAACTGTGAAGGGGGAGAGGACGCGCGGACGCGGCGCGGGCGATGGGGTGGCAGGGGCGGGGTGGTGGAGCGCGCGCGGGGACAGAGGCTGGAAGAGAGGGCCGGGGAGCGGGAACGGTGGTTGAGGCGGATGGGGCGAGCGGACGGGGAACGGCGTGGCGGTCCCCCTGCTGTGGCGGTGGCCCTGTCCTTTCCCCGGCCCGTCTGACGACCTTGGGCCGCTCGTGGACGCTCAGCAGGCCGTGGCGCTTCCAGCCCGCGCGCAGCAGCCAAGTGGACGGGTCGGCGGTGGGGCGGGCGTAGCGGTCGAGGTTGCGGATGGTCACGGACTCCACAAAGCCGTCGAACCACGGTGCCGAGCTGAACAGGTCGATGGGCTCCTCCACCTTGGGCCCCTTGCCCTGCTCAAAGTGCTTGTGCGCGTTGCCGAACACGTAGCGCAACGCATGCCGCACCTCCT
>JBEGVB010000094.1:0-8013 GCA_041178545.1 Planctomycetota bacterium
GGCCGCCGGCATCGCCTTGCCCACCACCACGACCTGTGCCTGCACCGTGGCAACGACGGCCCTTGCGGGTGCGGCAGGGGTCGCTTCCGCCGCAGGCGCCTTCTCGGTCGCTGGCTTGGCCTCGGCGCCGGCTTGGGCTTCGACCTTGGCCTCCACCTTGGCTTCCGCCTTGGCATCCTTCGGCTGCTCGTCCGGCTTCGCCTTCTCGTCCTGCTTGGGCGGCGCGGCCTTCGGTTCGGGGGCCTTGGCAGGAGCCGCCGGCGCTCCTGTCGCTGGCTCGCCCTCGGCGCTGCTGTCGACGGCCTCGACGGTCTTGCCATCGATCACGTCCTGCAGCACTTGGATCGCGCCGGCGAAGTCCTGACGGGCGAGGAAGTCGCGCGCCTTGCGCACGAAGCGGTCGAGGTTCTGGTTCTCGAACATCTCGACCGGCACCCCGGGGTCCTCGGGAGCCGCGCTGGCCGACGGCTTCTGGGCTCCCTTCGCCTCGGCATCTGCCGGGCCCGGACCCTGCGCGGTTGCAGCCGCAGCGAGCAGGACGACAGGGAGGAGGTGCCGGGAGGGGTTCACGGGCGCGCGTGCATGCTACCTGCGCACGCGCACTGCAGGAACCGGCGCGTCACGTCTCCGAAGGACCGCGTGCGAGGCTCAGTTGCCTGCTTCGGCAGCGGCTTCGGGCGGTGCCGTCGGCTCGACCATGGGCTGCGAGTCGGTGAACCCGAGCCCTGCCGACTCGTTCTGCACGGCCTCGGGCTCGACTGTCTCGGGCGCAAGGGCCTCGGGCTCTGCTGCCGTTGCCACAGCTGGCTCGACGGCGACACCGCACAGCTCGGCCGCGAGGGCCGCGTAGTCGCGGGCGCCGTTGCTGTCCGGAGCGTGCTCGAAGATCGTCCTGCCGAAGCTCGGTGCCTCGGCCAGCTTGACGTTGCTGCGGATGCGCGTCCGCGCCAGCACGTTGCCGAAGTGAGCCCCCACCTCGTGCAGCACCTCGTTCGTGAGGTTGGTGCGCGGGTCGTACATGCAGGCAAGGATGCACTCGATCTGCAGCTGGGGGTTGAGGCGCTTCTGCACCAGCTGGATGACCTCCAGCAGCTTGGCCATGCCCTGCAACGACAGGTACTCGGCCTGCATCGGGATCAGCACGCGGTCTGCCGCCACCAGCGCGTTGGCGGACAGCACGCCGAGGCTGGGCGGGCAGTCGAACAGCACGTAGTCGAAGGCCTTGGCCTCCTCGGAGGCCTCCAGCGCCTCGCGCAACACCGTCTCGCGCCCGATGCGGTTGGCGAGCACCTGCTCCACGCCGGCAAGGGACGTGTCTGCCGGCACCACGAACAGGCCTTCGGTGGTGGTTGCCTGGATCAGGTCCTTCACCGGCGTGTCCTCCACCAGCAGGTTGGTGATGGTGTTGGACTCGAGGTCCGGGCGCTTGTCGAGGTGCACGGTGAGGTTGGCCTGCGGGTCCATGTCGACCAGCAGCACCTTCTTGCCCATGCGCGCCAGGGCCGCGCCCAGGTTGACCGTGGTCGTGGTCTTGCCCACGCCGCCCTTCTGGTTGATCACCGCAATGCGAACCATGCCCACCTCGCTTCAGCGCATGAGAGGAGACAGGTCGAGGAGTGGCAAGGGGCCGTCGTGGAAGTACACCTCCGCCGCCGCCACGCCGATCCGCGAGCCGTGGAAGCGGTCGCGCACCACCGCCCGCTCCAGCACGTCGAGGCCCTGCACCAGGTGCCCCTTGTCGGGCGGGCTCAGCTGCGACGCGTAGCAGCGCACCACCTCGGCCTTGGCCGCGGCGAGGTCGCTGGTGTCGACGGCGATCGTGGGCTCGACGGGCTGGTTGCCCAAGTACCGCAGGTGCACCCGGGGCCGATGCGGTGCGCCGAGTTCGGGCGCGTGGTTGCGCAGGCCGGCGAGGAAACAGGCCTTCTCGGCGAGCTGCCCGAGTGCCACGTGGTCCGGGTGGGCGTCGCGACTGACGGGCGACACCAGGACCCTGCAACGGGTGCTGCGGATCGCACCCACCAGTGCCGCGAGCGACCGCTCGTCGACGGCAAGCTGGGTGTCGGGCAGGCCGAGGCAGAGGCGTTCGGCCAGCCCCAGTTTCTGGGCGGCGGCGGCGGCTTCCGCCGCACGCTGTTCGCGGGTCCCGCGCGTCCCCTTCTCTCCTGCCGTGGCGTCGGCAATGGACACCTTCAGTCCCTGGGCCACGGCGCGGAGGATGGTGCCCGCGCAGGAGATCTCCACGTCGTCCGGGTGGGCACCGAGGAACAGCAGGTCGCAGGGCTTCACAGTTCGAGCACTCCGTGGCCGGTGGCAAAGGGGTCGGCAGCATCGACGAGGAGTTGCCCCGTCGCCTTGCCGTGGGTTGCAAGCACGCTGATGCAGGGCAGAACGCGCTCCTGCAGTCGGCCGCGGGGACGCAGCATGGTGCACAGCCTGCGGACCTGCCGGAGGCCCGTGCCCTCGCGATCTTCGATCGTCTTGCGCACCTTGGCTGCAAACCTGCCCACCTCCTCGACGGCCTTGTCGCGCGCACGCTCCAGTGCACTCAGCAGCGAGGCGTCGAGTCGCTTCACGTCGTCGGCAAGGGCATCCAACTGCCGCACGATGCCCGCGCCCACGTCGCCAAGCGCCTTCTCGAGTTGAGCAGGCTGGGCTGCCTGCAGCCGCGCACCAAGCGCCTCGGGTCCAGCCTCGAGGTCAGGGAGGTCGAGGCCGAGCTTCTGCAGCAGGCGCTGCAGTGCGGGCTCGACGAGGGTGAGGGATGCACGTGGCACGAACACCGGCTTCGGCACGCCCAGTTGGCGGTACACCGCGTCCACGACCGACAGGTAGCCGAGCTCGCCCGGGCCCGCGACGAAACCGACCGTCGGCAGCACGGCATCCTGCCAGACGGGCCGCAGCAGGGCTCCCGGACTCAGCGTGGACACGTCGGCAACCGCCTCACCATCGGCAAGCGCGATGCGCCTGCCCTCGTGCATGCGGAACATCATCGTGCTGTCGGGCTCGATGGTGACATCGAGTCCCTCGGTACGCAACCGTTCGCACTGGGCACGCACCGAGGTACGCAACTCGTGCGCGTGCTGCCACCAGCTGCCCAGCACGTCGAAGGCGCGCCGCGGCAGGTCGCGCGCCTCGATCACGAGCAGGCCCTGCTCGCCAAACGTCTCGAACAGCATGCGCGCGGTGCTGGCACCGAGCGTCTCCTCCGGCTGCCGCGGGCGGAACAGTCCGAGCGCCCACTCGCGGTGCTCCCCGGCAGGCACCAGCGCACCGACTTCTGCGAGCAGCGCGTCCATGGCCGCACCGGCGGGGATGCCCCGCAACGCATGCCCCGTGTGTGTGAGTTCGAGGCGGAACCGCTGCAGCTCGTGGGTCTGGTTGGGCAGGAACAGCCGGTTGGCCTCGTCGAGGTCGTGGTCGTCCGTGTGGTTCCAGAACAGCGGCACCACGCGCGGCGCACCCGGGACGCGCGCGATCTCGCGACACAGCCGGATTGCGGTGGCAGCCTTGTGCAGCGTGAAGAGTGGTCCGCCCAGCAGGCCAGGCTGCTGGCCGGTGACGAGCACGTGCGTGCCAGGCTCGGCAAGGAGGCGCGCATTCGCACGAACTGCCTCCGGGGCACCGTGGCGCTCGGCGTAGACGAGCAGGGCAGCTGCCAGTTCTGCCGCAGGCACGAGACGCGGTGCACCGAACGGTGCCAGGCGCAGCAGCTCCGCTGCATCGTGTGCGCGCGGTCCGAGGTGGGCGGCGAGACGCACGTCGTCGTCGAGGAACCGCTGGTGCGTGGCGCTGGTGCCGAGCGCACGGAACGGGAGCTGGCGCAGGACAGGACTCACGAGGACTGCGACCTCATGCGGTGGCCCCGTGGCGCGAGACCGTGCGGCACTCGTCGGCAAAGGTCTTGGCGGCTGCCTCGACCTTCTGCAGCCAGTCCGCGTCGGCGGGCTTGAAGGCCTGCATCACTCCGCGGCTCTGGGACACGAGGGCCCCGAGGCCGCGGCCATCGAATGCTGCTGCGAGGTCGGTCACCTTGCCGCCCTGGGCACCGACGCCCGGCAGCAGCAACCATGCGCTCGGCATGAGTGCGCGCAAGCGTGCCAGCTCCGCAGGCCACGTTGCGCCGACGACCGCGCCAACCGGGCCGTAGCCCTCGACGCGTTCGAAGTCGGCGTTCCACTGCTCGATCGCGCGTGCCACCCGGTCGCACAGCGGCTCGTTGCCCACGGCAAGGTCCTGGAAGTCCCGTGCGCCCGGGTTGCTGGTGCGGGCCAGCACGAACACGCCCTTGCGGCCGTTCGGATGCGGCTTGCAGTGTGCGAGGAAGGGGTCGACGGAGTCGCGGCCGAGGTACGGGTGCAGTGTGACCGCGTCTGCCCAGCGGAAGTGGCCTTCGGCATAGGCTTCTGCGGTGGAGCCGATGTCGCCGCGCTTGATGTCACCCAGCACGAGGATGCCTGCGTCCCGCGCCGCCTTGCACACCTGCTCGTATGCGGAAAACCCTGCAGAACCGTGGCACTCGAAGAAGGCGATGTTGGGCTTCACCACGGGAACGTGGCGGGCGAGGGCGGGCATCACCCGCGTGTAGAAGGCCACCAGCCGCTCAGGAGCCGGGGCACCGGGGACCAGGCCCGCAGGCAGTGCGTCGAGGCGCGGGTCGAGCCCGACCACGGCAGGCGCCGCGCCCTGCAGGATCCTGTGTGCGAGATCGCGTCCGAAGTCCACCGAGGCCATGGCGGCAGGTTAGGGGCGCGGCAGCAAAAGGCCACTGCGGCGCAATCGCTTGCGACAGCCCCTCAAGGACCGTGGACCCGGGACATTCCGTCTGGTCTTCTTTGCGCCCCCAGCAACAGGACCCCCATGACCGTGATTTTCGTACCCAAGGAGCCTGCCGCCGGTGAGACGCGCGTGAGCGCGGTCCCCGAGACGGTGAAGGCGATGGTGAAGCAGGGATTCCAGGTGGCCGTCGAGCGTGGCGCCGGACTGCAGGCAGGCTTCTCCGAAGCCGAGTACGAGGCAGCAGGTGCGAGCCTGTGCGGCCCAGAGGCCCGCGGCACCGCAGACCTTGTCCTGGGCGTCAACTGTCCGACCGTGGAGCAGGCGCGGGCCCAGAAGGCAGGGTCCCTGCTGGTGTGCAGCCTGCTGCCCGGCCAGAACCTCGCCGCCGTGGGTGCGCTGCGCGACGCCCGCGTGACCGCCATGGCACTGGAGTTCATGCCGCGCATCACGCGCGCGCAGAAGATGGACATCCTGTCGTCGCAGGCCACGTGCGCCGGCTACCAGGCCGTGCTGATGGCTGCGGCACGGCTGCCCAAGATGTTCCCCCTGCTGATGACCGCGGCAGGCACCATCACGCCGGCTCGCGTGCTGGTGCTGGGTGCGGGCGTGGCGGGCCTGCAGGCGATCGCGACGGCCAAGCGCCTTGGCGCAGTGGTCGAGGCCAACGACATCCGCCCCGCATGCCGCGAGCAGGTCGAGTCCCTCGGCGGCAAGTTCGTGGACACCGGAGCGCCGCCCGATGCGGAGACCTCGGGCGGGTACGCCAAGGAGGCATCTGCGGAGTTCCTGCGCAAGCAGCGCGAGATCCTGACCCAGCACATGGCGCAGGCAGACGTGGTGATCACGACGGCACTCGTGCCCGGCAAGCGTGCCCCGCAGCTGATGACGGCCGACATGGTGCGCGCCATGAAGCCGGGGTCGGTGGTCGTCGACATGGCCGTGAGCCAGGGCGGCAACGTCGAGGGGTCGGTGCCCGGCCAGACCGTGGTTGTCCACGGGGTGAGCATCCTCGGCGAGACCAACCTTGCTGCGCAGGTGGCCGCGGACGCGAGCCGCATGTTCGCGCGCAACATCGCATCCTTCCTGCCGGAGTTCAGCAAGGCGGGTCAGGTCACCGTCGACCTGGCCAACGAGATCCTCAAGGCGGTCGTCGTCACCCACGGTGGCGAGGTCGTCCACCAGCCCACGGCCGCGGCTCTCGCGGCAAAGGTGTGAACATGTTCGTGCTCCTCGAGATCGCCGGTTCGGACCCCGCCGCCCAGGCGAGCGACGTCTTCCTGACGTTCTTCGTCTTCGTCATCGCCTCGCTGCTCGGCTTCGAGCTCATCAACAAGGTCCCGCCCACCCTGCACACGCCCCTGATGTCCGGGTCCAACGCGATCTCTGGCATCACCGTCGTGGGCGCCCTGCTGTGCGCCAAGGCCAGTGAGGGGACCCCCTCAAAGGTGCTCGCCTTCCTCGCCATCGTGTTCGCGATGGTCAACGTGGTGGGCGGCTACATGGTCACCGACCGCATGCTCGCGTCCTTCAAGAAGAAGGCGAAGTGACCATGAACTACCTCTACCTGCTGGCGACGCTGCTGTTCGTCTTCGGCATCAAGAACCTCACCAGCGTCAAGACCTGCCTGCGGGGCAACAGGATCTCCGAGCTGGCCATGCTGCTCGCGATCGCAACCACGCTCGTCGTGATGACCGACGTGAGCTGGCCGATCGTGGCAGCCGGCGTGGTGCTCGGCTCGGCCATCGGCATCGTGATCGCGAAGCGCACGCCCACCACCTCCATGCCGGAGATGGTGGCTGCACTCAACGGACTCGGCGGCGTCGCCTCCGCCTTCGTGGCCATGGCAGACCTGCTGCAGAGCAAGGTGATCAAGGAGGACGGTGTCAACCTGTGGCAGACGGGGACGATCCATGCCCTCAGCACGCCCATCGCCATCCTGATCGGCATGCTCACCCTGACCGGAAGCTTCGTTGCCTACTTCAAGCTGTCGGGAAAGAAGCTCTCGCACCCGGTGAAGGGCGCGGGTCGCCACGTGGTGCATGCGCTCCTGGGGCTCGGACTCATCGCGTGCGCTGCATGGCAGATCCTTGCCACCGACCACACCGGCCTTGCGGCCAGCACCGTCGCCGTGGCCCTGATCGCCAGCGTGCTGGGCGTGTTCCTCGTCATGCCCATCGGCGGCGCGGACATGCCGGTCGTGGTGTCGCTGCTCAACAGCTACTCCGGCATCGCGGGCGCGGCATCGGGCTTCGTCATCGAGAACCCGCTGCTCATCGTGGTGGGCGCACTCGTGGGCACCTCGGGCCTCATCCTCACCCAGATCATGTGCAAGGCCATGAACCGCTCGCTCGGCAACGTGCTGCTGGGCGGCATGGGCGAGGAGACCGTGGCCAAGGACGCCAAGGACTACAAGAGCACCAAGGCCGCATCGCCCGAGGAGGTGGCGATGCTGCTCGACGGTGCGAGTTCCGTCGTGATGGTGCCTGGCTACGGACTTGCGGTTGCGCAGGCGCAGCACACGCTCCGCGAGTTGGGTGAGCTGCTGCAAAAGCGCGGCGCCAACGTCCGCTATGCGATCCACCCGGTGGCGGGTCGCATGCCGGGCCACATGAACGTGCTGCTGGCGGAGTCCGACGTGCCCTACGACCAGCTGTGGGAGATGGATCGCATCAACTCCGACTTCAAGAACACCGACGTGGTGATCGTGGTGGGTGCCAACGACGTGGTGAACCCTGCCGCGCGCGAGGCCACCGGGCCCATTGCCGGCATGCCGATCCTCGACGTCGACCAGGCGCGCACCGTGGTGGTCATCAAGCGGTCGCTGGCGCCCGGCTACGCGGGCATCAAGAACCCGCTGTTCGAGCTGCCCAACACGCTGATGGTGTTCCTCGACGCCAAGGAAGCGCTCGAGGGCATGGTCAAGGAAGTAAAGGACCTGGGGAAGTAGCTTATGGGGAGGAAGCGGCCCTACGTGGATGCCGACTTTGTCGCAAGGAACACCGGCTCTCTTGGATTGAGCCCCCACCGACGGTACTTGGGGTGCCCACCAACCAAGACCGCATCCACTTCGAATCCATTGGCTCGAAGCCTTTCGACGTAGTCCTTGCCATAAAGCCGAACGTGGTCGCCTTGGCCAAACAAGTCGAGCCTTCGGCTGGCCTCGACCGCAGAGGAGTCTTCCAGGGTCGTCTCTAGAATCGGAGAGAATGGGACCTGCAAAAGCGCTTTGCCTCC
>JBEGVB010000095.1:0-21286 GCA_041178545.1 Planctomycetota bacterium
CCCGGCTCAAGCGCAGGAGTTGGTGCGTGAGCAAGAAGGGCGAGCACCTGCTGGGCCAGTTGCACCTGCTGCAGGTGTACCGCAACTTCGTACGGCGCCGGACCAACACCGAGGCAGCGCAACGGACGCCGGCGTGGCACCTGGGGATCCTGCCGCGGCAACTGAGCTACGAGGAAGTCTGCTCGTGGCGGCAGGACTGGGGACGGTTGAGCAGCCACCCGCTGAGTGCTGACGGCAGGAGGTGCGTCGCGGCGTGAGTTGAGCAGTGAGGCTGGGGGCAGGCATTGGACTTCGACGGCGGTTAGCCTTTCCACAACTCCGCGATCGGTATCGTGCGTTACCTCCTCACCCTCTCCTTCGACGGCTCCCGCTACGCCGGCTGGCAGCGCCAGTCCGGGGTGGAGACGGTGCAGGAGCACCTCGAGCGGGCGTTCCTGGCAGTGTACGGTGAGCCGGTGGCCGTCGAGGGGTCGGGCAGGACGGATGCGGGTGTGCACGCGCTGGCGATGGCGGCTCACGCCGACGTGCCACGCGAGCTGACGACGGGCTCGGTCGTGATGGCACTCAACGCGAACCTCCCGGACGACATTGCGGTGCGGTCGGTCCGCGTCGTGCCGGATGACTTCCACGCCCGCTTCCACGCGCGGGGCAAGCGGTACGTGTACCGCATCGCCGTCTCGCGCACGCGCCCTGCCGTGGGTCGCAACTACTACCACTGGGTGCGCAGGCCACTCGACCTGGCGCGGATGCGCATGGCAGCGTCGCACCTCGTGGGGCGGCACGACTTCGCCTCCTTCGCGACGAACCCGGGCTACGAACGCAAGCGTGGCACGGTGCGCACGGTCCAGCACCTGCACCTGGTGCAGCGCCCCTGGGGACTGGACCTGGCGGTGCAGGGCGATGGCTTCCTGTACAACATGGTCCGTGCCATCGCGGGCACGCTCGTGGACGTGGGCAGCGGCCGACTCACACCGGAGGACGTGCGAGCCATCCTCGCCGCACGCAACCGGAGCGCAGCCGGGCCGACGGCGCCTGCCGCAGGCCTCTACCTGCTGCGGGTTCTCTACGACCGCTCCGTCGTTCCTGCCGATGTTGCACCCAGGGCAGCCCAGCTGTTCAAGGAACTGCCTGCGGCCGCACCGGCCGATCCAACGGAACCAACATGACCGCGCCAAACGAAGTCGTCATCGAGTTCACCAACCGACACGAACACCTGAGCGAGCGCATGCAGGAGAACGCAGCGCGGAAGATCGCTCGGCTGGCCCGCTACAACGACAGGGTCACCCGCATCGAGGTGATAGCCGACCACGCGCACAAGAAGCCCGAGGTCGAGTTCATCGTCCACCTCCGTCGCGGCCGCCCGCTGGTGGCCAAGGAGACCGGCGAGTCCTTTGCCGCGCTTGTCGACCTGCTCCTGGACCGGATGGAGGCACAACTCCGGAAGCAAAAGGAGAAACGGAAGGACCACAAGGGCAACGTTGCCGGAAAGGGCTCCGGGAAGCCCTCGCGACGGCCGGTACGGGCCCGCGGTGGCAAGGCCGGGGACGAGGAGACCTACGAGGACATTGTCCGCCGCAGCCTGAAGGGGTAAGACCTTTGCCCCCGAAGTCCCAACCCTCCCCATGATCAGCGAACTCGTCCGGTCGGCCACCATCCTTGCCGACGTGCATGCGACCACCAAGGACGCCGCCATCAAGGAACTCGTCCAGGCCGCCCAGAACGCTGGAATCATTCCCAAGAAGAAGGCCAGCGCCCTGGCCAAGAAGGTGGGGGACCGGGAGACGTTGGGCTCCACGGGAATCGGCAACGGAGTCGCCGTCCCGCACGTGAAGTCGGAGGACGTGGAGACGGCCCATTTGGTGTTCGGAAGGGTGCGCGGCGGCCTCGAGTGGCACGCCATCGACGGCAGGCCCGTTCACATCCTCTTCTTCCTCGTGTCTCCCTCGGAGGCGGCCGAGGCGCACCTGCGCTGCCTGCGCTGGATCTCGACCCTTGCTCGCAACGGCGACTTCCGCCGCTTCTGCCTCGATGCCACCGACGAAAAGGCCCTGCGGGACCTGCTCGGCGAGATGGTGCCCAAGGAATGAACCAAGGGCCCTCCGTCGTCGAGGCGCAGGTCACGCTGCGCAACCGCCACGGCCTGCATGCCAGGCCAGCGCACCTCTTCGTGCAGGTTGCCAATGCCTACGCATCGTCGGTGCAGGTCCAGCGCGCCGACTCGGACGAGCAAGTGGATGGCAAGTCGATCATGGGGATGATGATGCTGGCCGCCGAGCCCGGCACAGTCCTCCTGCTCCGGTCCGAGGGGCCCGACGCCGAGGCGCAGGTCCGGGCGCTGGTTGACCTGGTCGACGCCCGTTTCGGCGAGGAATAGGAGCGGTCCCGGTCCGGGACGGGCGTGTCCGCCCTCCCATGCCTGTGCGCGCGGCCCGGCAGGATCGGACTCAACCGGGAGGGGCCCGGTGGTCGATAGGTCCGGGGAGAGGCTGGCGTTCGCCCGGCCCACCGCACGGCACAACCACCGAGGACAGGATGCTGAAGCATCGCAAGAGCATCGTCGGCCTTGACATCGGATCGAGCAGCATCAAGGCAGTTGAGATCACCCAGGACAAGTACGACTTCGTCATCACCGGCTTTGCCCGCGTGGACGTGCCCAACGAGCAGTCCCGTCAGGACGCGCTTGCAGACCTGCTGAAGCAGGGCAAGTTCCGGACGAAGCGCACTGCCTCTGCGGTGAGCGGCAAGAACGTGATCTTCCGCTACATCAGCATGGTCGACGTGCCGGACGAGAAGCTCGCCAGCACGATCCGCCTGGAGGCCGACAAGTACATCCCGTTCGACGTGAACGAGGTGGAGATCGACCACCAGAAGCTGATGGAAGTGACCTCGCCAGAGGGCCGCCCCGAGTCGCGGCTGCTGCTGGTGGCAGCAAAGCGCTCGATGATCGAGGAGCAGACCCGGATGCTGCTGGAGGCGGGCCTGCAGCCCTCCTCGGTGGGCATCGACAGCTTTGCCCTCGGCAACGCATTCGAGCTGGGCGACATGGTGAGCCCCGGCATCCAGGAAGGTGAGCGCACGGTCGCACTGCTCGACATCGGCGCCTCCAAGTCCTGCATCAACATCCTCCGCAACAACACTTCGCACTTCGCACGTGAGGTCCCCATCGGTGGCTACGACCTCACGAATGCGATCATGCGCCGGTTCGGTCTCGACCCGGTCCAGGCCGAGGCGCTCAAGCGCGATCCCGGCGAGCAACTCGACGAGGTGAAGGAGGCCGTGGGTCAGGTCCTGGAGGACTTGGGCAACGAGGTGAACCTCTCCTTCGACTTCTTCCAGAACCAGTTCGACGGCGAGGTCCAGGACGTGATGCTCAGCGGCGGCTCCGCTCTGCTGCCCTTCCTGGAGGAGAACCTCGAGCGCATCTTCGAGAAGCGTACGCGCGTCTGGAACCCGGTCGAGGGCCTGAAGGTCCGGTCGGACAACGTGGACGTCGAGGCACTCAACCAATGCACTCCCCAGCTCGCGGTGGCCATCGGCCTCGCGGCGGCGATGTGAGGAGGAAACAGGAACATGATTCGCATCAATCTTCTTCCCCAGGAATACCGCCGCGGCCAGCGCGTCAGCAGCAAGGCGCTCGCGGTGACCTTCGTCTCCGCACTCGCGTCATGCTCGACCCTGGGCTGGCTGGGCGTGGTCTACTTCGGTGACCTCGCCTCGGCCGAGTCCGAGCACGAGACGGTTGCAACGGAACTCGCCGGCGCCCTGCAGCGCTCGGCCTACTACGACCGCCTCGAGGCGAACCGCAAGGACTACCTCGACCGCGTCCAGACGATCCAGGACATCGGCAAGTCGCGCCGGCTCTGGTCGAAGACGGTGGACGAGGTCATCGACGTCGTGAACAACGACGGCGACACCGAGCGCCACCTCGCCTGGTTCGACGGGATGACGGTGAAGGACGATGCCCGCAACGGGACGTCGATGTCGCTGCCCGGCCACGTGCAGGGCAAGGAGATCGGTCGCATCGCCTCGGTCCACGAGGACATCGAGCGTGCGCCCTTCGCCAAGGAGCTTGCCACCAAGTCCGACCCGGGCGGCAAGCAGGAGACCAACACCGACCGCGAGCCGCCTGAGTCGTTCTCGTTCGCGCTCGACATGAAGTTCCAGCCTCGCGTCAAGGAAGACCCGAAGGCCAAGACCGGCGTCCGCAAGTCCGCTGCAACCCAGGCGAAGGGCTGAGGTGAAACCATGGCACCCATGAACGAGACCCGGAAGCTCTGGCTGATCGGCGGCGGCGCCGCACTGATGTGCGCACTCGCCGGCGGTGGCGTGTTCTGGACGATGGGCGTGATCGAGGAGACTCGTCAGGCCACGGAGCAGAAGCGCGCCGAGGTGATGGCCGCGGAACAGAAGATCGCGAAGATCCCGAGCTCTGAGCAGGAGGTGATCATCCTGCGCGAGAACCTCGGCGACTACGTGAAGATCCTGCCCGACAGCAGGGACCTGAACCAGTTCGTCAAGGTGCTCAACACCTTCGAGCAGCAGGCAGGCATTCGCGCGATCGAGTTCAAGCCCGGCCGTGCCCCGCGCCCGACGCCAGGCAAGCAGGTCGAGCGGTTCTCACGCATCGAGTACCAGTACGAGTTCACGGCCACGCTGTGGCAGTTCCTGCGGTTCGTGAACTTCATCGAGAACTGGGAACGCTTCGTGAGCATCACCAACTTCTCGATCGAGTCCGGCGGCAAGTCGGTTGGCGAGGAGCCCGAGACGCGCGACGGCGAGGTCGTGCACCGGGTCAAGCTGACGATGGAGACGTACGTCTACAACACGCCCAACTCGGGTGAGGACGTCCGCATCCCCGAGTACAACGAGAAGCGCGACAACCTCCGTGAGGAGATCTTCAAGCGGTTGCAGGCGATCCGCATCGACCGCTACGAGCACAAGGGTCCGCAGGGCCGTCGCGACATCTTCGTCGACCCCCGCCAGCGCGTGGCAGGCCCGGACGGCCAGCCCACCGTGCCGGTGAAGGACCAGAAGGCACTCATCGACCAGTACGTGGGCGAGGTCCAGAAGCTGCGGGAGCTGCTGCAGCGCTCGCGGAAGCCGGGCATCACGATCTTCGAGGAGTTCAGCCTGGAGAAGGCACTCAATGACGGCCTGGCACAGCTCCAGACCCGCATCGACGAAGTGGTGGAGAAGGGCATGATCAGCTACCAGCCGCTGAAGCTGCGCTGGTCGCGCGAGGTCCTCGACGTCGCCACCGAACTGGCACGCGAGGCCGACGAACTCGGAAAGCGCAACAGCGAGAACACCGTGCGCGACGCCTGGATGCCCGAGGCCGAGCTCCAGGACCTGCTCGCCAGCATGACGCAGAGCCTCGAGGCCGGAAACCTGGAGGACGCGAAGAATCGTTTCGAGCTGCTCCAGAACCGCATGGGCGTCCCGCAGGACGACCCGCGCCGGCAGCTCGAGGTCCGCGCCAAGGCCTTGCACGTGAAGGCAGTGACTGCACTCGAGTTCCGCAAGCTCAACCTGAAGATCCAGGGCGTCATGGTCAACCAGGAAGGCCGCTCGGGCGTGCTGGTGAACGGCCAGGTGTTCGAGGAGGGCGAGTACGTGAGCGACGAACTCGTGGTGAAGGCCGTGCAGGAGGAACAGGTCACGTTCGTGTTCCGCGGCCTCACGCTGATCCGCACGCTCTGACGCGTGCCGCGCGCGCAGGCTGGCGCAGGACGCCGCCGCGCGCGCACGACGGGACCTGATCCGTTCCGCGCGGATCCACCGACGGTTCCCCAACTTGGACTCAAGCCCGCGAGTGGGCGGGCCGATGAGACGACCCAGCGGGACCGCCGAAGGTCTCGCGCGACGAAACCAGATCCAACCACACGAAGGAACGAAGATGTTGGTCCGTATCCACACGATGCTCTGCGCCGCGGTGATCGCCGTGTCCGCAGGCGTTCTGACCGCCCAGGAGGAGGCTCCTCGCGTAACCCCGCCCGCCGCCCAGGAGCCTGCCCAGCAGCAGCCTGCCGGCCAGGTCGGCAGCGAGGACATCAAGACGGACGCGGAGGGCGACCGCGCCAGCCGCCTCACGCTGAAGCTGAAGGACCGCGACCTCCGCGACGTGGTCAGCAGCATCCGCCGCAAGGCGAGCGTGAACATCATCATGGACCCGGGCATCGAGGCCAACGTCACGATCGACCTGCAGGACGTCCACTGGCGTCAGGCACTCGACCTCGTTGCCGAGCAGGCCGGCTGTGTGGTGACGGAGGGTGAGGGCAACGTTCTCAAGGTCGAGAAGCCCCCTCGCGTCTACTTCGCCTTCGAGAACACCGACATCCAGAAGGTGATCGACACGATCGCCAAGATCTCCGGTGCCAACATCATCGTGTCGCCCGAGGTGAAGGGCAACCTGACCCTGCGCCTGAAGAACATCCCTTGGCGCGACGCGCTCGACGCTTCGGTCAAGACGCTGGGATTCGTCGTGGTCGAGGAGGACCGCGGCGTCCTCCGCGTGGTTCCCGCTGCCAACATCCAGCAGGACCTCGTGATGGAGACGTTCCCGCTGCGCTACGTGCGCCCGAACTCCACGTACATCCCCTTCCTGGAGTCGGAGTACATCTTCAACCGGATGAACAAGCAGCAGCAGCAGAAGGGCGAGATGGAGTTCACCATCCTCGAAGCGCTGAAGCAGATCGTCACCCCGGAGATCGGCACGATCAACTACTTCGCCGAGCTGAACGTGATCGTGGTCAAGGACACGAAGCCGGTGGTGGAGGAGGTGCGCCGCATCATCTCGCAGGTCGACGTCGAGCCCGCCCAGATCTTCCTGGACGTGAAGTTCGTGACGACGACCAACGAGGACATCCTCGACGTGGGCGTGAACCCGGGTGGCAACGGCTGGTCGGCCTCGATGAACCTTGGCCAGATCCCGCACCGCCTGCCGTTCGACCTCGGCGCCGGCGGCTGGGACGACAACATCATCGCCAACGACAACGGCGTCGGCCCGTTCGCGGACGGCTCGCTCAACCCGACCGGTGAGACGCAGATGCCGGACGTGATCTTCGGCGCACTCAACTTCACCCAGGTCCAGGCGACCCTCCGCCTGCTGAAGAAGGACTCGCAGTCCGAGATCCTCCAGGCACCGCAGATCACGGCACTGGACCACCAGACGGCCACGATCTTCGTGGGCGAGGCCGTGCGCTACGCACAGGCCCGCACCGAGCAGGGCCAGGCCGGTGGCCTGCTCCTCTCCCTCGAGGAGGGTGACGACTCCCCGGTCAACGTGGGCTTCCAGCTCCTCGCCACGCCCCACGTCGTTCCCGGCACGGACAAGATGGTCATGGAGGTCATCCCGCAGCGCACTGCGCTCACGGGCACGGGCTCCTCGGCCTTCGCCCCGGCCGGCTTCGACGTCTTCACGGTGGGCGCCGGTGGCCAGGAGGGCCAGATCGCCCTGCCCCGCGTCGGCTCGAGCACGATCGCGACCAAGGTGCTGCTGAAGAGCGGCCAGACCGCGGTCCTCGGCGGCCTCGTGAACCGGACCCAGACCGACACCGAGCTCAAGCTGCCCCTGCTGGGCGACATCCCGGTGCTCGGCTACCTGTTCAAGAACAAGATCACGAGCGACGTGCGCTCGACGCTGATCGTGCTGATCACCCCGAGCCTGATCCGCAGCGCGCAGGACACCAACGACACCATGCAGCGCGTCCTCCGCGAACGCTTCGAGATGCGTCAGCGCCTCATGGAACAGCGCGACGAGATCTTCGGCACCAAGCAGGGCGACTGAGTCCCTGGTTCGTCGCTGGCCAGCCGCCCCGCCGGAACGGACCCGGCAGGGCGGCTGGTCTCGTTTCCGGCGCACCCGGCAGAGCGACGTTGAGCCACGGCCACCGTGCCCGTAGAGTGCGCCGCGCCGGAGGCGACCCGCCCCGGCCGGCAGCCGCGTGTGCGGCGGCCGCAACCCTTGGAATTCCCATGGTCCTCCGCATGCACCCGAGCCCCTGGCCTGCAGCCGCCTGTCGCGGCGCCGCGCGCACCCTGCGCGCGAGCAAGGCCGGTGCTCCCGCACGCGCGGACCGTGGAACGTCCCCGATTTCGTCTGCCCGAGCGGGCTGCACGGGGGTTGGGGCGCGCACCGCGCGTCCCCTTGCAACGACCGGCTCCGCGACGCACCTGTGCGCGCGCACCGTCCGTCGCCTCCCTGCCTCCTGCCGGGCGACCGGTGGCCCTGCCACCGGCTCTCGCAGCAAAGGAGTTCACTTTGAAGAGGATGCTCATCAACGCCCTCGACCCGGAGGAAAGCCGGATCGCAGTGGTGGAAAATGGCGTGCTGCAGGAACTGCACGTCGAGTTGGCAAGCCGGGAGGCCTATCTCGGTAACATCTACAAGGGCAAGGTCGTCAACATCGAGCCCAGCATCGGTGCCGCCTTCGTCAGCTTCGGCGGCCGGATGAACGGCTTCCTGCACGTCTCCGACGTGCTGCCCGCCTATGGCAGGCCCGACTTCACCCTGGAGGACGTGATCGAGGGACGCGCACGCGTGTCCGCGGACGACGGCCCCGAGTCCGTCCAGGCGGCGCTGGCCGACGACGAGGAGGAGGGTGACGAATCCGCCGCCCCGGCAGCCGCTGCCGATGGCGGTGGTGTCGGTGCAACAGGGGACACGGAGCACCAGCACGACACCGTCGAGCAGGTCCACGCGGAGGAGCACCACCCTGCCGACGTGCACCACGGCGTGGGGGAAGGAGCCGAGGAGCATGCCTCGGACGGGGGACACGAGGAGCACGAGGGTGGCGACGAGCCGCTTGCCATGGCAGCCGGGCCCGAGGCGGGTTCCGATGCCGCGGACGGCGAGGGCGACGAGGCGGGGGACCAAGGCCCTGCCGAGGCCCCCGAGGGCGGCGACGCAGCCGCCACGGAGGTCCGCCCGGTCCAGCGCCGGGGCAACCGCCGCCGCGACCGGGGTCGTGGCGACCGCGGCAAGCCGCGCGTGCGCGCGACCATCGACCAGTTGCTGAAGCGCGGCCAGGAAGTGGTCGTGCAGGTCACCAAGGAGGGCATCGGCACCAAGGGGCCGACCCTGACCACGTACATCTCGCTGCCCGGCCGCTGCCTCGTGCTCATGCCGAGCCTGCCCAAGTGCGGCGTGTCCCGGAAGATCGAGGACAGCAAGGAGCGTCGTCGCCTGAAGCGCATCGTGCGCGAGTTGGACGAGACCGGTCACGGCGGCATCGGCTTCATCGTGCGCACTGCCGGCATCAACAAGTCGCTGCAGGACCTGGAGCGCGACCGCGACTACCTCAAGAAGATCTGGGAGCTCGTGGCCCAGCGTCTCAAGGTCACGCGTGCCCCGGCCCTGCTCTACCAGGAGTCGGACCTGGTGCTGAAGGCCATGCGAGACCTCTTCACGCCGGACATCGCCGACGTGGTGGGGGACAGCCGCGACGTCTACCTGCGCATCAAGGACTTCGCCGAGAAGCTGATGCCGCACATGGCGGACCGCATCAAGCTGCACGAGCTGGCGACGCCGCTGTTCCACAGCTTCGGGATCGAGAAGGAGGTCGAGGCGCTCTTCCAGCCCAAGATCGACCTCCCCAACGGCGCCTCGATCGTGATCGACCAGACCGAGGCCCTCGTCGCCATCGACGTGAACTCCGGCAAGTTCAAGCCGGGCACCGAGCTGGACGAGACTGCGTACCGCACCAACCTCGACGCCATCCCGGAGATCGTCCGCCAGCTGCGGCTCCGCGACCTCGGTGGACTGATCATCATCGACTTCATCGACATGTCGCAGGAGCGCCACCGTCGTGCGGTCGAGAAGCGCCTGATCGAGGCCCTGCGTGGCGACCGCGCCCGCATCAAGGTGGGTCGCATCAGCCCGTTCGGCATGCTGGAGATCACCCGCCAGCGGGTGGGGCCCGGCCTCAAGCGGACGGTGTTCACCCAGTGCCCGCACTGCAAGGGAGCCGGCTGGGCCCGCACCGTGCAGAGCAAGTCGCTGTCGGTCTTGCGCGAGGTCCGTGCTCTGCTCAACCTGAAGGGCTACTCCTCCCTCCAGGTCTTCACCGCGCCTGCGGTGAACGACTACCTGACCAACTACAAGCGTCGGCAGGTGATGGACCAGGAGGATGCCACCGGGAAGACGGTCTTCTTCCGCCCGGAGCAGAGCTACCCGGTGGACGTGGTCCACTACCGGTTCCTGACCGGTGACGGTCAGGAGGCCAAGGTGGCCATCCCGGCGGGGCTTGGCGTGAAGGCCTGATGCGGGCTTGAAAGCCCCGGGCCCGTCGCTATCGTTTCCCGCCCTTCAACCCCAGCCAGACCAGCCGAGGGGGCCGTGCGGCCCCCCCGCAGGAGCAAGCAGGAGCAAGTCATGTACGCCGTCCTCGACGACCGCAACCAGCAGTACCGGGTCAAGTCCGGTGACCGCATCCAGATCCACTACCGCAAGGACGTGGCCGAGGGTGCGACCCTGACGTTCGACAAGGTCTGCGCCATCAGCGACGGGGCCAAGGGCCGCGTCGGCACGCCGCACGTGGCAGGCGCCTCGGTGACCGCAAAGGTCGTCCGCGCCGAGGTCAAGGGCGAGAAGGTGATCATCGGCAAGTTCCGGCGCCGCAAGAACAGCCGTCGCCGGACGGGCTTCCGCGCCCGCTACACCGAGATCCAGATCGAATCCATCAACGGCTGAGAGAGAAGCGAGGCAACCATGGCACACAAGATGGGTCAGGGCTCGACCAAGAACGGTCGCGACAGCAACCCCCAACACCGCGGCGTGAAGGTCTACGGCGGCCAGGTGGTCAAGGCCGGTGGCATCATCGTCCGTCAGGTCGGCACGAAGTTCCTCGCCGGCCGCAACGTGAAGCGCGCGGGCGACGACTCGCTGTTCGCCCTCACCGAGGGCGTCGTGCGCTTCCAGTCGAACCGCAAGGTGCACGTGGATCCGGTCGCCCCCTCGGGCGCGTGATCCGCTGATGCAAACAGGGTTCGATGTGTCCAGGCCCTTGGCCTGTTCACGACGGCCAGCTGCCGGGGACTCCGCCTTCCCGGCCACCTGACGAGGCTCCGGTGCAGACCGCTCCGGGGCCTCGCTGCATCGACGGCGGCCGAGTGTGAACCCATGTTCGTCGACGAACTCGAACTCAAACTGCTGGGCGGCAAGGGCGGTGACGGCTGCGTGTCGTTCCTCCGCGAGAAGTTCGTGCAGCGCGGCGGCCCGAACGGCGGTGACGGCGGGGACGGTGGCGATGTCGTGCTGGTGCCCACCACGCACTGCAACACGCTGTTCCACCTCACCGGCAGGCGGCAGTTCGCGGCGCAGGACGGCGAGCCCGGTGGCGCCGCCAACTGCGGCGGCAGGAACGCGGGCCACCTCGTGCTCGAGGTGCCCGTCGGCACGATGGTGATCGACGCCGACCGCGGAAACGTGCTCAAGGACCTGAGCGTCCCCGACGAGCCCTTCGTGGTCGCGAGGGGCGGTCGCGGTGGGCGTGGCAACTCGCACTTCGCCACGGCCACGCACCGCACCCCGCGCGAGGCGGAGAAGGGCAAGGAGGGCGAGCACCGGCACGTCCTCCTCAGCCTCAAGCTGATTGCCGACGTGGGCCTCGTGGGCCTGCCGAACGCGGGCAAGTCCACGCTGCTGTCGACGCTCACGCGGGCACGCCCCAAGATCGCCGGCTACCCGTTCACCACGTTGGAGCCCATGCTGGGGATCGCCGTCGGCCCGGGTGACACCTCCTTCGTGATCGCCGACATCCCCGGCCTCATCGAGGGCGCGCACGAGGGCAAGGGACTTGGCGACAAGTTCCTCAAGCACGTCGAGCGCACTCGTGTCCTGCTGCACCTGGTGGACGTGTCGGCCTCGGCGGACATGGACCCGGCCGCAGCGTTCCGGGTCGTCCGCAACGAACTCGCCGAGTACTCGCCCGAACTCGCCAACCGCCCCTGCCTGCTGGTTGCCACCAAGGTCGAGGACGAGGACGGGCTGGCGCGGGCGCGCGAGCTCGCCAAGTCGGTTGGGATGCCCCTCCAGGTGGTCTCGGCGGCCACCGGCCAGGGCCTGAAGGACCTTGTCCTCGCGGTCACCGAGCTGCTGGTGTCGATCCGGCCCGGCTACCGGGACTGATCCCCGGAGGTCATCGCGAAGGGATCGACCCAGTGCCGCCGGCACTTGGCCGCGCGGATCCGGCCTCAGGGAACGCCCTGCCGAATGCCGATAGGCGGACCGGAGGACACTCGATGACCGGTTCCAGCGCCACGCCCCCCGTGGGGGCCCCTGTGCAGACTCCTGCTCCCAAGCCCAAGCTCCGCGACTTCCTCCGCATCATGGCCAAGGAGAACGCTTCGGACCTGGTGCTGAAGACCAATGGCTGCCCTGCGGTGCGGGTGTCCGGCCAGATCCGGTTCCTCGGCGACACGCCGCTCGCGCCCGACCTGATGCGCACCTACCTCGAGGAGATCCTGAGCGACAGCTGCAAGGACGAGTTCCGCGAGTCGGGTGCAACCGACACCGCGGTGTCGGTGCCGGGGGTGGGGCGGTTCCGTTGCAACGCGTTCCACCAGAGTGGCGAGATCGGCTTCGTCTTCCGCTCGATCCAGGGGGAGATCCCGTCCTTCAAGGACCTCAACCTGCCCGTGGAACAGCTCAAGCGGCTCTCCTCGCTCAAGCGCGGCCTCGTGCTCGCCACGGGCATCGCGGGTTCGGGCAAGTCGACCACGCTCGCCTCGATGATCGAGTTCATCAACCGCAACATGAACCGGCACATCATCACGATCGAGGACCCGATCGAGTTCCGGTTCGACGACAAGCGCTCGATCGTCAACCAGCGTGAGATCGGTTCGGACGTGAAGGACTTCTCGACCGCCCTGCGGCAGGCCGTGCGCCAGTCCCCCGACGTGATCTACATCGGCGAGATGCGCGATGCCGAGACCGTCAGCGCCGCGATCGCGGCAGCGGAGACGGGCCACCTCGTGTTCTCGACCCTGCACACGGTGAACGCCGTGCAGACCGTCGAACGCATCGTCACGTTCTTCCCGCCGCACCAGCACGAACTCATCCGCCTGCAGCTCGCACTCAACCTCGCAGGGGTCGTCTCGCTGCGCCTGCTGCGCAACAAGGAGGGGACCAGCATGGTTCCCGCCGTGGAACTGCTCATCAACACGCCGACCGTGCGCGAACTGCTCGAACAGGGCCAGACCCGGGCGCTGCCCAAGGCCCTCGCGGAAGGCAGCTACTACGGCACCCAGACCTTCAACCAGTCGCTGATCCGCCTCTACCAAGCAGGCAGCATCAGCCTGGAGGACGCCCTTGCGGCCTCCGACAACCCGGACGAGGTCAAGATGCAGGTGCGCGGGATCCAGCAGGGTGGCGTGATGCGCCCCGGTGTCTGAGACGCCGGGAAGAATACGCACCCAGGGGCGTCCCACTCGCCCCCGCGTCCCGTGGGCGGGGTCCCTGCCCCGCCCGGAGGCCCTTGGCAGGGTCGCCACGACCTCGGGCAGCCTGTATTCCCGCCGCGCCAACACCTAGACTCTCCCGCACACCATGAGGCTCCCGGTCAACGCACTCCTCTACGTCGCGTCCTGCGGCCTGCTCGCTGCGTCGGGATGGTTCTTCTACAACGCGACCGAGAAGCTCGGTGCACCGAAGCCCAGCACCTTCAGCGAGACCGGCCGCAAGGACGGGGAGAGTTCGGTTGCGCGTGGCAAGGGGATGGGGCCCGCCACGGCGAACTGGTCCTACACCCCGCAGTCGTGGTGGCAGGCGTTCCGGGAGGCGAGGCTGATCGGGAAGATGCCGCCGCCGCCGGTGCAGCCAGGCCAGGAAGCACCCAAGCCCGTCGAGCCGCCGAAGCCGCCGGTGAAGCCGCTGGAGCAGATCATCGAGGTCATCTCGCTGCTCTACGAGTCGACGAGCGAGGGCAAGGGCGGGGACAGCCTGGCGGTCATCCGCTACAAGCCCGAGGCGAACGTCCAGCCGCCGGAGGACGTGCTGCGCAAGTACGCCGCGTCGGCGAACCAGTTGCCCACGGGCGGTGCGCGTCCGGCAGACGTCGTGTCCGCGCCAGCGCGGCCCGGTGGTCGTGCTCCCAACGCGCCGCGTGGCTCGAGTGCGATGCCCATCTCCTCGGGTTCGCGCGACTACGTGCAGTACCTGCTGCCCGGCGAGTCGCTCTGGCCGCCGTACACCGACATCGTGCTTGCCCGCATCTCCTCGGACGCCGAGTCGGCGTTCTTCCAGCGGAAGGACATGCCCCTTCCCCAGGTGCAACCCGGTGACCCTGCACCCAAGCCCGTCGAGGAGGAGTTGATCAAGTCCTCCATGCCGTTGAGCCAGGAGGTGATGAAGGAACTCCTCGAGCAGCGCCGCGCGGGACGCGCAGTCTCCGGCGTGCGAGAGGAGTCCGAGAACGCTGTCGTGGACGCTGGGCAGTGGGTCGACGTCGAGGAGACGAAGCGCATCGACAACGTCTGGAACATCGGTCGCAACGACGAGCGCAGCTTCCGCGAGAACGACGAGGGATTCCTCGAGCAGATCAACCTCGACACCTACCAGTCCCGCTTCGACGGGACCAAGGGCGTGAAGGTCGTCAACATCGACAACCAGATCAGCAACCGCTTCGGCATCCAGAGCGGTGACGTGCTCCTCTCGGTGAACGGCGAGGAGGTGCGCAACAAGTCGGAGGCGATCAGCGTGGTGAAGCGGCAGTACAACCGCGGCTCGCGTACGTTCGTTGCCCGCTTCCTGAGCGCCGGCCAGATCGTCGAGCGGACCTACCAGGCACCTCCCGGACGCTGACCCGCATGGCCCGTGGGCTGCTGACCGTCGACCGCGGCAACACCACGCTGGACTGCATGCTGCACGGCGAGCGGCCCCGCCGTCAGCGCCTTGATCCCGTGGGCGGAGCCCTCAGGGAGTGGCTCGGCAGCGACATCCCGCGGACTGCCGTGGGGGTGACCGTCGTGCAAGGCGGGCTCCAGGAAGCTGGCGACGCACTGGCGGGTCTGGGCGTGCGGTTGCAGGTGGCCGGCGCAGACCTCGCCTGTCCGCTGGCGCTCGACTACGAGACGCCGCAGACCCTCGGTGCCGACCGGTGGGTGGGTGCACTTGCTGCCTGGCGCCGGTTCGGCGCATCCGTGGTGGTCGACTGTGGCACTGCGACCACGGTCAACGGTGTCGATGCCGACGGTGTCTTCCGCGGCGGCCCGATTGCCGCGTCCGTGGCGGCGATCGCAGCGGGCATGGCGCAGCTCACGCCGGCACTGCCGCGGCCGCGGCGGGACGCGGTGCCTGCGATGCCCCCGCGCAGCTCGGCAGCTGCGGTCGACACCGGCGTGCTGCTCGGCTGGTGCGGCGCGGTCGAGCGGCTCGCGCGCGGCATGGTCGACGCACTGGGTGGCCACCCAACCGTGGTGGTCACCGGCGGCAACGCAGACCTGCTGTTGCGCTGGGGGCTGCTGGACGCTCGCCACGAACCCGACCTCGTGCACCACGGGCTCGCACTCCTCGCCGACGGCATTGCACCATGAGGTGGCTGACGGCCCCCGGCAGCGGCGGCGTGGCCGTGGTGTCCGTCAGCGAGCCGGTTGAGCGTGAGCGGTTGCTCGCGTGCCTGGTCGACCGGCGTGGAGCGGCAGTGCTTCCGGCTCCTTGCGCGCCGGCAAGGCTCGTACGGCTCCAACTGGATGGCACCGTCGTCGACGAGTGCCTGCTGGTGTCGCGCGCAGACGGGACGCTCGAGCTGCACCTGCACGGCTCGCAAGGCGTTCGCGCGGCTATGGAAGCACACTTCGTCGTCGAGGCCGCGGTTGCCTCGCCTGCTGAGCGGTTGCTCCGCGAGGCCCGCGACGTCGGCGCGCTGCTGCTGGCCGCGGAACAGCGCGAAGTCGACTTCGACACCTACCTCGCAAGACTGCGCTGCATGGAACCCGCGGCGCGCGCGGCCGAGGCCGCGGCAGCGCTCGAGCGTTCGCGCATCGCGATGGCCGTGGCCGAGCCGCTCCGGGTCTGCCTGGTCGGACGCCAGAATGCGGGCAAGTCGACCTTGCTCAACCTGCTGCTGCTGCAGGAGCGCGCGCTCACGGGCCCGCTCCCCGGGCTCACCCGCGATGCGGTCTCCGCGCGCACGAGCCTCGGTGGTCACCCTGTCGACCTGCTCGACACGCCCGGCGAGGGACCGGCGGAGGGCATCGATGCCCTTGCGCAGGAGCGCGGCAGGGCGCTGCGCACCGGGGCCATGTTGGTCCTCGTCGTCGACGGCAACCGTGGTCCGGATGCCACCGACCTCCGGCTCGCACAGCAATGCGCCCTCGTCGTCGCAACCCGTGCCGACATGCCCTCGGCGCCGTGGCCCGGGGGCCTTGCTTGCGACCTCCGGGTGCACGGCCTCGATGCTGCGCGCGCACCCGAGGCGCGCGCCGCGTTCGGCCGCCTGCTCCGTGCCGTCCGCCGGCTGCCCGAGCCCGGCCCGGTGGGTGGTCCTGCGGCGCTGGACGCAGGGCAACTGCTGCGGTTGCGCGCTGCGCTGCGTTGAGCCCTGGCGCGCAGGAGCGAGGTTGTGGCGGCCACCGGTGCTGGGCATGATCCTGCCCCTCGATGGACCTCCTACCGAAGCGCGATCTCGTCTCCATCGAGGACCTGTCCACCGGTGAGATCCTCGAGCTGTTCCGCCACGCCGACGAGTTCCGCGAGAACCTCGGGTCGTGGCCGGACTTCTGCCGTGGCTCGATCATGGCCACGCTCTTCTTCGAGCCGAGCACCCGCACGCGCCTGAGCTTCGAGTCGGCCATGCTCCGGCTCGGGGGGATGGTGATCACGGCGGCAGACGAGAAGAGCACGAGCCGAGCCAAGGGTGAGTCCCTCGCCGACACGGTGCGCGTGGTGGGCGGTTCCTATGCCGACATCCTCGCGGTGCGGCACCCGGAGGACGGCGCTGCGCGCGTGGCCGCCACCTACGCCAAGGTGCCGGTGATCAACGCGGGCGACGGCGCCCACGAGCACCCGACCCAGACGCTCTGCGACCTGTACACGCTCTGGAAGGAGAAGGGCAAGCTCGAGGGACTCGAGGTCGTGCTCTGCGGCGACCTGCGCTACTCGCGCACGGTGCACTCGTTCTGCTACGCGCTGGCGCGGTTCAAGGCGAACATCATCACGATGCCCTACCCCGGCTTCGAGCTGCCGGACTACATCCTGCGCCGGCTGCAGCGGGACTTCGGGGTCCAGGCCTCGACCGCCAACGTGGGGGACCTGCCCGGCATCGCGACCACCAAGGACGCCGCGGCCTACCTGACCGCCAGCAAGCCGCACCAGCTCGCGCTGTTCACCACCCTCACCCCGGTTGCGGTGGACCGCATCGATGCCATCTACATGACCCGGGCGCAGCGCGAGCGGCACTCCGGCGAGGACACCCGCAACTACCCCCGGCTCAGCACCAACACCCTGCGGGCCGAGGCCGCTCGCGACGCGAGGGTCATGCACCCCTTGCCCCGCATCGACGAGATCGACTACGCGGTCGACAGCGACCCGCGTTCGATCTACTTCCGCCAGGCAGAGCTTGGGGTCCCGATGCGCATGGCGCTCATGGCCTTCCTCCTCGGCAAGATCAAGCTCGACGCCACTCCCCCCTCGACACTTGCGACGGCACCCGGGCTCCTGCCCGGACCGGGCATGCGGTGCCGCAACGAGCGGTGCATCACCAACGGGGAGGGGGTCCGCTACCTGCCGCGCGAGTTCCGGCTGCGGCCGTCCGAAGGCGCTCCCCTGCTGGCCTGTGCCTTCTGTGACCGCGAGCACGAGGCGCCCATCGTCGGCCACGTGGGAACCAAGGTCCTGTACCATCACAATGCCTTGGAAACAAAGAGGATAAAGCCGGACAACAAGGTCTACTTCGAGTCCGAGCCGCAGGCCGTGGCCGCGGGCTACGCGTTCCCGGGCACTGCCACCTGACCCCGGTTGCCCCGGTTCCGGCAGGCTGCAGCACCTGTGCACCGAGGGAGTCCGCGCGCTGTCCGCGGCACTCGCGAGCGAAAGCGCACGGCAGGGGTGGGGGAGCGTGTGCACGCGCGCATGCAAGGGGCGATAGCCCCGGCTGCAAGCCCTTGTGGCAGCGCAGGAAAGCGGCGTGGAATCCCTTGAGCGATGGCGTCCGCTCGGCATGATTCTTGAACCTCTCGCTGCATCGGATCGACGGCAAGCTCCCTTGCCGCCGCCGCTCTGTTTCGACCTCTCCCTCCACCGTTCACCCGATTCCCGGCGTGCCCTGTGCACGTCTGGAGCCGAGTGGAACCGACCCCACCGCGGGTCTCGCGTGCAACGGACGCGGGCCCGCAACGACAACACGCCATGACTCAACCTGCTGTCGGTCGTCCCTCCGCGACTCGCCACGCACTGCCGGTGCTCGGCATTGCACTGGCCTGCACCCTCGCAGCGTGCAGCGGGGGCGGGAGCGACTCCTCGGATCCGAACACGGGTGGCGGCAACCCGAAACTCAGCAAGGTCGAGTTCGGACGCCTCGTGGACGTGTACGGCTACCGCACCACGCAGCAGGGTGTGACCGTGGAGCTGTACCAGACCGACCTCATCGTCGGCCCGAACATCCAGGACGAGCGTGACTCACAGCGCCCGCGCCGCGACGACGAGATCCTCTACGACTTCATCAGCTCGAATCCCTCGACGCTGCAGCCGCGCCTGCTGATCCCCCGCGAGATCGGCTCGCCCGACTTCAACTCTGCCGTGGACGCGCTCGACGACGAGCTGCGCCTCGTGACGCCCCTCGAGTTCAGCCAGGGCTCGTCCAGCCTGCCGTTCTCGGTGGTGCCCCGCAACTCGGGCATCCGCCTGACCTTCACTGCGTCCCTCGGCATCACCGACGACTTCTTCGTCGTGCGCAACGAGGAGGGCCAGGTGGTCGGCATCCGCAATGCCGAGGCCGTGCAGCTCCTGCAGATCGCCGACGACCCCAACGGGCCGAATGCGGCAACGGCCTTCCGCGTGCTGCCCACGCGCATCGTCGTGCGCAACAACCAACTGCTGCTGGACCCCGTGCTGCTCGGCACCGAGGGCACTCAGTACCAGACCCGCAACAACGCAGCCGGCATGCCTGCGGCGCCGGACCAGCTGGGTGCGAACATCCGCATCGCCGTTGCGTTGGAGGGCCCGCTCGCGATCGCCCGACTGCGCGCGGCCGAGGACGACCTCGTCGGGAAGAACAACTCGGCGCTCCAGTCGGTGATCCGCGACTTCCGCTCAGGCAACAGCGCCGACGAGTCCGCGGACATCTCGCGCGGCTTCGTGCGCGACCCGATCCCGCCGCGGCTCGTGGGGGAGATCGTCACCTACCTCGAGCGCGTGGACCCGGTGAACGCGTTCGTGCAGGAGATCGAGATCTACAAGAACGGGGTCCAGCACCGGATCGACCGCGGCGACGTGCTCAAGTTCGTCGTCGACAACACGGGCCTCGTGGCGTTCACCAGCGAGGTCGTGGCCGACCCGCAGGACACCGCGGCTGCGCAGCACACGCGTCTCCGCGTCCGCTCGACGCCTGGCCTGTTGGACATCGACCCGCGCCGCATCCCCGGCTATCCCTCGGAACTGAGCCTGCGCGAGCCCTGGCTGGTGCAGAACGCTCCCAAGGTGGTGGTGGTGTGCGAGTTCGAGGCTGGCGGCCGTCCTGACCCGGTCACCAACCAGCCGATCGGCGACAACCCGGCCTACTTCCTGACCTTCTCGCCGTCGCCGCTGCCCAACTCCAACGGCACGCCCAGCGCGCCGACCGAGAACATCTCGCCCTTCGCAGGCGCCGTGATGCGTTTCACCAAGCCGGTGGACCTGGACACGGTGAAGCCCGCGGACACGTTCTTCTTCGCGACCCGCAACCTGCTGGACCAGGCTGCCATCGACACCTTCGTCGCGACGGTCAAGAACGACCCGACCAACCCGACCAGCGTCGGCATGGACCCGCTGGCGTTCAACGAGGACAAGTTCTGGACGCCACACCTCGTGGCCTCGCGCGTGGCGGACGAGGACGGGTCGCAGACGGCGCTTCGCCTCCAGCCCATCTCGGGCTTCTATCTCGACGACCGCATGCGCAACCCGCAGGCGAACGAGGACTTCCGCTACTTCCTGCACATGGTGACGGGGCCCTCGGGCATCCGCGACCTGTCGGGCAACTCGGTGGACCTGCAGGCCGACGTGGTGGAGCGCTCGGAGAGCGTGGTGATCCCCTTCAGCCTCGACACCCGCAACTCGGGCTCCAGCCCGATCTTCGAGAACAACCTCGCGGTGTCGATCGTGCGCCGCAACGCCACCGAGGACGAGGACTGCATGCCCTCGTACTACTGGCCGGCCGAGGTGCAGCCTCCTGGCGTCGCGGCCCGTTACGAGGCCTTTGCCCTGCAGGACCTGTTCGGCGCGTTCTTCTACCTCGATGGCGAGTTGCAGGCTCGTCCGACCACGCGCGTGCGCAAGGTGGCCGACAACCTGAACCAGGCGCCTGTGGCCTCGCAGAACTCGCCGCTGCGCTGGTGCCCGACCACTGTGGCTGGTGAGGAGCAGATCCCCGCCAACTCGGCCACGGCCGTGTTCCCGCAGCCGATCCAGAACCCGCTCAACCCCTACGGCTCGCGCCTGCAGACCGTGTGGCGCGAGATCGACCTGAGCCTTTCGCGCGTCGACCCGTTCGACTTCAACCTCGACGTCGAGCAGATGTACTGGGCCCCCTTCGCCGGTGGCACCATCAGCTTCGACGAACTCGACCGCACCAGCCTGTTCCTCGGCCACAGCGAGCGCCGCCCCGAACCGTGCGTGGGCAACTTCAGCGCGCTCCCGACCTTCCCGGACTCGGGACTCAACCTCAACTTCAACGACAACTACGTCGCCAACAAGCGCGCCAACGTGTCGGGGGTGGAGACCCAGCCGTTCCCCTTCCCGGCCTACGTGGACACGCCGCTGGTGATCGACCCGTCCCGCAGCGTCCTGGAACCCAACCAGGTCAACCGCTTCCTGCCGCTGCCCGAGTTCCGCAAGCCGTACTTCGTCTACCGCGACGAGACGGTGGTGGAGCAGGGCTGCGTGACCGGCACCGGTGCGGACATCCAGAACGGCCTCGCGACGTACAACCCCTGGATCATCACTCCGTGGTCCAACGGCAACGGCCGCCGCGTGGCTCCCGTCGGGACCACGCTCACGTTCATCGACGCGTTCTGGAACAACTGCGTCAACTACCTGATGAACAACAACCGTGTGCTCGACCAGTACACGGACGGCCTCACGGGCAACATCGCGTTG
>JBEGVB010000096.1:0-8310 GCA_041178545.1 Planctomycetota bacterium
ACTGCAGTTCCAACCAAGGGTCTGAGCGGCCGGGGCGACCCGACGGTGCGCACGCCGGTCTCGATGCGCAGCGAGCCACCGCCGGGCGGCGTGCTCGTCACGGTGATGGTCACGTCCGCCACGCCTTGGGCCGCGTGGGGCCGCAGACGGTTGGTCCCGGACGCGAGCGCCCGGGACCGTGTGGCCACCGGAGCCGAGCGTGGCCGTCGGTCAGGTGTCGCGGGAGCCGAGGACATCCTGAATACCGGGCAGGTTGGTCGCCAACACTGCAGTCGTCTCTGAAGACTGCAACGACAGCAGGTCCTGAACGTGGAACGGACGCCCCACCACCCCGCCGAAACTCACGTCACCGAGGAACTGGTTGTCGCCGGCGAAGAACGTGAGGTCGCGCGCCACTCGCGCTAGGCTCTGCGGGTGCGGCGACCCACCCATCCCGACCTACCCTCCGCGAGCCGTGCCCCTTGAGCATCCCTGACGCCCGCCTCTACCTCCTCTTCACCCCCGCTGCGTGCGCGGGCGACCCGTGGGCGACGCTGGCCGAGGCGCTGCGCGGCGGCGTCGAGATGGTGCAGTGGCGCGTGAAGGAGGGCGACCGCGCAGGCGCCGACCGCGCCAAGGCAATGTGTGACGCAGCAGGCGTGCCCTTCGTGGTCAACGACGACCCCACGCTCGCAGTGCGCACCAGTGCACACGGTGTCCACCTCGGCCAGGAGGACGCACCGGTGGCCGCCGTCCAGCGCGTGCTGGGCCGCCGCTGGATCGGCGTGTCGACCCACTCCGTCGAGCAGATCAAGGAAGCCGTTGCGGACGGCGCGACCTACGTGGGCTTCGGGCCCTGCTTCCCCACCGCCACCAAGGGCTACACCGAGGGCAAGCGCATCGAGGAGATCGCCGAGGCCGTGCGCAACTGCCCGCTCCCGCTCTTCGCGATCGGCGGCATCCGCGCCGACAACCTGCCCCAGCTGCTGCGCGCAGGCGTGCGCCGCATCGCGGTGAGCAGTGCGGTCCTGCAGGCCGCGGACCCGCGCGCGGCCGCCGCCGAGCTCCGCTCGATGCTGCGCGAGCGACGCGCACAGGCGGCAGCCCAGGCCACCGCGATGACCGCAGCCCCCACCCCGCTGGCCACCGCCACCGCCGAGGCTCAGACGACGAGCATGGCGTCGCCGAACGAGTAGAAGCGGTAGCCCTCGCGCACCGCCTCGCGGTACACGCGCAGCACCTCCTCGCGCCCGACCATCGCCGCCACCAGCATCAGCAGCGTCGACTGCGGCAGGTGGAAGTTGGTGAACAGCACGTCGACCACCTGCAGCTCGCGCCCCGGGTGCAGGAAGATGCGCGACTCGCCGCTCCCCGCCGCGACCCGACGCCCAGCCACGGCACAGGTCTCCAGCGTGCGGCACGCCGTGGTGCCCACCGCCACCACGCGCCCGTTGCGCGCGCGTGCCGCGTCGACAGCACGCGCCGTCGCCTCCGGCAGCACGTAGGCCTCGCTGTGCATCACGTGGTCCTCCACGTTCTCGGCGCGCACCGGCAGGAAGGTCCCCTCGCCCACGTGCAGCGTCACGAAGGCCTGCTCCAGCCCCGCGCCGCGCAGCGCGTCGAGCAACTGTGGCGTGAAGTGCAGGCCCGCCGTGGGCGCGGCCACCGCACCGGGGCTGCGGGCAAACACCGTCTGGTAGCGCTCGCGGTCGCGCGCCACGTCCTCGTCGGCGCCGCGCGCGATGTACGGCGGCAGCGGCGCGCGGCCCACGCGCTCGAGCGCGCCGTGCACGTCGCCTTCGCGGGCGCGCAGCTCGAACTCCCACCGCCCACCCCCGAGTCGCGTGCGCAGCTGGACGGTCAGGCTGCCGTCCTCCATGGCCAGCACCATGTCCTCGCGCAGCTTGTTGCCGGGGCGGAAATAGCCGGTGCCACGCGCACTCGCGACCACGAGCCCGGGCGCGGCATCGAGGTGAAGCACGAGGCACTCGACGGCACCGCCGCCGGGCCGCTTGCCGCGCAGCCGCCACGGGCACACGCGCGTGTCGTTGAACACCATCAGGTCCCCGCGCGGCAGCAGCTCGGGCAACTCGCGCACCGTGCGGTGCTCGATCGCGCCCGTGGCGCGCCGGTAGACGAGCAGGCGCGCCGCATCGCGCGGCTCGGCAGGAGCCGTCGCGATCAGGTGCTGGGGCAGCTCGAAGTCGAAGTCGGTGACGCGCACGGGGCGGGCATTATGCATGCCGTGCGCCACAAGCCTCGCGCGATGTGGTGCCGCGCACGCGACCGGGCTACCGTGCGCCGATGCAACCCGGCAACGACCCCGACCCCGCCGCACGGCTCGTGCGCGAGCTCGCGCGGGAGTTCCGCCGCCGCATGCAGGGCGAGTACGTCCCGCGCACCGGCCGCTGCATCGCGTTGCTCACCGAAGCGCAGTGCTGGTCGCGGCCCGAGGGCCAGGGCAACTCGATCGCCAACCTGCTGATGCACCTCGCCGGCAACATCCGCCAGTGGGTGCTCGTACCCTTCGACGGCCAGCCCGACACGCGCACGCGCGACCTCGAGTTCTCGGCCCGGCCGGGCCCCGGCGCCCCCAGCGCGGCCCAGCTGCACGAGCGCTTCGCGCGCACCGTCGATGCCGCCTGCGACGCAGTGGACCGCCTCGACGCAGCACGGCTGCTCGCCACCCACACCGTCCAGCAGGGCCGCTACTGCGAGACCGGCCTCGGCATCGTGCTCCACGTACTGGAGCACTGCTCGGGCCACGCGGGGCAGGTCTATGCGCGCACGCGGCAGCTTGCCAACGCGGACCTGAAGTTCTACGACCTCTGACCCTTTTGCAGACGATTGCAGGCGACACCATGACCCACGACTTCCTCGGCAGGCTCGGCATCGGCACGGACAACAGCGGCGCGTTCGACGGCAAGTGGCTGCCCACCAAGGGCGATGCACTCGCCGTGCGCACGCCCGTCGACGGCTCGACCGTCGGCACGGTGCGCCTCGCCGACGCGAAGGACTACGAGCGCGTCGCCAAGGCTGCCCACGAGGCCTGGCTGCGCTGGCGCAGCGTCCCCGCGCCCGTGCGCGGCGGCTACGTGCGGCGCATGGGCGATGCCTTCCGCGCGCACAAGGAGGACCTCGGCAAGCTCGTCACGCTCGAGGCCGGCAAGATCCTGCAGGAAGGTCTCGGCGAGGTGCAGGAGTGCATCGACATCGCCGAGTTCGCCGTCGGCCTCTCGCGCCAGCTGCACGGCCTCACCATCGCCAGCGAGCGCCCGCAGCACCACATGCGCGAGACGTGGCACCCGCTCGGCACCGTCGGGATCATCACCGCCTTCAACTTCCCCGCCGCCGTCTGGGCCTGGAACTCCATGCTCGCCCTCGTGTGCGGTGACGCATGCCTGTGGAAGCCCTCGCTCAAGACGCCGCTCACCGCCATCGCCATGACGCGCATCTGCGCCGAGGTGCTGGGCAAGGAGTGGGCAGCGCTCGTGGGCCTCGTGGTCGGCCCCGACGCCACCGTCGGCAGCGCCCTGCTCGACGACCCGCGCATCCCGCTCGTGAGCGCCACCGGCTCGACGCGCATGGGCCGCATCGTCGGCCCGCGCGTGGCCCAGCGCTTCGGCCGCACGCTGCTCGAGCTCGGCGGCAACAACGCCATCGTGGTGATGGACGATGCCGACCTCAGCCTCGCCGTGCGCGGCATCGTGTTCGGCGCCGTCGGCACCGCCGGCCAGCGCTGCACCACCACGCGCCGCCTGCTCGTGCACGAGAAGGTGATCGGCGAGCTGGAGAAGAAGCTCGTCGCCGCCTACGGCCAGTGCCGCATCGGCAACCCGCTCGACAAGAAGACCCTCGTGGGCCCGCTCGTCGACGAGGCCGCAGCCAAGGCCTTCGACCACGCCGTCAAGAGCGCCGTCGACCAGGGCGGCAAGGTGCTGTGCGGCGGCACGCGCGCCAAGGTGACCGGCTCCCTCAAGGGCGGCGCCTACGTCGTGCCCACCATCATCCGCGCCAAGCCCTCCATGCCGATCGTCAAGGAGGAGACCTTCGCCCCCATCCTCTACACGATGGCCGTCAAGGACCTCGACGAGGCCATCGCCATCCAGAACGACGTCCCCCAGGGCCTCAGCTCCTCGATCTTCACCCTCGACGTCCGCAGCGCCGAGCGCTTCCTCTCCGCCAGCGGCTCCGACTGCGGCATCGCCAACGTCAACATCGGCACCAGCGGTGCCGAGATCGGTGGCGCGTTCGGCGGCGAGAAGGAGACCGGTGGCGGCCGCGAGTCCGGTTCGGACAGCTGGAAGGCCTACATGCGCCGCCAGACCAGCACCGTGAACTGGGGCACCAGCCTGCCGCTCGCGCAGGGCATCCAGTTCGGCGACAGCTGATCCCGCCCCCGCGCGCTGCCCACGCCCGTGCCGGGTTCGCTCGGGCGGGGTTCGCTCGACCTTGCACGCCCGTCCTGCCGATAGGAACGGCATCGTGGCGCGCCTCGCCCCCTTCACCTTCCACGTGCCAGCCAGCACGGCCAACCTCGGGCCGGGCTATGGCGTGCTCGCGGTCGCGCTCGACCTGCCGCTGGAGGTGACCGTCACGCCCCGCGACGACGGCGAAGTCGTCGTCGAGCGCGCCGACGAGGGATGGATGGAGGAAGACGACCCGCGCCACGACCCCGTCGTGCGCGGCCTGCGCTCCGGCCTCGAACTCCTCGCCACCGCGCCCGGCCGCGGCCTCCACGTCCACGTGCAGGGCGTCGTCCCGCGCGGCACCGGCCTCGGCACCATCTCCGCAGGCTTTGCCGCCGGCCTCGCCGCCGCCGTCCGCATCGCCCGCCGCCTCGACCTGCCCGCCGAGACCGTCCTCGCGCGCCTCGTCACCCTCGGCGGCGACCCCGCCCACGGCGCCGCCAGCCTGTGCGGCGGCTTCGTCTCCACCGTGCCCCTCGGCGGTGCCCAGGACCACCCGCGCCGCCTCAGCATCCTGCGCTGGCCGCTCGACCCCGACTGGCGCTTCCTCGTGCTCATGCCCCAGGCCGACGTCGGCCTCGCCGACTCGCGCCGCGTCCTCCCGCCCACCCTGCCCCATGCCGTGACCCCGCGCTCCTCCGGCCGCGTCCTCGGCCTTCTCCAGGCCCTCGAGCACGGCGACGAGGAACTGCTGCGCGACTGCCTCCACGACGACGTGCACGTGCCCTACCGCCGACGCCTCGTCCCCGGCATGGATGCCGCCCTCGCCGCCGGTCTTGCCGCCGGCGCCGCCGGCACCACCATCTGCGGCCACGGCCCCGCCCTCCTCGCCCTCACCACCGACGGCCCGCGGGCCGATGCGATCGCCAACGCCATGATCGAGGCGTTTGCAGAAGCCGGTCGGAAGGCCACCGCCCTCGTGCTCAGGGCCGCGCACTACGGCGCGCTGCCCGTGCTGCCGGCGTGAGGAGGCGTTACAAAATGGCCGCTCCTTACAGCCATTTTGCATCTCCGCAAGCCTCTGCCTTAAGACGAGTTACAGCGTGCATGATGATCATTCACGCCGTGCATGACTTGCCAAGCCGGCACCCAAACAGCCCCTAGCTGCGCCCGAACTCCACCCAGAGCATCACCCACAGCGGGTTGCAGACGGTCCAGAGCAGCGCCCAGCGGCGGAACGAGGCCTTCGCCGTCTTGTGTCGGAACAGCGCCATGGCGCACCAGCCACCCGCCAGCCCGGTCGCGAACATCCAGCCCAGCAGAGTGCGCTCGCGGACCCGGCGCGCCTGCCGCATGGCACACAGCTTGTCCCAGCCGAACAGGGCAAGGGTCCACCCGTTGGCCAGCATCACCCCGTACCAGACCCAAGGATGCATGGCCGGCAGGATGCCGGGCGGCCACCGACCACGGCAACAGGAAACAGGACCCCGCGGCAGCCTGAACAGGCCACCTCCCCACGCGACCCCGCCTACCCCGCCGCCGGGAACCAGTGCCGCGTGCGGTTGGCGAAGGCGACCAGCGACAGCATCACCGGCACCTCGATGAGCACCCCGACCACGGTGGCGAGCGCGGCGCCCGAGGACAGACCGAACAGGCCGATGGCGACCGCGACGGCCAGTTCGAAGAAGTTGGAGGTGCCGATCAACGCGGCAGGCGCGGCCACCGGGTGCTCGAGCCGCAGCCAGCGGGCCGCGAGGTAGGAGACGGCGAAGATCCCGTACGACTGTAGCAGCAGCGGCACCGCGATCATGGCCACGCGCTGCGGCTGCTCGACCAACGTGTCGGCCTGGAAGGCGAACAGCAGCACGACGGTGAGCAGCAGGCCCGCCACCGACCACGGCTTGAGCTGCGCCGTGAGCCGGGCGACCGCTGCATCGCCGCCGCCCTGCAGCAGCGCCCGCCGCGTGAGCACGCCCGCGACCAGCGGCACAACCACGAACAGCACCACCGACACGATCAGCGTGCTCCACGGCACCACCACCTCGCTCACGCCCAGCAAGAACGCGGCGATCGGCGCGAACGCCACCACCATCACGAGGTCGTTGACCGTCACTTGCACGAGCGTGTACGCGGCATCGCCGCGCACGAGCTGGCTCCACACGAACACCATGGCGGTGCACGGTGCCACGCCCAGCAGGATCATGCCTGCGATGTACTGCGTGGCATCCGCCTCGGGCACCATGCCGGCGAACACGCCGCGGAAGAACAACGCCGCGAGCGCCGCCATCGTGAACGGCTTGACCAGCCAGTTGAACACGAGGGTGAGCACCAATCCCTTCGGCCTGCGCCCCACGGCCGCGATGCAGCGCGGCTCGACCGCGAGCATCATCGGGTAGATCATCACCCAGATCAGCACGGCCACCACGAGGTTGATGCTCGCCACCTCGAGCCGGGCCACCTGCTGCACGAGCGCGGGCGCGCTGCGGCCGAGCACCACGCCCACGACGATCGCCAGCGCAACCCACACCGTGAGGAACCGTTCGAAACGTCCCATCGGCACAGTGTGGCGCACGGCAGGGCCGGGCACCACCGCACAGCGACCCGGGCGGCGGGGCCACCCCGCATCCTGTGCGGTTGCATGCGGCTGGCCATCAGGCATCGTGGGTGCAGGCGAACGATGACGTCCCGCTTCCTCCCCTTCCTCCTCGTCCTGCTCCCCGCACTCGCAGCATGCACTGCAGAGAGTGCCCACACTCCTGCACCGGAGCGGCCCAACGTCGTGTTCGTGGTCTCGGACGACCAGGCATGGACCGACTACGGGTTCGCCGGGCACCCGCACATCAAGACCCCCAACCTCGACCAACTGGCGGCCTCCGGCCTCCACTTCGCACGCGGTTACGTGCCCTCCAGTCTCTGCCGCCCGAGCCTGATGACGTTGGTCACGGGCCTCTACCCGCACCAGCACGGCATCACCGGCAACGACCCGCCCCGCGGGACGGACCGACGGGAGATGCTGCGCCATGTGGCACGGGCACAGACCCTTCCGAGGTTGCTCGCCACCGCGGGATACCGCAGCTTCCAGTGCGGCAAGTGGTGGGAAGGAAGCCACACAGACGGCGGGTTCACCGACGGGATGACGCACGGTGACCCGACTCGCGGTGGCCGCCACGGCGATGCCGGCCTCGCGATCGGCAGGAAGGGCCTGAAGCCGGTCGAGGAGTTCCTCGACCAGACCGGGACCCAACCGTTCTTCCTGTGGTTCGCGCCGATGCTGCCCCACACGCCGCACGAGCCTCCACAGCGCCTGTTGGAGCGGTACCTGCCCCTGACCGACTCGGTCCATGTCGCCCGCTACTGGGCGATGTGCGAGTGGTGGGACGAGTGCGTGGGCGAACTGATGGCGATGCTCGAGGAACGCGGGCTCGCCCACAACACGCTGGTCGTCTACCTCGCGGACAACGGGTGGTTGCAGAACGAGAAGTCGGCGGGATTCGCCCCGCGCAGCAAGCGCTCACCGTACGAGGCGGGCATCCGGACCCCGATCCTCCTGCGCTGGCCGGCAGCACTCGCGCCCGCGGTCGACACGCGCACTCCGGTGAGCAGCATCGACATCGTCCCCACGGTGCTCGCGGCGTGCGGGGTCCCGGCACCAGGCGACCTGCCGGGGATCAGCCTGCTGCCCGCGTCAGCACCAGCACTTGCAGGCCGGCACGCCGTGTTCGGCGAGATCTTCGAACACGACGTCGTCGATCTCGACGCGCCCGCCGCAAGCCTTCGATTCCGGTGGAGCATCACCATCGCGCAGGATGGCAGCGGCAGGCTCCACAAGCTGATCCAGCCCAACGGCGGCCAGCGGCCGCAGCTGTTCGATGTGGGAGGCGACCCCCATGAGTTGCTGGACCTGGCAACCGAGCAACCAGAC
>JBEGVB010000097.1:0-2557 GCA_041178545.1 Planctomycetota bacterium
GGCCGTGCACCGCCTGACCACGGGTGGCGACATCCACATTCCCATCGGGCCCACCGCCGCCGAGCTGCGCGACGCTCTGTGTCTGTTCCAGCCGGGTGTGGAAGACATGCCGGGCGAGCCCGCCGAGAACTTGCTGTCGATGGTGCAGACCGTCATGCGGGAAGTGCTCAAGACCGTCAACGGCCAGTTCATCTCCAAGGCACAGGACACCGAGCAGTACTACCTCGACCTCAAGAAGGACATCGACTACGACGCGCAGATCGAGAAGCGCGCCGAAGCCCTGTCCGACGACGCGCTCGATCGTGCCTACTACAGCGCCGTCAAGGCACTGATGGAGTGCAGCGACGATCTGCGCTATCCCGGCTTCCAGATATGGCAGTACCAGCTCGAGTGGCAGGAACGCCGTGTCGAACGCATGGGCTACCTGTTCTTTGGCGCCCCGAACGATCGCCCCACGGCGCAGCCGGAACGCGACTTCTACGTCTACTTCATCCAGCCCTTCGACAAGCCGAAGTTCACCGACAACAGCCTGTCGGACGAAGTGTTCTTCCGCCTCACGGGCCTGGACGACGATCTCAAGCGTCATCTGTCGTCCTACGCGGCATCACTCGATCTGGCCTCCACCGCCAGTGGCGGCGCCAAGGCCATCTACCTATCCAAGGCGCAAGACTTCCTGCGCGCTATGAGCAAGTGGCTGCAGGAAAAGCAGATGACCGCCTTCGAGGTCACCTACCAGGGCAAGAAAAAGAACCTGCAGGAGTGGGCCAAAGGCGTGTCGCTGCGTGACCGGGCGCGGCTGGGTGCGGACGAACGCATCAACTTCCGCGACGTGGTGAACGTCATCTCCGGCCTGGTGCTCGGACAGCGCTTCGTCGATCTTTCGCCGGAATACCCCACTTTCTCGGTGCTGGTGACTGAGGCCAACCGTAAACAGCTGATTGGCAACGCGCTGCGTGCACTGGCTGGCGGCACCCGCACCAAGGATGCGGCAGCCATCCTCGATGCCCTGGAGTTGCTCGACGGCGATCGCGTCGACCCGGCCAACTCGCGCTACGCGCAGGAGGTGCTGAACCGCCTCAAGGCCAAGGGCCACGGCCAGGTGCTCAACCGCAGCGAACTGCTCTCGGGCACGTCGGACGTCGAGTATTTCGCGCCCATCAAATACCGGCTGGAGCCCGATCTGCTGGTCACTGTGCTGGGCGGCTTGGTCTACTCCGGCGACATCGTGCTGTCGATCACCGGCGACAAGATCGACTCCGGCAAGCTGGGGCAACTGGCTGAGCGATCAATCGAAGAGCTCAAGCAGTTCAAGCATGTCGAGGCGCCCAAGGAGCTCAACCTCGCGGTACTGCGCGCCTTGTTCGAGCTGTTCGACCTGCCCTCCGGCCTGGCCCAAAAGGCCAGCCAGGGCGACACCGAGCCGGTCATCAAGCTGCAGGAGAAGGTCAGTGCACTGGTGCCGCGTGTACTCAAGGCTGGCTCCGACCTGCAGCAAGGCAAGCTCGGCTTCTGGGGCCAGAACCTGCTGCGCGAGGAAGAAGCCAAGGACTGGCACGCCCGGCTCGATTCGCTGAAGAAGTTCACCGAGTCGCTGGCGCCGTACAACACCGTCGGCAAGCTCAAGAACCTGCGTGTCACGCAGGAAGACCTCGATGGCCAGAAAAAGAATCTGGAAGTCCTGGCCGCCGTCGAGCGCTTGCTTGAGTTGGTGGTCGAGCTGGGCAGCACGGCGTCTTACCTCTCGCAGGCCGAGATGGTGCTGCCTGCCGAGCACACGTGGGTGAAACAGGCAGAGGCCGCACGCAAGGCGCTGCAGGAGAAGCTCAGCCAGGACCGCACGGCCGAACACGCTGCCGAATACCGGCAGACGCTGAACCAGCTCAAGAAGGACTACATCACGGCCTACATCGCCAGCCACAGCAAGGCGCGGCTCGGTGTAGCCGAGGACAAGACCCGCAACGCCCTGCGCAAGGACGACCGCCTGTTGGCGCTGCGAGTCCTGGCTGGTGTGTCGCTGATGCCCACCAGCCAGCTCACTGCCTTCGAGGAGTCCCTCAACGGACTGAAGAGTTGTTCGTCGCTGGATGAGCCGACGCTGGTCACCGCAGCCGTCTGCCCGCACTGCCAGTTCCGCCCGTCCGCCGAACAGTTGGAACTGATCCCGGCAGCCAACCGCCTGCACAAGCTGGACGACGATCTGGACACATTGGTGACCAACTGGCAGCAGACCCTGTTGGAGAACCTGGAAGACCCGTTCACGCAGGACAGCTTGGGTCTGCTGCCGCCCGCGTCCAAGAAGCTGATCGATGCCTTCCTGGCCTCACGCAAGCTGCCGGACCCGATGACCGCCGAGTTTGCCAACGCCGTGCAAGAGGCGCTGTCGGGGCTAGAGAAGATCGCGGTCAAGGGCGACGAGATCAAGCAGGCTCTCCTGCAAGGCGGCTCGCCAGCCACGCCGGACGACCTCCGCAAGCGCTTCGACACCTTCATGAACGAGCGTTGCAAGGGCAAGGATGCCACCAAGCTGCGCTTCGTGATCGAGTGATACGCCGTGATC